>NZ_CP101153.1:3545704-3868041 GCF_024298825.1 Haloglomus salinum
GGCTGGAGGGGGAGGTAGCGGACAGGCGGGACGGCACGGCGACGGCGACCGGAACGGAGACCAGGAGCCTCGGACAGCGTGCGTTCGATGTCGTCGCCCGCTTCGCCGCCGCCTACAACACCGACGACTACGAGGCGCTGCGGGCGACGCTCTCCCGGGGGGCACCAGTGAAAGAGCGCGTCGGGCCGGAGCTACTGGCGCGCTACGACCTGCCGACCATCACGCCGCAGGGGGTCGCCAGGGCGGGGTCGAGCGTGGTGGTGCAGGTCCGCCTCGAACTGCGCGACCGGGACGGGTCGACCTCGGAGTTCACGACCAGATTCCAGCTCGTGATGGAGTCCGGTCGCTTCCAGGTCTACGAGATCGACGACCCGGCACCGATGCTCCGGGCGCCGGGGACGCCGACCGCCACGCCCGAAGCCGAGGAGATGACACCGGTGGAGGATGACGGTACGTACGGGTTCGAGGGCGACCTCGCGGCGTGGACCGTCGAGCGCCAGGAGTGGGGCCAGCGGGACGACGTCGCGTACGCCGGGACGTACAGTGGCGGCATCACGGCCGGCGGTCCGGACACCGGCGACTACATCGGGACGCTCGCGACGGCGACGCCCGAGCGCCTCGCCGGTGGACAACAGCCGACCCGGGTCGACCACTACTGGTACGAGCGGGCGGCGAGCTTCGGCGGCGGCCTGCGGCTGGTGAACAGCGACGGCGAGGTCGAACTGGGCGTCGGTACCGACAACCCGACGTGGTTCGTCGAGGACAGGGACGGCACCACCGAGCTGTCCGACGGGGACGGCTACGACCGCTGGGTCCGGACCACGGTCGCCCTCGACTGGGCGGCTGGCACCGCATCGGTCACGTTCACCGACCAGCAGTCCGGGATCGCCGAGACCACGGACGCCACGCTCGCGGTCGGTACCGACATAGAGACCCTTCGTCTCGCCGGGTTCACCATGGAGCAGGGCTGGCGAACGGAGTCCTGCCACATGTTCTGGGACGACCTACAGGTCGAGAGCTGACTTCCGGGACGTCTCCGGGTCACGGTTCGATGGTCGTATCGAGGTCGTGCTGGGGACAGTCCCGGGGCGGTCACTCCTCGTTGCGGTCGGCCGAGCGGTTCCGGACGGCCAGGGTACGCCTGACCTGCTCGACCGCGGCCTCGGCGGCGTCACGCCGGTCGTCGCTGGATGGAGGGCTCCGGCTCATACGTGACCCGAGGCGATGCAGGGATAAGTGCTTCCTGGGGGGTCGGGATGCGTTCACACCCCGCGGCGGTCGATGGCCTACCGGTTCCGACCGAGTTCGTCGTGGCTGGTGACCCAGTCCGACGCCGAGATGGCCGAGGCCAGCGACAGCTCGCCCGCGAGGACGGTCGCTGCTGCGATTTCGGCGAACTTGTTCACGTTGCCGGCGCCGTCACAGTCCAGCATCGAGAGACACTCCCGCTGGGTCGGCAGCCCCGTCCCGCCACCGTACGTCGCGACGATGAGCGACGGGATGGTGACCGAGACGTGCAGGGAGTTGTCGTCGAGCAGCGTGGTGTTGACCATCGCCGCCGACGATTCGGCGACGTTGGCCTCGTCCTGGCCACAGGCGATGAACAGCGAAGCGAGCCCGTTGGCCGGGTGAGCGCCGTTCGTGTTCGCGCCCGAGAAGAACGAGCCGAGGGTGGCGACCTGTCCGTGATGGTGGATGGCACTGGGTTCGACGCCGAGGTGGTGGAGCATCGTCTGCTCCGAGAGCGTGGTCTCGGCGGTGACGCGCTTGCCACGGGTCTGCAGGTCGTTGATCTTGGAAGCCTTCTTGTCGGTCGCGAAGTTGCCCTCCAGGTAGAAGTTCTCCACGTAGCCCGAGTACTCCGAGAGCATCCAGTTACAGGCCGCGAACGTCGCCTTCCCCACCATGTTCTGGCCGGCGGCGTCGCCCGTGGTGTAATCGAATCGGAGGTGGACGTGGTTGTTCGTCATGTAGTCCTCGATGCGGACGAGCTCGGCGACCGAGGAGGTCTCCTCCGCCTTCTCCCGGATGGTCTCCATGTGCTCGAACACCCAGTCGCGGAAGTCACGCGCGTTCCGGGCGTCCTCGAAGACGAACACCGGCGCCCGGTTCATGTTGTCGTCGACGACGGTCGTCTTCGCGCCGCCCGAGAGGTTGATGGCCTTCATGCCACGCGAGTACGAGGCGACGAGCGTCCCCTCGGTCGTCGCGAGCGGGATGGGGTACTCGCCGTCGGCGTGCTCGCCGTTGACCTGGACGGGCCCGGCGACGCCGAGCGGCATCTGGGCGACGCCGATGAAGTTCTCGACGTTCCCCTCGGTCTCGTGGGGGTCGAAGGAGTTCCCGGGGACGTGTTCGAGGTCGACGCCTGTCTCCTCCTCGAGGTACTCGTGGCGCTCCGCGATGGCGGACTCGGAGTAGTTGTCCTCGTCGTCGCGGGGGATGCCCCCAACCGTCTCCTCGTCGCGGATGGTGTCGGTGACCTCCAGCGTGAGCTCGCCGAACGGGTCGGCCTGGAAGTCGATATCGATCTCGTGTTCGCCCGTGCTCAGGTCCACCCCCTCGATGACGATGACGACGGTCCGCCCCACGGGGAAGTTGATGGGCTGGTCCTCGTCGATCTCGTCGAGCGTGTACTCCTTCTCGTCGGCTGTCACGACACGGACGTCCTCGAGGTCGATCCGCTGTCGGTTGATGACGACCCGGGAGACGCCTGTCACCTTCGCGTCCTGGAGCCGGTTCTTTATCTCGAATTCGGCCCCGCGGTCCGTATCCTTCAGACTCCCGTAGGTGTAGAGCCGCTGCAGGATGCGGTCCGGGATATCCAGGGAGAACCGCCCCCCCGAGCCGACCAGGTTCGCGTAGATGCGCTTCAGCACGCCGCTGTCTGGCGTCGGAATGACCATGTAACGTCCCGCAATCTGAGGCGTCGGGATTAAACCTTGTGTCACCGACAACGATTCGGGCGTTTCGGCCCGTTGTTTACCGTTTCTGCCGGTTGTAGCCGGGTACCTAACTCCGTTCCAGACGGCTCCGTGCGGCATCGACCGCCTCCCGGACGCGTTCCCGGACCGAGGGGTCGGCACCGAACTCCTCGATGGAGTCGCGTCGCTCCAGCGTCCCCCTGACGAACGGCCGGACCGGGAAGACGCCGAGGTGCTGACGCTGGATGTCGAGCACGGTGAACGCAGCGTGGTCGCTGAACTGGTCGCCCGTGCGGCGAGTGAGACGGCAGCCGCCCGCGAACCGGCTCCAGAGTGGCGCGAGCGCCCGCTGAGCGAGGCGTCGCCAGCCCTCCTCAGCGACGTGTTCGAGGAACCGGAGCTCCCCGCCGGGGCGGAGCACCCGGGCGACCTCGTCGAGTGCCGCCGCCGGGTCCGGAATCGTGCAGAAGACCATCGACGCGACCACCACGTCGAACGAGTCGTCCGGGAAGGGGAGCGACTCCGCGCGTGCGTCGCTCACCCGTACGTCGATATCGAGGCGCCGGGCCTCCGCAACGGCCTGTTTGCGCATGTGCGGGTCCGGCTCGAGGACGGTGATGGTTGCCTCGCCCGACTGGATGGCCGTCTCGTAGTAGGGCAGCATCGCCCCGGTGCCCGCCCCGAGATCGAGTACGTCTCCCGAGAGGTCGCGGGCGAGATACTCCCGGTGTGGCGGGAACAGCTTCGCCTCGGAGGCCCGCATCACCGGGTCGTACAGCCGAGCGAACCATGGGTGGGCCGGGCCCTCCGTGTCGTGGTCGTGTCCCGATGCGTCGCCGTCCGCCACCCCACCCTCCACGGACCCCTCCTCGTTCGTGGTGGCGGTTCCCATACCCTGTCGGGTGGGTCCCAGCAGTATAGGTCCGGTGGTGCGTCCGACGTCCGTCTGTCGGCGCCGTCGCGGACCGCAAACGACAGGAGCCACCCCCTCGCGGAAGCGCGTATGAGTACACCGGAGTCAGTGCAGTCGCTGGTCGACGACCTCCACGACGAGGCAGAACGGGACCGCCCGGCCGAGGATACCCCCGAGGTCGGCATCGTGATGGGTTCGGATTCGGACCTCGATACGATGTACGGGGCGTACGAGGCCCTGACCGAACTCGGCTTCGAGGAGGTGACCGACGTCGAGAACCCGCCCGAGACCCGCTACACGTTCGAGACCTACGTCGTCAGCGCCCACCGGACACCCGGGCTGATGTACGCCTACGCCGAGACCGCCGAGGACCGCGGCCTCGATGTCATCATCGCGGGGGCGGGCGGCAAGAGCGCCGACCTGCCGAACATGACCGCCAGCCTTGCGTACCCGCTCCCGGTGGTCGGCGTGCCGGTCCAGGAGAAGTCGGTGAGCAGCGTGCTTGGGATGCCGACGGGCGCGCCCATCGTGGCCGTCGACGCGGGGAAATCGTTCAACGCCGCGCTGTCGGCGGTCCAGACGCTGGCCCGTGAACACGACGAGCTGCGCGACCGACTCGTCGACTACCACGAGCGCCTGCAGCAGGGTGTGGGCGAGGTGTCCCGGGACCTCCACGAGTCGGGGACCGCCAGGTTCCGGGCCGAGCGTGAGTGAACAGGTGATTCCGGGCACTGCACCGGCGGTCCCACGGGACCACTGATTCCACGGTTGAGGGGCGTGATTCCGCCGACGACGGCGTTATCAACTCTTATGTACGGGGGTTCCTTAGCCGCCAGTGATAGTCGTGAGCAATCCATGGATCGCTATCGGGGCGCTAGCGGTCGTGGGGGTGGCGATTCCCCTGACGATGATCGCCGTCTCCGCACTCCTCCGCCCGAGCGTGCCCGAGCAGGGAAAACGAGCCGTCTACGAGTCCGGCGAGATTCCGACGGGCAACACGCGCATCCGCTTCAACATCCAGTACTACATGGTCGCGCTGTTGTTCGTCATCTTCGACATCGAGACCGTCCTCATCTTCCCGTGGACGGTCATCTACCGGGACGCCGTGAGCCAGTTCGGTCTGGCGAGCGCGCTGCTGCCGATGCTGATATTCATCGGTGTCCTGGTTATCGGACTCGCCTGGGCGTGGCGCAACGGCGCCGTCCGCTGGGTCGCGAGCCCACGCGGCGAAACCGGACAATCGGCTGACTAAACCAATGAGTTCCGACAACACCACACCGACAGAGTCGACGCAGGAAGCCCGCATGGGCGACGGCGTCGACTCCCGCTTCAACTCGAAGCTCCGCGAGGCGTTCGGCTCCACCCCGTTCATCCTCACAAAGTTCGACAAGTTCATGAACTGGGTCCGGGGCTCCTCGATGTTCATGCTGCAGTTCGGCATCGCCTGCTGCAGCATCGAGATGATGCACACCTACGCGGTCAAGCACGACCTCGACCGCTTCGGGGCCGGCGTGCCCCGGGCGTCCCCACGACAGGCGGACGTCATCATCGTTCCAGGGACCATCGTCTCGAAGTTCGCCCCGCGGATGAAGCGCGTCTACGACCAGATGCCCGAGCCGAAGTTCGTCGTCGGGATGGGCTCCTGTACCATCTCCGGCGGCCCCTTCCAGGAGGGCTACAACGTCATCAAGGGCGCGGAAGAGGTCATCCCGGTGGACATCCACGTCCCCGGCTGCCCGCCGCGGCCCGAGGCGCTGGTCTACGGCGTCGCCAAACTGCAGGAGCGCATCGCCAACGGCGAGAGCGCCCCCGTCACCGTCAAGCCGTACGAACTGGAGCAGTTCGGCGACCTCGAGGGCGACGAACTCGTACAGCACCTCGCCGACCAGATCGACGAGGAGGACCTCGTCATGCGGTACAACTGGGCGGACTCGCCCTGATACCATGAGCCTGGAAGACCCTACCAAACCCGAGGCCGAGGCGGAACCGGTCGGCGAGACCGCCGCCGGCCTCGACTACGACGCGCTCGAAGCGCTGCTGGGCGACCTGGCCATCGGCCGCGAGTCCCACATCAACGCCGAGGCGTTCGTCGTCCGGCCGGACGACGTGGCGGAAGCGCTCATCACGCTCCGCGACGAGGCCGGCTTCGACCACTGTTCCTGCGTCACCGCACAGGAGTACGAGGACCGCTACGAGTCCATCTACCACCTCCGGAAGTACGACGACCCGACCCAGGAGGTCGGCGTCGTCGTGCCCACCTCGCGTGACGACCCGGTCAGCCAGTCCGGCAACGCGGCGTACCGGACCGCCGATTGGCACGAGCGCGAGGCCTACGACCTCGTCGGCATCGAGTACGACGACCACCCGGACATGCGCCGTATCCTCCTGCCGGAGACGTGGCAGGGCCACCCGCTGCGCAAGGACTACAACCAGGAGCAGCCCCAGGTCGTCAGTCTCCGCGAGCACGCGAACCCGCTGCAGGACGACCACCGGGGCGGGGAGAACTCGGACACGATGTTCCTCAACATCGGCCCCCACCACCCCGCCACCCACGGCGTCCTGCACCTGAAGACGACGCTGGACGGCGAGACGGTCGCCGACGTCGAATCCGACATCGGCTACCTCCACCGGTGCGAGGAGCAGCTCTGCCAGCAGGGGAACTACCGGCACCAGATAATGCCGTACCCCGACCGCTGGGACTACATCTCGGCCGGTATCCTCAACGAGTGGGCGTACGCCCGCACGGCCGAGGACCTCGCGGACATCGACGTGCCAGAGTACGCACAGGTCATCCGGACCATGTCCGCGGAGATGTGTCGCATCGCGAGCCACATGCTCGCGGTCGCGACGTTCGCGCTGGACGTCTACGGCGACTTCACGGCCATCTTCATGTACGCGATGCAGGACCGCGAGAACATGCAGAACCTGCTGGAGGACCTGACCGGCCAGCGGCTCATGTTCAACTACCTCCGGCTGGGTGGCGTCGCGTGGGACCTGCCCGAGCCCCGCGAGGAGTTCTTCGAGAAGACCCGGGACCTGCTGGACGACCTCCCGGAGCGCCTGGAGGAGTACCACAACCTCATCACGTCGAACGAGATCTTCCAGATGCGGTGTGTCGACACCGGCGTCCTCGAGCCCGAGGTCGCCAAGCAGTACGGCGCAACCGGGCCGGTCGCCCGTGGCTCCGGCATCGACTACGACCTCCGGCGCGACGACCCGTACGGCTACTACGACGAGCTGGACTGGGACGTCGTGACCGAGGACGGCTGCGACAACTACGCGCGCGTTCTCGTCCGGATGCAGGAGGTCGAGGAGTCCGCGAAGATCATCCAGCAGTGCGTCGACCTGCTCGAGGACTGGCCCGAGGAGGAGCGCACCATCCAGTCGAACGTGCCGCGCACCCTCAAGCCCGAGCCGGACACGGAGATCTACCGCTCGGTCGAGGGCGCGAAAGGTGAACTCGGCATCTACATCCGCTCGGACGGAACCAGCACCCCGGCACGGTTCAAGATCCGGTCGCCGTGCTTCTCGAACCTGCAGACCCTGCCCGAGATGAGCGAGGGTGAGTACATCCCCGACCTCATCGCGTCGCTGGGCTCGCTGGACATCGTCCTCGGGGAGGTGGACCGGTGAGCCTCCCGACGGTCGCACTGCAGGGCGGTACGCCACTGCCGACGCTGCTCAAGAACCTGCTCGGGCTCCCGGACGGCCCGGCGTTCGAGTTCGTCGCGGCGCTCATCGCCTCGTCGGTCATCGCGGCGGCCCTGCTAGGGCTCGTCGCGGTGTCCGGTATCTGGGGCAAGCGGAAGATCACCGCCGCATTCACGGACCGAATCGCAGTCAACCGGCACGGCCCGTACGGCCTGCTCATCATCGTGGCCGACGCCGTCCGGCTCCTGTCGAAGGAACTCGTCGTTCCGGAGGGCGTCGACCGCCCGGCGTGGGACATCGCACCCATCGTCATGGCCGGCTCGGCGCTGCTGGGCTTCGCGGTCATCCCGATGGGGAACGGCCTCCAGATCGCCGACCCCGAGGTCGGCCTGGCCTACGTCTTCGCGGTCGCCTCCATCGCCAGCGTCGGGCTGGTGATGGCCGGCTACTCCTCGAACAACAAGTACTCCCTGCTCGGGGGCCTGCGCGCGGTCGCACAGAACCTCGCCTACGAGATTCCGCTCATCATCACGGCGGCGTCGGTGGTCATCTTCGCCGGCACGCTCCAGATGAGCGGCATCGTCGAGGCACAGACCGCGACGCTCGTCTCGGTCGCAGGCATCGACATCCCCTCGTGGTACGCCTTCGTCAACCCGTTCGCGTTCGTCCTGTTCATGGCCGCGAACCTGGCAGAAGTGGGTCGCAACCCCTTCGACATCCCGGAGGCACCCACGGAAATCGTCGCCGGGTGGCAGACGGAGTACTCCTCGGTCTACTTCGTGCTCTGCTACCTCTCGGAGTTCATCCACATCTTCCTTGGCGGCGCCATCATCGCGACCATCTTCCTCGGCGGCCCGGCCGGTCCGGTTCTCCCGGGCGTGGTCTGGTTCATCATCAAGATGGTCGCGGTCTACCTGTTCACCCAGTGGACTCGCTCGGCGGTCCCCCGGGTTCGCATCGACCAGCTCATCGAGATCGGCTGGAAGGGGATGCTCGTGCTGTCGTTCGCCAACCTCGTCCTCACGGCCGTTATCGTGGGAATCACCGTCTAAGACAATGATAGGCGTCCTCAAATCCATGGCCACGACGATGAAGCACGCGCTCGACGGCGAGACGTTCACCGTCGCGTACCCAGAAGAAACACCCGAAGTGTCGCCGCGCTTCCGCGGCGTCCACAAGTTCTCCCAGGAGCGGTGCATCTGGTGCCGCCAGTGCGAGAACGTCTGTCCGAACGACACCATCCAGATCGTCACTGACGAGCAGCGCAACGGCGAGCAGTACAACCTCCACATCGGCCAGTGCATCTACTGCCGGCTCTGCGAGGAGGTCTGCCCCGTTGACGCCATCCTGCTCACCCAGAACTTCGAGTTCACGGGCGATACCAAGGACGACCTCGCCTACTCGATGGAGGAACTGAAGAACGTTCCCTGGTACAAGGACATCGACCCGCTCGCCTCGCGCGAACCGGACCGCGGCGCGTGGATCGGCGAGGGCGACGGCGAGATCGACTACCAGTAGAGCTTCTTCACCGCGAGCTTTTTTGACGGCTCGGGTGGCCTTGCCGGCCGGCTTCGCCGTCCTCAGAAATCGAAGATTTCTGATTGGCTGCGGGAGAGCTTCGCTCTCCCGAACGGCCGTCTGCGGTCACCGCTCGCCGCAAAAAACGTTCAGAAAAAACGCCGGCCCTCGCTGCGCTCCGGCCGGTGAAACCGCGCCTGCGGCGCGGTATGCAGGATGGGTCAGAAACCACCTATTATTAAAATAAATCAATAAAGGTGGAATATTATGGGTTTCTGATGGACGTATCGGTCAAAATTTCATATCACTGACAGTGCAGTCGTCTCGGGCGACTGCAACTGACTCACCGCGCGGTCGCGTTCGCCCGTGCCGCCTCCAGCCACTCCGGTTCGGGCACCGCTGTCGACCCGATGTCCGTCACCCGGAACGTCCGGTTCATCGACCCCTCGCCGAGGGCGATGGAATCCTCGTAGGAGCGGATGGCCCCGTCGCCGGTCACCCGGAGCGTCGCGGTGAAGTTTGTCTCCGAGCCGTCGCCGGTCTCACCAGGGAACCCGGTGCTCTCGGCCCGGAAGACGTACAGGCGTTCCCCGAGGAGTCCACCCTCGCGTCGGACGAAGGTGTAGTTCGGGTCCGGTGGGGCGACCAACAGTTCTAGCCCGTTCGGGGCGCCGAGCGTCTCGTTCACCGGCCCGCGGGCGCCGGGTCGGAGCACACGGTAGGCCACATCGTGGGGCGTCTCGACGCGACGGTAGACCGTGCCGTTGGCGATGAAGAGCTCCGAGGTTCGGTTCCCCCGCGTCTCGATGGAGTGGTACGGGGTTCCACCAGTACCGATACGGACCTCCGTCCGGCCCTGGCGTGGGGGTAGCGTCACGTTCTCCGGGGTCCGCTCCAGGCTCACGTTCACCCGAGAGACGACCGTGTAGCTCCGGTTGTCCAGCGCGGACTGGTGTCCGATCACCAGCGCGGTCTCGTTCACGTGCGTCTCGTTCGTTCCCGGTGGGTACTCCCCGCCACCTGTCAGCCCGCTGCATCCCGACAGTACGACCAGACAGCAGACGAGAACGGCCGTCGTTCGCATCGCTTCGGCGGACAGATGACCACGGCAAGCCGTTTCTGCCGTGTATGTCGGCCGATTTAATCGGGCTGGCAGGAACCGTAGGCCCGAGGTGACGAACCGACCACGCAGCGCGACCAGCTGCCGTCCGGACAGAGCTGTCGACCGACATCGCCCAGCGACCGAACACTCACCCACTTCGGTTCGCCAGGGGTGCCCCGATTCACGCGATATCGGACTCGAAGACCAGCACGTAGCTGTGGTCGTAGCCGTAGCCGTAGACGCCATCAGCCCCCGTTTCACCGTCCCAGGCGACGACGTGTTCGCCGGTGAACCGGAAGCGCGGGAGCTCCCGAATCGCGTCCGCGAGGTCCCAGGCGAACGTCGTCGTCCGACCGTCGTGTTCCAGGTTCGCCGCTTCGACCAGCAGTGTCCCGTCTCTGTGGAAGCGTGACCCGAGGCTCCCGAACACGGCCGCGAGGTCGTCGAGATACGTCTCGTAGTCGCTCTCGCCGTCGTGGTTCTGGAGTGGGTCGCGGGCATCGGACTCGTGCATGAACGGTGGCGAGGTGAGCACGCAGTCGAGTGTCGGGACGTCGTCGGGGATATCCGTGGCCGTCCCGTGGTGGAGTCGGTCCGGATGTCGGAGGCGGTCGCAGGCGTAGGCGGCGCGGTCGGCGTCGTACTCGATACCCCAGGCCTTGCGGTCGAGTGACTCCGCGACCGTCAGCGTGGTTCCGAAGCCGGCGAAGGGGTCGAGGAGCCGGTCACCGTGCTCGGTGTACTCGCTGACCAGCCGCCGGACGAGTGCGGGCGGCATCCGGACGTCGCCGCCCTCGACCCACTCGGGGAGGGGCGTCGGATGGTCGTGGGAGAGGTGGAGGGTCGTTCGCACGGGTGGCCGATGGTCGGCCCGTCGACATGATTCCCACGGCTCCCGAGTCAGGTCACTTCTGGTCACCTCTGGTCATCACAGGTCGCCGACGGAGCCGAGGCGGGAGCCACGCCTGGCCCGGGCCGAGGCGGCGATTTCTCGCACCTGGGGCGGTGATACGGCACTTCCGAGAGAACATACGCACGCGCCCGCGGATGGCAAGTTTCAAAGCCGTTCTGGATAAGGGAACGACAATGGCACTAGCAGAGACACTGGCGTTCGCGCTGTTCGCCCTCGTGACCGTGGGGAGCGCGCTGGGCGTCGTGTTGGTCCGCGACATCTGGCACGCGGCGCTCCTCCTCGGGGTGGCGCTCGTCAGCGTTGCGGTCCACTTCGTCATGCTGCGCGCCGAGTTCCTCGCGGCGATGCAGATCCTGGTGTACGTTGGTGGGGTACTCGTCCTCATCACGTTCGCCGTGATGCTGGTCCGCGAGCAAGGGGCCGACACGGAGGTGGTCGGCCAATGACCAGTCGCCCACGACTGGAGCGAAACAGTCGGCAGGTCGTCGGCCTGCTGTCGCTCGTCCTGTTCGCCGTCCTGTCCGCCGTGTTCCTCACGGCGGAGTTCGGGGGGGCTGCCGGCTTCCCCGGCGACGGCTCCATCACCGCCGCCATCGGCTACGCGATGTTCAACCTCGACGCGGGGGCCTTCCCCTCCGAGGGATTCCTCGTGACGTTCGAGATCATCGACCTCGTGCTGGTGGCGGCGCTGGCTGCTGCCGTCATGCTCGCCCGTCGAGAGGGGGGTTCGCTCCCGCTCCGGACGGATGGCGGTGAGCCCGGAGGGCGAGCCTCGTCGGACCGACAGTCCGACGGCGGCACGGAGCGCACGGGCGACGAGGACGGGGGTGACCGGTGATGGCGGTCCCGGTCCAGTACTACCTGGTCCTCTCGGCCGCGGTGTTCTGTATCGGCCTGTTCGGCATCCTGACGCGGCGGAACGCGCTGATGTTCCTGATGAGCGTCGAGCTGATGCTGAACGCTGCGAATATCAACCTCGTCGCGTTCTCGTTCTACCACGGGAACCTGACCGGGCAGGTGTTCAGCCTGTTCACGATGGCGCTGGCGGCCGCCGAGGTGGCGGTCGGCATCGGCATCATCCTCGTCCTGTATCGCAACTTCTCGGACGTGGACGTGACGAAAGCGACGACACTGAGGTGGTAACATGGCTGCAGAAGGAGGAATATTCACGTTCGCGCCGGCCATCGCGGTGCTGCCGTTCGTATCGTTCCTGGTCGCCCTGTTCTTCGGTGACCGGATGCCGAAGAAGGGGGCGTTCGCCGGAATCGCGGCGACCGCCGGGTCGCTGCTGCTGTCGCTGGTCATGCTCGCGCAGGTCGCGAGCGGGCACGCCTACCACATGGAACTGTACACGTGGGTGGGCGGAGAGGGCGTGCCGTTCGAGCTGACGTTCGGCATCCTGCTCGACCAGCTCTCGACGCTGATGCTGGTCATCGTCTCGACCATCGCGTTCCTGGTCCACATCTTCTCGCTGGGCTACATGAACGACGAGAACGAGACCGGCCTGCCCCGCTACTACGCCGAGCTGGGCCTGTTCACGGCGAGCATGCTCGCCTTCGTCTTCTCGGACAACATCCTGATGGCGTTCATGTTCTTCGAGCTGGTGGGCCTCTGTTCGTACCTGCTCATCGGCTTCTGGTTCCGCCGCTCGGGCCCGCCGAGCGCGGCGAAGAAGGCGTTCCTGGTCACCCGCTTCGGTGACTACTTCTTCCTCATCGGCGTCGTCGGCATCTTCGCCACCTTCGGTACGGGGATGTTCGGCGGCCCGGGCGTCGAGGAGTCGTTCCCCGGCCTCGCCGAGGCCGCCATCGCCGGTAACGCGACGGTCAACACGTTCTTCGGCCTCTCACCGCAGGCGTGGTTCGGCGTCCTCGGGCTGCTCGTGCTGGGCGGCGTGATGGGCAAGTCCGCCCAGTTCCCGTTCCACACGTGGCTGCCGGACGCGATGGAGGGTCCGACCCCCGTCTCGGCGCTCATCCACGCGGCGACGATGGTCGCGGCCGGTGTCTACCTCGTCGCCCGGATGTACGGGTTCTACGCCCTGCTTCCGACCGTCCTCGCCATCATCGCCTTCGTCGGCGGCTTCACCGCGCTGTTCGCCGCCTCGATGGGCGTCGTCAAGGACGAGATCAAGCAGGTGCTTGCCTACTCCACCATCTCCCAGTACGGCTACATCATGCTCGGGCTGGGTGGCGGTGGCTACGTGGCCGGGGTCTTCCACCTGACCACACACGCGTTCTTCAAGGCGCTCCTGTTCCTCGGTGCCGGTTCGGTCATCATCGCGATGCACCACAACGAGGACATGTGGGACATGGGCGGCCTCAAAGAGAAGATGCCCGTGACCTACTACGCGTTCCTCTCGGGCAGCCTGGCACTGGCGGGCATCGTCCCGTTCTCCGGCTTCTGGTCGAAGGACGAGGTACTGTACGAGACGCTGGTCCACGGCCTCGGCGGGAGCCCGCTCCTGCTGGGCGCGTACGCCATGGGCCTGCTGGCCGTGTTCTTCACGGGCTTCTACACGTTCCGCATGGTCCTGCTGACGTTCCACGGCGAGCCGCGGACCGACCTCGCCGAGGACCCCGAGCCGGTTCGCTGGAACGTGAAGGTGCCCCTGGCGATTCTGGGGGTCCTCGCCGCGGTCATCGGCGTCATCAACCTCGTGCCGGTCCACAAGGTCGTGGACAGCGTGCCGGAGTTCCTCCACGACTGGCTCTACCACGGGCCGGAGGGACTCAACGGCGAGCACTACGCGACGCTGCTGCACGACGTCGCGGGGTACACCGCCAACGCCACGTTCGCGGGCGGTGAGCTCGTCTCCATCCTCGTCTCGGCAGCCCTCTCGCTGGGCCTGGCGCTGGCCGGTGCGGGCGTCGCGCTCGCGCTCTACCGCGGTCCCGAGCCCGAGGAACACACCGAGAAGCTCGGTTCACTCAAGACCTTGCTCTACAACAACTACTACCAGGACGAGTACCAAGTCTGGCTCGCGCAGGACCTCACCGAGGGGACCGTCGCGAAGAACGCCAAGCGGTTCGACGACGGGGTCGTCGACGGCCTCGTCAACCGCGTCTCCGACGTGAGTCTCGTCTCCGGGCACTTCCTGCGCCGTATCCAGACGGGCATCGTCTCCAACTACGCGGCGCTCATCACGCTCGGTCTCGTGGTGCTGCTGGTCGCCTTTGGCATCGCTGGCGGTTGGTTCGGGGGTGTCTTCGCATGATGATCGAGGCCCTCATCGGGCTCTGCCTGCTGGGCGCAGTCGTCGTCTTCTTCGCGCCCGACGAGTACGCCGGGAAACTCGCGTTCGGCTGGTCACTCCTGCCACTGGCGCTCTCGGCGCTGATGTACCTCAACTTCGACGGGAGCGGCAACGCGCTGCTGGGTGGCTCGCTGGCGTTCGAGGAGCAGTTCACCTGGATAACGCTCGGCCCCTACGACCTCTCGTGGTACATGGGGCTGGACGGCATCAGCATGCCGCTGGTGGTCCTGTCGACGCTGCTGACCTCGCTGGCCATCATGTCGGCGTGGACGCCCATCGCCGAACGACAGAACCAGTTCTACGGGCTGGTCCTGTTCCTGGAGGCCAGTCTCATCGGCGTCTTCGGCGCGCTGGACTTCTTCGTCTGGTTCGTCTTCTGGGAGGCCGTCCTCATCCCGATGTACTTCCTCGTCGGCATCTGGGGCGGCGCCCGGCGCAAGTACGCCGCCATCAAGTTCTTCGTCTACACGAACATCGCCAGCCTCGTCCTGTTCATCGGGTTCTTCGGGCTGGTGTTCGGCCTGGGCGACAGCATCAACTCGCTGGCACTCCCCGAGATCGCGCAGGCGTTGCGGGCGGGTGAACTCGGCTCGCTCGCCGGTGGCCTCATCGGGCCGGAGCAGCTGGCCCTGCTCGCGTTCGTCGCGATGTTCATCGGGTTCGGCGTCAAGGTGCCCATCGTCCCGTTCCACACGTGGCTGCCGGACGCCCACGTCGAGGCTCCGACGCCCATCTCCGTGCTGCTGGCGGGCGTCCTCCTGAAGATGGGGACGTACGCGCTGCTGCGGTTCAACTTCACGATGCTGCCGGAGGTCGCGCGGAACCTCGCCGTGCCCATCGCGGCCATCGCGGTTATCAGCGTCATCTACGGCGCGCTGCTCGCGCTGGCCCAGTCCGACCTGAAGCGCGTCGTCGCGTACTCGTCGGTCTCCTCGATGGGATACGTCATCCTGGGGCTCGTCGCCTACACGAGCTACGGGATGGGCGGCGCGACGTTCCAGATGGTGAGCCACGGGCTCATCTCGGGCCTGATGTTCGCCTGCGTCGGCGTCATCTACAACATCTCGCACACGCGCGAGATCGGCGACATGGCGGGACTGGCCGAGAAGATGCCCGTCACCGTCGGCGCGTTCGTCGCCGGCGCGTTCGCCTACGCCGGCCTGCCGCTGATGGCCGGCTTCGCCGCGGAGTTCTTCATCTTCGTCGGCTCCTTCCAGTCCACCGTCATCGCCGGCAACGGCATGGCCGTGATGACCGGACTGGCGATGTTCGGTATCGTCATCGTCGCCGGCTACCTGCTGTGGGCGATGCAGCGCTCGCTGTTCGGCCCGTTCGAGTTCGACGGCGACTACGAGATCACGAAGGCGGCTCGACACGACGTCGTGCCGCTCATCGTACTCATCGTGGTCATCATCGCGCTCGGGACGTTCCCGAACGACCTGTTCTTCCGGATGATCACGGACGCGGTCGGCCCGCTCGTCGACGGCGCGACGGCTGAGGCCGCCATCGAACTCGGAGGTGGTTCCCCATGATGCCCCTACAATCCACAGCCATCGAACCGACCTGGGCGGCGCTCACGCCGGCCCTGGTGCTGGCCGTGTTCGCGCTGCTCCTGTTCGTACTCGACAGCATCGACCCGGACGACTCGAACAGCGGCCTCCTCGCGGGCACGGCCACCGTCGGCAGCGTCTCGGCGATGATCGTCTCCGGAGCGTTCCTGCTGCTCGGCATCGGGGCCGGCGACGGGGTCTCGCTGTACGGCGGCCAGCTCGTCGTCGACTCCATGGCGCTGTTCTTCATGTTCATCGCCACCAGCGTCGCCACCCTGGTCTGTCTCGCGAGCCTCGACTATCTCGAGGGTCGGCAGTACCAGGCGGAGTACTACATCCTCGTGATGCTGGCGACGACCGGGATGACGCTGATGGCCGCGGCGAACTCGCTGGCCACGATCTTCGTCTCGCTGGAGCTGCTCTCGCTCCCCTCGTACGCGCTCGTGGCGTTCCTCAAGAACGACAAGGGCAGCGTCGAGGCGGGGATGAAGTACTTCCTCGTCGGGGCGCTCTCCTCGGCGGTGTTCGCCTACGGCGTCTCGCTGGTCTACGGCGTCACCGGCAGCCTGCTGCTGGAGGAGATCGCGGCGGCCCTGCAGAGCGCCGGTGCGCTCTCGGGGCTGGGCGGCGTCCTCGGCGTCGGCGTGCTGATGGTCGCCGGCGGCTTCGCGTTCAAGACCGCTTCCGTCCCGTTCCACTTCTGGGCGCCGGAGGCCTACGAGGGCGCACCTGCACCCGTCAGCGCGTTCCTCTCCTCGGCCTCGAAGGCGGCCGGTTTCGTGGTCCTCTTCCGCGTCTTCATCGTCGCGTTCCCCATCGAGGCGGTCGCGCCGGCCATCGACTGGGTGCTCCTGTTCCAGGTGCTCGCGGTCGTGACGATGACGCTGGGGAACTTCGCCGCCGCCACCCAGGAGAACGTCAAGCGGATGCTCGCCTACAGTTCGGTCGGGCATGCCGGCTACGTGCTCATCGGCCTCGCGGCACTCACGGGTGCCGGCAACGGCGAGATCGTTCTCGGCGCCGGGATGATCCACCTGCTCGTCTACGGCTTCATGAACACGGGTGCGTTCCTGTTCGTGGCCATGGTCGAGTACTGGGGCGTCGGCCGCACCTTCGAGGACTACAACGGCCTCGCGACGAAGGCACCGGTCGCCTGTGTCGCCATGACCGTCTTCATGTTCTCGCTGGCGGGGCTCCCTATCGGCGGGGGCTTCCTCTCGAAGTACTACCTGCTCGCCGGCGCGGTCGGCGCGGGCGTCTGGTGGCTCGCGCTCGTCGCGGCTGTCAACAGCGCGCTGAGCCTGTTCTACTACTCCCGCGTCGTCAAGGCGATGTGGATCGAGGAGCCCAACGGCAACCTCGAGGGGATGGACGCGCGTGGCTACCCGACGGGGCTGTACGCGGCCGTCGTCATCGCGGCCGTCGTGACGGTCCTGCTGCTCCCGGCCATCGGCGTCTTCTCCGGCGTCGCCTTCGACGCGGCGAGCGCCGTGCTGCAGCTCGGGCCCTGAGGCCGGCCCGAACTCCACTTCCTGACGCGGTTCTCGATACCCACCCCTCGTCTCCGAGCCCCCGGTCCGTGACCAGCGGCCCGCCGGCCACGGGCCAGTGACGACCCACCGGAGCGACTCGTAGCCTCCCCAGTGGTGGAGACCCCCGGCGGACCGCTCGCTCGTTCCGCGTAGGTGGGTGCCGGTCGCACGGTCGGTGCTTCCCGGAGTGCGGCAACCTGGATTCGGATTTATAAAACAGGCCGTCGGAGACCTGAGTGGATGTACGACCGGATTCTGCTTTCGACCGACGGGACGAGCGCCTCCGACGAGGCCGAATCGCACGCCATCGACCTCGCTGCGGCCCACGATGCGGTCCTCCACGTGCTCTACGTCGTCGACGAGGACATCGTAACCGCGTACAGCGGCGACGAGTACGTCGACGAGGCCGAGGGACCCGAACACGGGCTCGAGGAACTCGGCGAGGAGACCCTCACGGCGATCCGAGGTGAGGCGGATGCTGCCGGGGTCGACGTCGTCGAGGCGATGCAACACGGCCGACCCGCCGAGACGATAGTCGAGCATGCCGACGACACCGACGCGGACCTGATCGTCCTCGGCACGAAGCGGCGGCCGGACGAGTACCGGTCGCTCCTCGGGAGCGTGACCGACCGAGTCCTCCGGTTGGCGACCCGGCCGGCGACTGTCGTGAAGACCGAAGTCAGCGAGTGAGTCGTCATCGGCCCTGGGTGGGCCTACACCCGACACTGCCCCTCAGACAGGGTTCACAGGGCTGAACCGGACGTGGATATCGCGGTCGGGCTGCAGGTTGATGGCCGAATCCAGCCCGACCTCGGGTGGCTCGTGGGGGTCGAACTCGTCGGGGTCGGTGCCGTGAGGGCGAGCGAACTCGACCCGGTAGGTCGAACAGATGGCCGCGAGGGCGGCCGTGGCCTCCGTGGTGGCGATGTTCTCGCCGAGGCATGAGTGGCGACCCTTCGAGAACGGGAGGTAGGCGAGTTCGTGGCGGTCGGCCACCTGCCCGGCCTCGAACCGTGACGGGTCGAACGTGTCAGGGTCGTCCCAGAACTCCGGGCTGCGGTGGGTGACGTACGGGCTGATGAGCACGTGCGTCCCGGCGTCGATATCCTCGCCGCCGACGCTCGTCCCGGTCTTCGCGGTCCGGCCGAACACGGGGAGCGAGGGGTAGAGGCGGAGCGTCTCCTGCCAGACGCGTCGGGTGTACGGCAGCGACGCGATGAACGTCTCGCCGTCCTCGGTCGCCGGTGTCTCGCCCAGCGCGACCTGACAGGCTGCCTCACCATGGGGAGCCAGCAGTTCCGTCTCCCGGGCCTCCACCCGGATGCGCTCTTGTACCTCGGGGCGGGCGGCAAGCAGGTAGAGTGCCCACGTCATCCCGGCGGTGACGGTGGCGTGGCCGGCGATGAGCAGTCCCAGCACCTCCTGGCGGAGCGTCTCCGGGTCCAGCGACTCCCCGTCGACCGGGTCCTGGCGGCACAGCCAGGCCCCGAGTGCGTCGTCGTAGGCACGCGGCGTCCGGAGTCGGCGCTCGACGATGGCCGTCGCGGCCCCGACCAGCTGGTCGACGTACGCCTCGATCTGCTGCTCCTGTCGACTTCCCAGCTCCACGTACGGGTCCGCGCCGAGCCCGTCCTGCAGCCAGCCGGGGAGATGGAGTTCGTCGGGGAGTCGGCGGCCGACGTAGCTGGCCACCAGCCGGGTCTGCCGCTGTTTGAACAGGTCCCGGAGGCCGTCGACCGACTCGATGATGTCTGTCTCCTGGGCGCGGATGTCGGGTCCGAACAGGCTCACCCCGAGCAGCCGGAGGGTGAGCCGCTGCATCGCCGGGAGCAGCCGGACGCCGTCGTGGCCGGGAGCCATGACCTGAACGGCGTCGGGCACCGTCTCCGGCGCGGCAGCCGTCGCCCCGCCGTCGTCCCCCTCGAACTCGGCCAGCGTGGCGAGTGTCGTCTCAACCATCTCCGGTGCCTTCGGAATGACGGCGTTCTCGTTGAACTCCGGGCCCACAAGCCGCATCCGTCGGGTCCAGGAGCCCTCCTCGCTGTCCTCGTGGAGGCTGACGATGCTGTTGCGGACGACCCGGCTGAAGTCCCGCGAACCGGGGACATCCAGCCCGCCGAACTCCGAGGGGTTCGACTGGAGGATGTACTGGAGGTCGTCGGGGTGCGAGACCAGATACACCTCCTTGTCGAGTGATGGGTGGATCGGCGGGATGCGGACGGTGTGTCCGTACTGCTCCCGGAGGTACAGCCCGACGGTCAGCGGGTCGTCGCTGATAAGCCGGGGAACCAGCTCCACGGCCCGAGCCAGCGAGGGGCCGCCCGGAAGCTCCGAGGGGTCGATATCCCTGATGCCCATTACCTGTCGCAATTGTTACCGCAAGGTAATGAGTGTCGTGGCCATTGTGGACGCGGCACACGAACGTTGGGTGGAGGTGCCTGGTTCGAGTGAGCGCCATCGGTGAACGGTAGCTGTCGGAAAACGAAGGAGAACGGCGGCCGGTCAGGGTCGGTCCGCCGGCAGCGGCCGTATCAGCGGCCGCGTGCGAGTCCGTTGCCCTTTCCGGTCGCCTTGCCGCGCCCGTGAGCGTGGCCCTGACCGCGTCCGCCGGAGTCACCGGTCACCGTGCTGGTCGCGCTGTCGTCGGATGGGCGCCCACCACCGCGACCCCGGGAGGGGAAGCTCTCGGCGAAGGCCTGTGCGTCCGCCTCGGTGCAGAAGAACGCGACGAAGCTGATCGCGTAGGGGTCGACGTAGCCGACCGTCACGCTGCCATCGTCGTCGTCGGCAGTCACCTGTGTGACCGCGAACTCCTGGCCCGCCTTCACGACCGCCCAGGCGTCACAGAGACCACCCAGGTCGAACGTCGCGGACATGGGGTCGTACATCGACCCGTCCTTGTCCACGTCGCTGACGTAGCTGATGCCGCCGTCGTAGTCGCCATCGAGGACGAAGCCGTCGAAGGTCACGGTGCCCTCGTCGTCGTACTCGACCACGTACTCGTACTTGACCGACTCGTCGAGGGTGCACTCGACGCACTCGGGCTCGCAGACCTCGCTGATGAGTGTCTCGAGCTCGCTACCCAGGTTGGAGGCGTCCGTGACCGCGACGAAGTCGTCGGGGCTGCTGGCGATATCGTCGCGGAGATAGTCGTCGAACCCGGCGACGTTCTGCCCGATGCCGACCGCGATGATGCGTCGGCCCGCGTTCTTGATGTCGTCCGCGGTGGCCGTGGTCTCGGTCTCCTCGCCCGGCTCTCCGGCGATACCGTTCTCGCCACCGGTGGTTCCGCCGGTGAACTCGAAGTCGCCGTAGGGGAACGCCGTGTCGTCCGCGGGGGGTGTCGCACCGTCACCGACGATGCCGTTCTGGTAGTTCGGACCACCGTCGGTGATGAGGACGATGATCTCCTTGCCGTCGCGGCCCTCCTGCTCGAGGATGGCGTCGGCGAAGGCCAGGGCACCGGGCATGTGCGTCGCGTTCTCTCCGGGCGGGGTGGTCGCCGGGATACCGCCCTGGATCGCGGTCACGTTGCCCGCGGTCGCGAAGTCGAGCAGGTTGTTCGTGCCGTACTCGAACGCGCTCGGGGCGTCACCGAAGGTGACCAGTCCGAGCTGGACGTCCTCGGGCACGACGCCGAGGAAGCTGTCGACACCGCTCTCGATGTCCGGCCAGGTGCCGGCACTGCGGATCGAGCCGGAGTAGTCGAGCGCCACGACGATGTCGACATCACCGCCACAGGTCTCGATGACGGTGTGTTCTGCCGCGCGTACGGTGGGGAACAGGGTCGTCCCGACGCCACCGACTGCCGCTGCACCGCCGAGGATGGCGGCCGTTCGCATCACGTCACGGCGTGAGAAGGGATACAGCTGCGACGTCTCTGTCGGTTGGTTGGTTGTCATTGTGGGTCACTCCTCCGGTCCGGTGGGCGCCTGGCCAGGATGGCCGAGGAACGAGTGCCCTCCTCGCTCGGAAGTGTACCGCAGTATCGGTGGCTTGAGGTATTAAGCACGTACTACCGTCGTGTCTCCGTGAACGGTTCTAGAACGCTTATGTAAGCGGTATGGAGTCCATACTGCCACCGTGTGGGGACAGACCGAGCACGGAACGGCCGATGTTGCCGGATGCTATTGTCACACTCGCACGGGTCGAACGGGGGTTCGATTCGCTGCGCGCGCGGCCGAGACCTCCCTCTCAGTTCGTCGTCACGACCTCGAGCACCGCCCGGTGGTCGAGGTCCGTGTCGCCGCCGACCTGCATGTCCGAGCGGCAGTCGATACCGTGGAGGAAGCCGTCGCCGATATCGGAGTGGAGATGGTAGGCGAACTCCTCGGCGGTGGCGTCCCCGGGCATGAGAAAGCAGTCGCGGAAGGGCCCCTTCGACCAGTCGCCGCTCGCGGAGCCGGGGAAGACGGCTTTCAGCCCGAGCTCGTCGAACAGCGCGCGTTCGAGCGCGGTCTGGACCCCCGTGCCGCCGTACTCGGTGACGAACTCGCGGATCGATTCGAGGCCGGCACGCTGGTCGTCGGAGACATCCCCGACGATATCGAACGCCCCGTCGCCGGGACGGTATTCGAGGGCACCGGCCTCGTCGGCCTTCTTCAGCGCTTTCTCCGCGTGGGCGCTCGTCGGAACGATGGTGAGATGGTCGTACTCGGGGTCGGCCGCGATGGCCGCGTAGTTCTCGCGTGCCTCCGGGGTATCCATCTTGTTCGCCGCGATGACCATCGGCTTCGTCCGCTTGCGGGTCTCGCGGGCGACAGCCTCGCGCTCGGACTCGTCCCACTCGGTCGGTTCGAGAGCGAGGTCGAGCGACCGGACGACGCGCTTGACGCCGTCGTCGGTGATGCCGAACGCGCTCAGTTGCTCGGCGAGGATGCGGTCCGGCTTCACCTCGTCGTCCGGGGTGGGTCGGTCGTAGGCGCTTTCGACCTTCTCGATACCCTTCTCGAGGACGCCGAGATACCACATGTCGAGCTCCCGTTCGAGGAAGTCGATGTCGTCGCGGGGGTCGTGGCCCTCCGTCGGTTCGCCCTCGGCGTCCGTGGTCCCCGAGAAGTCGACGACGTGGACCAGCACGTCCGTCTCGTTGAGGTCGGTCAGGAACTGGTTACCCATCCCCTTCCCCTCGTGAGCGTCGGGCACGAGCCCGGCCACGTCGACGAGCTTGACGGGGACGTAGCGACGGCCCTCACGGCAGAACCCGGTGCTCGGCTGACAGTCCTCGTCGAACTCCGGGGCCGCACAGTCCACACCGACGTACGCCTCGCCGAGGCTCGGGTCGATGGTCGTGAACGGGTAGGCGCCCTCCGGCACGTCGTTCATCGTCGCCGCGTTGAAGAACGTCGACTTGCCCACCGAGGGCTTGCCGACCAGACCGATGCGATAGCTCATTACCGGATGGCAGCCGTCGGCCCGGATAGCGGTTTCCACTCGCCGGTCCCATGGGTTGTCACGGCGTGACGCGGCCGTGAACGGTCTTCCGGTTATATATGCGTGTACTGCTAGCACGCCGCTATGAGCGCCGCGAGAGAACCCTGTCCGAACTGCCAGCTCCCGTACTACACGGACCGCAACAGCGACTGTCCGTACTGTGGTGCGCTGGCTGGTGATGACGAGCCAGCGGCCGATGAGTCGGCGGCCATGGAGTCGACAGCCGGGGCGTCGGCGTCGGTGGAGACTTCTCCGGCCGGGTCGGTCGCCGGACCGACGCCTCCCTCGCGACCACGGACCGTCTGCTCGAACTGTGGGCTGGCACATTACGCCGATGACGACAACGGCTGCCCGTACTGCACGATGGCCGGTCGCGCTCCCGACACGGCGGCAGAAGCGGAGACGGGAGGCGTAGCGCAAGCGGACACGAACGCGGTGGGGGAAGCAGCAACGGAAACCGGGGGGTCGGCCGCGCCGACGGCGGAACCGGCAGCCACGACGGCGGCTCCCGAGGAGACGGATACGGTGGACGACCAGTCGTCCGGAGGGTTCCTGTCCCGGCTCCGCAACCTGTTTAGCTAGCGACCTTCCGAGCGGTCCGTGGCGGGTGAGTCGACGCTGATGGGGGTCAGGCCAGCACCACGTCCAGGGTGAGCATCACGGCGAGGCCCGCCATCAGCCCCATCGTCGCGACGTGTTCGTTGCCGCGGGCGTGGGTACTCGGGACGATCTCGTGGCTGATGACGAACAGCATCCCGCCAGCGGCAAAGCCCATCGCGTACGGGAGCAGTGGCGCGGCGACCGAGACAGCGATGGCGCCGAAGACGGCCAGCGGAATCTCGACGACGCCCGCCCGGACGCCCGCGACGACCGCGTAGAACGACGAGCCGAGGCCGGCGTCACGGGCCGAGATAGAGACCGCGAGCCCCTCCGGGATGTTCTGGATGCCGATTGCGAGCATCAGCGCGATGCCGTCACCCACGTTCCCCGAGCCGAAGCCCACGCCCACCGCGAGGCCCTCGGGCATGTTGTGGAGGGTGATAGCGAAGATGAACAGCACGACGGCGCTGACCCGGGCCTGGTCGACGTCCACGTCACGCCCGGCCCGGCCAGTGATGACCTCGCCGATTTCGGGTGCGAACTCCTCGCCGCGGTCGAGCAGGAGCACCCCGAGGACGAAGCCGACGAGGACGGGGACCACACCGCCCAGCGTGACGCCCGCGATGGTGGCCTGGTAGGCCGGCTGTTCCGCGAAGTCGATGCCCGGCAGCAGGAGGCTGGTGAACGAGGCCGAGAGCATCACGCCCGCCGCAAAGCCCATCAGCCCGTCGAGCGTCCGCTCGGAGGGGTCACGGACGACGAGGATGGCGGCCGCGCCGAGCGTGTTGAGCGCGGCGATGACGATACCGCCGACGAGCCCCTGGACCAGTGGGTCGGTGCCGACCAGCGAGACGAACGTGTCCGTCGGCGTAGCCATACACCGGCCCTCACCCGGTACCGTACTGAACGTGCCGGTGGGTCGACCCCGAGGGGGTCCCGCGACTACTCCTCGCGCAGCAGCGCGTCCGCGCCGTGCCGGTCGATGAGCGCTTCGAGGTACTCCCGGCTCTCGTCGACCCGTGGCGTCGGTTCGGCGTACGCGTCCCGGAACAGGTCCATCGGGTCGCCGGCGCCCTCCTCGGCCGCGTCGATGGCGTCGGCGACCGTCTCCGCCACCTCCGACTCGATGGCGTCGTCGCGCTCGTCGTCGAGTCGCCCCGTCCGCCGGAGGTAGGACGCCATCCGGTCGATAGGGTCCTTCTCGCGCCACTGCTCGACCTCGCTCTCGTCACGGTAGGCGTCCGGGTCGTCGGCCGTCGTGTGCGCGCCGTAGCGGTAGCAGATGGTCTCGACCAGCGTCGGGCGCGGGCGCCACTCCTCGCGTCCCGGCCCTCGGGCGGCGGTCGCGGCGGCCTCGGTCACGGCGTACACCGCGAGCGGGTCCATCCCGTCCACGCGGACGCCGTCGATGCCGTACGCGCTGGCCTTGCCGGCGTAGGTGTCGCTGGCCGTCTGCTCGCTCGCGGGCGTGGAGATGGCCCAGCCGTTGTTGTGACAGAAGAAGAGCGCGGGCGCGTCGAACACGCCGGCGAAGTTGACGCCCTCGTGGAAGTCCCCCTCCGAGGTCGCGCCGTCGCCGAAGTGGCAGGCGACGACCTCGTCACTCCCCGAGAGCTGGGCGGCCCACGCGTAGCCCGTCGCGTGCGGGATGTGGCCCGCGATGGAGATGTTGAGCGGGAAGACGTTCACGTCGGCCAGCGCGGCGTTCCCGGCTTCGTGGCCCATCCAGTAGCGGACGTAGCCCGGCGTGAATCCGCGGGAGGCGACGGCGCCGTGCTCGCGGTACTGGTAGGAGATGGTGTCCGAATCCCGGAGCGCGTGCGTGGACCCGACCTGCGTGGCCTCCTGGCCAGCCGCCGGGGCGAACGTCCCGACGCGCCCCTGGCGCTGGAGGCTCACCATCCGTTCGTCGAAGTGCCGGACCAGCCGCATGTCCCGGTAGAGGCCGAGCAGTTCGTCGTCGCTGATCGCGGGCAGCAGGTCCGGTGCGACGACCTCGCCGTCCTCGTCGAGCACCTGCACCGTGTCGGTCACGTCGCGGTCCAGCAGCGCGTCGACGCGGTCGCGGTCCATCGGTCAGACCTCCCCCCGCGAGGGGTCGTTATCCCGCGGATGCCGGACGATGTGGACATCGTAGCGTGGGTCTCCGGAGACGGAGGAGCCGACGCTGGTCAGCGGCCGCGAGACGCGGCCGGCGTTCTCGGACCCGATGAAGAGGACGCTGACGTCCTCCTCGGCGGCCACCTCGCGGATCCGGCGCGTGATATCGGTCGTGACGTTCGCGAGCAGGTTCGACTCGTCGGACTCGAGCCGCTCCACGCGGAAGCGCGCGTCCGGAGCGACCTCGCGCGCCCGTGCCCGGAGGTCCGCTGCCACCGCCTCCGGGTCGTACGGTTCGTCCGCCCCGACCCAGCCGCGGGTCCGGGCGAACTCCTCGTCGTCCGGGAGCACCGACAGCACGACGACCTCCTCGTCGGCGAACAGCGAGAACTCCTCCGCCCGGGCCAGGGCTGCCGTCGCGAGCGACGACCCGTCGTACGGGACTAGCAGAACCATGTGGCTGTCCACTCCCGGCGCCAGTATAACTCCTTGTCCGAGAGCGGAACTCCAGCCCGGCGGTCGAGCCCGAACTGTTAGGGGAACACGTCCGGAACGACCGACCGTGCCCCACGACATCGACCGGGCCACCGGCAGGCGTTCGCCGTCACCAGCGAATCCGTTCCGATTCAACCTCAGGCGGGTCGTCGGCGGGGCCCGGCTCCTGCTGACGGAGGCCTCGCCGTGGCGACTCGCCTTCCAGCGCCGCATCGGCGACCTGAAGGCCGACCTCGTGGCAGAGGTGGCTGACTGGCCGGCCGTCGAGACGGCCCCACATCGGTACGGCGGCACGGAGTTCCTCGTCGGGGGCCGGGAGATCGGCCACGTCCACGACTGGGGACTGACCGACATCCCCTTCGTCCGGCCCGTGGGGGAGGCAGTCGTCACGTCCGGCATCGCGGCTCGCCACCACGTGCTTCCCGACTCGGGCTGGGCGACGACGTTCCTCGAGACGCCCGCGGACCGTGACCGTATCCGCGACCTGCTCTGGCTCTCGTGGTGCTGGCACGTCGCCAACTTCGACCCGACGGGTGCGAGCCTCGACCGTGCGTCCACCGAACGGGAGGTACGGGCGCTGTCGCTGGATGAATCAGTCACCGAGGTGTTCCTGTCGGCACTCGACTCGCGAGCCTGACGGTCTCCGGGTACGCCCGAGTCGCGGCACCAGTTTTGGGTCCCGAGTGGCACGTCAATCGCCATATCATGGTTGTTTTAATTATTCGAAAACTATCACTGTCATAATTGGTATAATATGTCTATTACACTCGAATCCTGTACGCTCTCCATACTTCCGACCGGGCAGACTCAAGTACCCTGACGACGACGTTCCGATACCCCGGAGTCGTCGTCCGCGTGTGAGGGCCGAATGGCCCGGGACGGCTCCCACCAGAGACCCCATGAGCGACTCCGAGAACACCCCGACCGACGACGGCAGAACCGAGAGTGCAGACACCCCCTCCGGTGCGGACCAGGCCACGGACCGCCCGTACGAGGACGGCACTCCCGAGAACCGTGCGGTCATCCTCGTCTCCGGCGGGATGGACTCGGCGACGGCGGTCTACGAGGCGATGGACCGGGGGTACGAGCCGTTCTTCCTGCACACCTCCTACGGCCAGCGCACCGAGGACCGGGAGTTCGCGTGTGCCCGTGAGCTGGCCGACACCGTCGGCGCGGAGTTCCTCCACGTCGAGACCGAGCATCTCGCGCGCATCGGCGCGTCCTCGCTCACCGACGAGGAGCTCGAGGTCGCGGACGCGGACCTGGACAGCGACGAGGTACCGACCTCGTACGTCCCGTTCCGCAACGCGAACCTGCTGTCGATGGCGGTCTCGTACGCCGAAGCGAACGGCTGTACGGCGGTGTTCATCGGTGCGCACGCCGAGGACTTCTCCGGCTATCCGGACTGCCGTCCGGAGTTCTTCGAGGCGTTCGAGCAGGTCGTCGACGTGGGGACGAAACCCGGGACCGACATCACCATCGAGGCCCCGTTCGTCGAGTGGTCGAAGACCGACATCGCCGAGCGCGGCCTCGAACTCGCGGTCCCCTACGAGCAGACGTGGTCGTGCTACCGCTCCGAGGAACCGGCGTGTGGTACCTGCGACGCCTGTGCGTTCCGGTTGCAGGCGTTCCAGCGCCTCGGCGTTCGCGACCCCATCGACTACGCGGAGCGTCCCGACTACACCTGATGTGGTGCCCGGAGCACACCGTCACGTTCTCGTCGGGGTCGCTGCCTCGGCAACCTTTTTGGTCGTGTCGGGCGCGCGACCGAGCATGACTGCCGACCCCGCCACGTCGGAGGGTGAGCGACGTGGGTGACACGTTCGCCTCCATCATGGAGAAGTTCGAGGACAGTCCCAGCCAGCAAGCCGTCGTCAGACTCCTCCTGGCGCGTGGCTTCTCGGTCAACGAGGACGGCCGTGTCGTCTCGGGCGGTATCGAGATTCCGAACACCGGCATCGCACGCGAGATCGGCGTCGACCGGCGCGTCGTCGACGCCACCACCGACGCCATCCTCGACGACCCCGAACTCGAGCCCATCTTCCGCAACATCACGGCCATCCCGTCGCTGATGGACCTCGCGCCCGTCCTGGATCTGACGGTGCTCACGGTGTCCGTCTCGGACCCGGAGGCGTCGGGCATCGTCGCCGCCGTCACGGGCATCCTCGCGGACCACGACATCTCCATCCGGCAGACCATCTCCGAGGACCCGGAGTTCACCAACGACCCCGTTCTGTATGTCATCACCGAGGGTGACCTCCCGGGCGCGGTCATCAACGAGGTCCGCGACCTCGAGTTCGTCCATCGCATCGAACTGGAGTAACAGCACGCCGGAGCCTCAAACGGTTCTTTGAGCCTCTAGGAGGCTTATGCCGTCCGTCCCACCAGTCCCGCGTATGCGACGACGAGCCCTCCTGGCCGGCCTCGGCGCCGGCCTCACGACCAGCCTCGCCGGCTGTTTCTCGGATGGTGGGTCGAGCACGCCCGCCTCCCCCGGTGACACGCCGCCGACCGACGACGGAACGCCCACCCCGACCGACACCCCACCGACAGACGACACGACGCCGACCGGCCCCGTCTCGTGGACAGCCTCCGTCGATGGCGCCGTGGGCGATCCGGTTCACACGGGCGCGACGCTTCGGTACGTCGACGGCTCCGGCCCGGCCCGCGACCGCTGGCTGTTCGTCCCGACCGAAGCCGGTACCCTGTACGCGCTCGACCCGGCGACGGGGAAGGACCTGTGGCAGGCCGACCTCGGCAAGCCCGTCCGGGACGTGGTCGTGGCGCCGGATGCCGGCCTCGTGGTGGCACGCGCGGGGAAGCAGACCCTGGGCGACGACCACCTCGTGCGTGCGTTCGACGCGGGCGGGACCGAACAGTGGACGTTCCCGGGCAGCGCGGACGCCTCGCCGTGGGGGCCGCTGGAACTGCTGGCCGCCGAAGGCGAGCGCGTCTTCGTGGCGAGTCGCGACGACCAGCCGATGAGCAGTGGCGAGACGCTCTGGTCGCTCGACGCCGGGAGCGGCGCGTCGACGTGGACCGGCGAGGTCGGTGACCCGTACAGCGCCGCCGTCACCGACGAGGCCGTCTTCGTCGCCAGTCGCCGAGCGGTCGACGCGTTCGCGCGGCCGGACGGCGAGCGGCTGTGGCGCTTCTTCGAGGAGGGCGTCGAGTACCAGTTCGACACGCTCCGGGCCGACGGCCGGACAGCCTTCTTCGCCACCACCTCGGGAACGAACAGCGGCCACACGCGGGCCATCACCTCCGACGGGAGCCACGCCTGGCAGCGTCCCCGCTACACCACGTCGGTGACGCTCGCCGATGCGCTCTACCTCGGCGGCGGGCCCGTCACGGCCGTCGCCCCCGCGAGCGGCGACGAGCGCTGGGAGACCCAGGGCGAGTCGTTCCTCGTCGAGGGGCCCGTCGCGGGCGGTGTCCTGTACGCGGGCGGCGACGGGTTCGCCGCCTACGACACCGAAAGCGGCGACCGGCTGTGGACCTGGACCGCCGACGCCGACCTCGTGACGCCAGCGGTCGCCACGGAGATGGCCGTCTACGGGGATACCGGCGGCGGGAACGACTCCCCGAACCGCGTCTACGCCCGGAACGCGGCCGACGGGAGCGAGCGCTGGACGTTCGAGGCCGACCGCGGCCTCTCGAACCTCGCGCTCGGCGAGCGGGTCTACGTCTGCTCGGCCGACGGAACGGTGTACGGGCTCCGGCGCTGAGCGGGAGCGTGAGTGGGAGGGTGGTAAGGAGGCCGGTGGGTGGGTGGGTGGGTGGAGACGACCCGTGGGCCGCACCGTTTTTGCACGGCCGCGCCGTGGTCCGCCCGTGAGCGACCACGACGGGAGCGGCCCGGACGCCACCGACGGGCAGCCGGACGACCCCGACGCCTACCGGACGCTCGGGGGACGGGGGCGCGCCGAGTTCACCGTCAACGGCTCGGAGTTCATCGGCCACGCGGCGCCCGCCGCGACCGTCGACGAGGCCGAGTCGTTCGTCGCGGAGAGCCGCGAGGCGTTCCCCGACGCCACCCACAACGTGCCGGCGTACCGCGTCAACGCCGACCCCTTCCGCGAGTACAGCAGCGACGACGGCGAGCCCTCGGGGTCGGCGGGCAAACCCATCCTGAACGTGCTCCAGGGCCGCGAGGTGGAGGACGCCGCTGTCGTGGTCACGCGCTACTACGGCGGGACGAACCTCGGTGTCGGTGGCCTCGTCCGTGCCTACTCGCGGGCGGCGAAGGAGGCCATCACGGACGCGGGCGTGACGTGGACCGTCCCCCACGAGCGACTCGTCGCGACCGTCGACTACGACGACAGCGGGACTGTCCGGGGGCTGCTGGAGTCGGCGGACGTCGAGTTCGAGGCCAGCTACGAGGCCGAGGTCCGGTTCGACGCGCGCGTTCCCGCCCGCGAAATCGAGGACCTGCGAGACCGCCTGCTCTCGGCGACGAGCGGGCGGGTGGAACTGGATTGAGCCCGGAGTTGGCGGATTAGTCGGGAAAGCTGTCCATTGTCCGTCTAAAATCCTGATTCTTGTCGAATATCTGAGAGAGTCTTCCTCTCAGTTTACTTCGTTCCGAACGCCCGGTCGCCGGCGTCACCCAGCCCGGGCACGATGTAGCCGTCGTCGTCGAGTCGCTCGTCGACGGCGACCGTCAGGAGGTCGGCCGACGGGACGGCCTCGCGGACGTGGACGAGCCCGTCGGGTGCGGAGACGGCCGAGAGGGCGAGGAGTCGCTCCGGGTCCGCGTTGGCAGTCACCTCCTCCAGGACGGCCGCCATGGTCGACCCCGTGGCCAGCATCGGGTCCGCGACGATGACGGTGTCCTCGGGGGTGAGCTCGGGGAGTTTGACGTAATCGACGGAGATGGGGAAGTTCCCGTCCGCGTCCATCCCGGCGGACTCGTCGCGCCCCGCGCTGACGATGCCCTGGCGGGCCTGGGGGAACGCCTTGAGCAGCCCCTCGACGAACGGCGTCGCGGCCCGGAGGACGTTCACGATGACCACGTCGTCGAGGCCCTTCACGCGCTCGCCGGTCGTGTCGGCCAGCGGGGTCGTGATGGAGACGTACTCGGTGTCCATCATGCCGTCGATGATCTCGTAGCCACAGATGCGCCCCAGTTTCACCAGCCCGTTCCGGAACGCTACCTGCTCGGTATCGGCCGACCGGAGGTCGCTCAGCGTGTGCTTCGCGAGCGAGTGGGTGATGACGTACGCGTCGTCACGGTCCTCGATAGGCATATCCGAATCCGGACGCGCCGAGGGCTTAAGATGCGGGGTCCCGGCCGTTCCGGGGGTCTCGCGACCCCGGGGGCGGTGCCGTGGCGGGGCCCGTACCGAGTGGGCCGCGGCGTGCGAGCGCCGGACCACTGGCAACACGTATTAGGCCGGAAACCGAAGCCGGTACCGATGGAAGAGAGCGTCTCCGGGTTCAGTGAGCGCGGCACCTGGAGCGATATCGTGGAACACGGCGAACGAATCACGCGAGCGCTCCGGGACCTCGCAGGGGGGGAGGTCGAGATCGACGACTCCGCCCTGGTCGAGTGGGACGAGTGGCGCCCGAAACACGACGAGCGGCTGGACGAGCACGTCAACGAGAAGACAGCCGAGCAGGCCAGCGTCAGCGAGGGGGCCGGCGAGAAGGCCGGCAAGGACCCCGACGAGGACATCCAGGCCGCCGGCGAGCAGCTCGCCGAATCGTACGAGAAGCTCGACGACCCGGACCAGGCCGTCGAGAAGGCCGCCGACTCCGTCAGCTACATCGCCCGCGCGGCGGACTCGGCCAGCCGCAAGGCCATCCGCCGGGTGGAAGGCGCCGTCTACAAGAACGTCATGACGCGTATCGCGCCGTACTACTTCGACAACGAACTCGTCAGTGCCAACGTCTCCCGGACGGGGCGCGGGGACGATGCGGACTACGAACTCGAGGTCAACGTCAACGACGACGACCTGAAGATCCGCGTCTCGAACCGGCTGGCGGACTACGAGAGCGACGTGGACCGCTGGCACGTCGATACGCCGAAGGAGACGGAGTCGGTCGTGGCCGCCGAGGGCGTCGAACCCCCGACCGAGGACGAGACGGAGGGACGCTCCCGGCCGGACACCAACTGACGCCGCACCGACAGCTACGCCGGGACCCACGCGAGAGCGCCGACGCCGACGGGGCGAGGCGCCCGAACGCGCGACACACGCGGGCTGAACAAAAGACACTCAGACCCCAGCCAGCACCGCGGACGCGTAGACGAGCGTGGTCAGTGTCGCGCCCGCCGCGATCCCGATGAGCGTCAGATGGAGTGCGTACTTCCGGTCCTGCTCACGGGCCGTCGATGGCTCGACCATCCCGGTGCCGCCGTCCGTGGCCGTATCGCGGAAATCGTAGCGCCCCTGGAACGCGAGCGTCACGCAGAACGACTGGCGGGCCTGCAACCCCCACTCGATGGCCAGCGAGAGCGGGACGAACAGACCCAGCAGGAGGACCGTCGGGAAATCACTCACGAGGACGAAGGCCGCGTAGCCGACGGCTCCGGTGAACGAGACCAGTGCGACCAGACCCCGCTCGCGGCGGGCAGCAGGGCCGATGTTGCAGGCTCCGGGTCGGTAGGCGGAGGGGACCGTCACAGGAGGCAGGAGGGGCTGGATGCCCTTGAGTGGCGTGACACCGGTGTCACCGACAGCAGGGAGCAGGGCTCAGGGGACGAGGGCCCTGGCGGCGAACACCACCATCCCGGTCGCCACCACCCCCACGACGATTCCCAGACCAGTCGCGAGGGCGTCGGCCCGGGTATCGACCGGTCCCGTGTGGGCGGCCCGGACGGCCGATTCCGTCCCCAGCGAGAGCGGCACGAACAGCCCGGCCAGCAGTGCCACCGGAACGCCCGAAATCGCGACGGCGACCGCGTAGCCAGCAGCCGCGAGGAACGCCGCCGCACCGCGATGATGGTGTTCACTGTAAGTAGCATCTGGCGTTCGGCATATAGAGTTATTCGGACTACTCGTGGACATACACAATGATTATATCTCAATTCTATTTAGTTCGTTCGGAAAGGCAAGATTTTCTCATTGTGCAGTCACTCCTGATGAACGGTCAGTCCGAATCGAGGTTACTGGACGGATGTGAATCTGGATGCCTGCCGTTCCGGACCGCAACGCCTTCCGCAGCGGGGGCGCGAGTGCGCGTATGGTACTCCCCTCCGGGTTCGCGCTCCCGCCGGTCCCCTATCTGCTGGCGCTCGCGGTCGCCGCTGCGGTCGCCGGGGCTGCCCTCCACCTGACGCGACCGCGTGTCACGTCGCGTGTCGTGGTGGCGTTCACGCCGTGGATGGTCGTCGGGGCCTCGCTGTACGCACTGTTCCAGGTCGACGCCGTGCCGGCGGTGGTCCGACCGCTCGTCGGGGCGCCGGCCGTCTACGTCGCCACCTTCTCGGTCGCGGGGCTGGTGTGGGCGGCTGCGAGTCCCTTCCCTGCCGACGAGTGGGACCTGCCCTCGGCACCGAGCCTCCTCCTGCTGACCGGAACCCTGACTGCCGGGGGAATCATCGGGACCGCGCTCCGGGTCGGGATGGGCCGTGGCGGCCTCCTGCTGGGGCCACCGCTGGCGGCACTGGTCGTCTCGCTCGTCGTCGCGACGGCCGTCTGGGTTGTCGCCGCCACATCCAGCGACGACGCAGCGGCGGCGTCGAGCGCCGGGTGGCTGGTCGTGGTCGGGCACACGCTGGACGGCATCTCGACGGCCGTGGGGTCGACGCTGGGCTTCGCGGAACAGACGCCGCTCTCACGGATTCTCATCGAGCTTGGTGGTGGCCTCGTGTCGCTCCCGTTCCTCGGGCCGGCGTGGCTGTTCGTGCTGGTGAAGATAGCCCTCGCCACGTTCATCGTCGTCTTCATCGGAGAGTTCGCCGCCGAGGAGCCCCAGCGTGGCTACCTGTTGCTGGGCGGCGTCGCGGCGGTTGGACTGGGTCCGGGAGCGCACAACCTCGTGCTGTTCATGATCGCGTAGCGACCAGCCCGGTGTCGCTAACGAGGCCCCGCCGGGTCTGCCCCGGCTGGTCGGGTGGGGTTTATCACCGCCTGCAGCCGGAGTGGTAGCCGTGGGACGTATCGCCGACCCCGTCGACGCCCTCGCCGACCGGATGCCGCCGCTGCTCGCGCTCGTGGTCGCCGTCGCGGCCGTCTCGACGAGCGCCGTCCTCGTCAGGTGGACGAGCGCCGGCTCGACGGTGACGGCCTTCTACCGAGTCCTGTTCACGACGCTCCTGCTCGTGCCGCTCGCGGGCACCCGCTACGGGACCGCGTTCCGGCGGCTCGCGCCCCGGGATGGGCTCATCGCCGCGGTGACGGGCGTCGCTCTCGCTGTCCACTTCGCCGCGTGGTTCGAGTCACTCCGGTGGACCTCGGTCGCCGCCTCGGTGACGCTCGTACAGGCCCAGCCGGCCTTCGTCGCGGTCGGCGCGTGGCTCCTCCTCGACGAGCGCGTCGACCGGCGGACGGCGCTCGGCGTGGCCGTCGCCATCGGCGGGATGGCCCTGCTCTCGGCAGGGGAACTCGTGTCGGGGGCGGTGGTCACCGGCGAACGACCGCTGTACGGCAACGGGCTGGCCATCCTGGGGGCGGCCGCCGCCGCGGCCTACGTGCTCGTCGGGCGGTCCCTCCGACAGCGGGTACCCCTGCTCCCGTACGTGACCGTGGTGTACGCCGCGTGTGCGGTGGCGCTGCTGGTGACCGTCGTCGGCGGCGCGGTCGGTGCGGCGAGTGGTGAGGGGATGGGCGCCGCGGTGGCCGCGAGCCTGTTCGACCACCCGCCGCGCGACTGGCTCCTGTTCCTCGCGATGGCCATCGGTCCCGGGCTGCTCGGACACACGGTCATCAACTGGGCGCTGGCGCACGTCGAGTCCTCGGTGGTCAGCGTCTCCCTGCTGGGCGAACCCATCGGGGCGACGCTGCTGGGGGTGCTCCTGCTCGGTGAACGCGTCGGCGCGGTCACGCTCGTCGGTGGGGCCATCGTGCTCGCGGGAGTCGCGCTCACGGTGCGGGCCAGGGATGACGCCGACGGTGACGGACCCGACCCGGACCCGGCAGGACCCCACGGCGACGAGCCGCCCGACCCTCCCGAGTGAACCCGGAGCGTCATCTCGCGGCGTCGTGTGCCGTCCGGACCGCAGCCAGAGCCCGCTCGCGCGTGCCGAAGTGGGCGAGGTGGCTCCCACAGTCACAGTCCGACGCGCCGAAGCCCTCGACCGGTCCGGCCGGAAGCCGCTGGGCGACCGCACACTCGATGTCGGCGCCCGGCGACGTGACCGCCTCCCGCAGTGCCACGTCGGGGTGGCCGAGCAGGTAGTCGACGTGCCAGTGTCGGGTGTCCCGTTCGCCGGCCGCGAGTTCCCGGTGGCGCTCGACGCGCGCGAAGCCGCCACTCCCCAGCGCACTCCCCGTGTAGGCGTACCAGCCAGCCGGGAACTCGCGGGCGCCGAGCGCACCGACTTCGATATCGGCCGCGTCAGGGAGCGCGACCAGAAGCGTGTAGGTCCCGCCCGTTTCCGAGCTGTCCGGCTCCGAGTCGTCCGAGCTATCGCCTGTCGTCACGGGCCCATCGATGGCTTCCCGGGGCTTCAGGCCTCCCCTCCCTCGGCCTGGGACCCGGAGCTGCACGCTCCGGTGTCCCGCCGGTACATCTAATGTGGTATGTTACCATAGCCGTCGATAGGTGGCTAACTTATGTCAGAACATGCGCGTCGTGGCGCCATCGTGGCGGCGGGCAACGGTCCGTGGTCGTCCGGGTGGACCGCGGGGTCCGCCCTCGAACGATACGAACGTGACCACCAGCCTGCCGGACGGGGGTGGTGAGCGTGCGCGACGAGCGCGACTCGTCGGACGACCCCGTGGCCGACGGTGGCGCCGACACGAGCGATGCCGGCGGCGTGGACAGCACGGCCGGGCGGGGAACGGACCCTCTGGACGAGCTACGAGCGCGCAAGCGCGACGCGCGAGGCGAGGAGCGCGCCCACCGCCAGCACGACCGGGGCAAGATGACGGCTCGCGAGCGCGTGGCGTACCTCCTCGACGACGGGTCGTTCCGTGAGGTGGACACGCTCGTCGAGCACCGGTCGACCGCCTTCGAACTGGCCGAGCGCCACACGCCCGGTGACGGTGTGATGACCGGCTTCGGGACCATCGACGGGCGGCAGGTGGCGGTCTACGCCCACGACTTCACGTTCCTCGGCGGCTCTGTGGGGGAGGTCGTCGGCGAGAAGATCGCGTCGGTGATGGACCGCGCCATCGAGACGGGGGTGCCCATCGTCGGCCTGAACGACTCCGCCGGAGCCCGCATCCAGGAGGGTGTCGACTCGCTCGCCGGGTTCGGGAAGATATTCCAGCGGGCCACGGAAGCGTCGGGACTGGTCCCGCAGATATCGGCCATTCTCGGTCCCTGCGCGGGTGGGGCGACGTACGCGCCCGCACTGACCGACTTCGTCTACATGGTCGAGGACACCTCCTACGCGTTCATCACCGGCCCGGATATCGTCCGGACGGTGACGGGCGAGGAGGTCTCGAAGGAGACCCTCGGCGGTCCCCGGACCCACGCTGTCGACTCGGGGTTCGCGCACCAGGCCTGCCCCTCGGAGGAAGCCGCGCTCGACGAGATACGGGGGCTCCTCTCGTACCTGCCACAGAACAACATGGAGGACCCACCCCGGACCCGGTGTACGGAGGCTCCGGACCGGAAGTGCGTGGCCGGCGATATCGTGCCGGACGCGCCACAGAAACCCTACGACGTCATCGACGTCGTCTCCGAGGTGGTCGACCGCGAGTCGTTCCACGAGGTCCACGACGGGTACGCGGCGAACGTCGTCGTGGGGTTCGCACGGCTCGACGGGCGGCCGGTCGGCATCGTCGCCAACCAGCCCAGCATCGCGGCCGGGACGCTCGATATCGAGGCCTCGCAGAAGGCCGCCCGGTTCGTCCGGTTCTGCGATGGATTCAACCTCCCCGTCTGCACGTTCGTCGACGTGCCGGGGTTCCTGCCGGGGACGGACCAGGAGCACCGGGGCATCATCCGGCACGGTGCGAAGCTCATCTACGCGTACGCCGAGGCGACCGTCCCGCTGCTGACCGTCATCACGCGGAAGGCCTACGGTGGTGCCTACATCGTGATGGGGTCGTCGGAACTCGGGGCGGATGCGACCTACGCGTGGCCGGGCGCGGAACTCGCCGTGCTGGGGCCCAGAGGCGCCGTCGATATCCTCTACCGGGACGAACTGGCCGATGCCGAGGACCCGGACACCCTGCGGGCCGAGCTGGAGGCCCGGTTCCGCGAGGAGTTCGCCAACCCGTACGGGCCCGCGAAACACGGCCACATCGACGACATCATCGAGCCGAGCGAGACCCGCCAGCGGCTCGTGGCGGACCTGCGGCTCTTCGAGCGCAAGCGGGCCGACTCACCACCGAAGGACCACGGCAACATCCCGCTATGACACATCCACGACACGAAGACACGAGCGACGAGGCGACCGACGGGGATTCCCACACGTTTACGCCCCCCGCGAACGGCGACTCGAACATGGCCTCAGAGTCGACGAACGGTGACGAGGGCCGGAGCCTTCCGGTTCCGGGCGGGAAGCTGCTGCTCCCCGAGACCGCCAACGAGGAGGAGGCTGCGGCGCTCGTCGCTGCCGTCGCCAGCCACCTCCGCGACCAGCAAGCGGCCGCCGAGGCCGACGACGAACCCGAGACCGTCGAGCCGTGGGCCTTCGCCGCACGGGTCGGGGCCCGCCAGCGTGCCGACCTCCCGTCCCGTATCGAACGGGGACAGGAGTGGAAGATGGCAACGCGGGCGCGCCGATAATCCGGTAATATTCATCTCCGAGTTTCCACTCTCGACTTTCCAAGTGAAACCGGAGTATATCTTATATACTCTTCTGTCACGGTGGTAATGACGGTCGTACTGGATATGCACATCTTCTTAGGACTACCTAAATATCGTCAACGTTTTAGGAACCCCTAAACAACCCGCTGGCAATGAGTTCATCCGAAGCCCCGGTCGGACCCGACACCTGTGTCGTGGTCCCGACCATCCGCGAGCACGAGTGCGTCCGCGATTACGTGGCAAACGCCCGCGAGTACGGGCACGACGACCGGCTCTTCTTCGTCCTCGTCACCGAGGATTTCTGCGATGCCGACGCGATGCGCGAGATGCTCGACGACCTCGATGTGCCCGGCACGGTCTTCGACGAGTCCGACCGGCACGCGTGGTACGCCGAGCACGGCGTCTCCGACTACGGCCACGTCGTGCCGGCGGCGAGCCACGCACAGACCTCCTTCGGCCTGCTGTACATGTGGGCCCACGACTTCGAGTACGGCTTCTTCATCGACGACGACACCCTCCCCCACGAGACGGACTTCTTCGGGGGCCACTACGACAACCTCGCTCACGAGGGCTCCATCACGGAGGCCCGCTCGGCCGACGACGACCAGCGCTGGGTCAACGTCCTCTACCAGAACTTCGACGAGCACGGTCTCTACCCCCGTGGCTACCCGTACGCGGCGATGGGCGGCGGCCACGACACCGAGACGGTCGAACTGGCCCGGGGCGACGTGGTCGCCTCGCAGGGGCTCTGGACGAACGTCCCGGACCTCGACGCGGTCCGCATCCTGATGGACGGCGACCTCCAGGGACAGGCACAGACGCTCACCAGCCGCGAGGACTTCGGCGAGGACTTCGTCTGTGCGCCCGGCCACTACACCACCGTCTGCTCGATGAACCTCGCCTTCCGGCGCGAGGTGATTCCGGCCTTCTACCAGCTCCCGATGGACGACAACGAGTGGGACGTGGGCCGCTTCGACGACATCTGGTCGGGCGTCTTCCTCAAGCGCGCGGCCGACATCCTCGGCAAGCGCGTCCTGACGGGCACGCCGCTGTGCGAGCACAACAAGGCCCCGCGCTCGACGTTCGACGACCTCAACAACGAGGTGCCCGCGCTGGAACTGAACGAGCACGTCTGGCGCGTGGTCGATGATGCCGGTGCCGACGCTGACACCTTCCGCGGCGCGTTCGCAGCGATGGCCGATGCCCTCGCGGAGGGGGAGTTCGACGACTGGAACAACGGCGACTTCCTCGTCTTCGTCGGCGAACACATGCAGGACTGGCTGGACTGTCTGGATTCGCTGGACGCGGGCCAGCCCGTCCCGACCGGCCCGGGGCGTACCGTCGCGGAGGCCGGGGGTGAGGCCGATGACTGACGGCCTCGACCGACGCACCCGCCGGCGGTTCCTCGCGATGACGGGCGCCGCCAGTGCGACCGCACTCGCGGGCTGCAACGGCCTTCTGAACGACGGCAGTGACGGCAACGGCAGCGGCGACGGCGGCTCCGGCGGCGACTCGCTGGAGGATTTCCGCGGCTCCGGTGCCAACGTCGGCGGGCGCGGGGAGATATCCGGGACGCGCATCGACGACCTCCCGGACCTCTCCGGCCAGCTCAACATCTACCTCGGGGGCGGCGAGGGTGGTCTCTACACGGACCTGCTCAGCCTGCTGAGCCAGCGCTACCCTGACTTCAAGCCGAACTTCCGGCTGGAGCCCAGCTCCCAGCTCGCCAGCAAGATCGCCGAGGAGCAGTCCGGCGGCGGGAGCTTCGCGGACGTGTTCTGGGCGGTCGACGCTGGCTCGCTCGCCAACGTCGCCGCACAGGGATACACCCGCCCGCTCCCGGACGACGTCGTCGCGGCGGCTCCCGAGGAGTTCCGCCCGGACAACGCCTGGGTCGGCGTCGCCGGGCGCGCCCGTGCGGTGCCGTACAACACGAACCAGCTCTCCGAGAGCGATATCCCGGACAAGATACGTGACTTCCCCGAGGCTGGCGCGCTTCGGAACAGCGTCGGCTGGGCGCCCACCTACAGCTCCTTCCAGGCGTTCATCACCGCGATGCGGCTCACCCGTGGCGACGAGGGGACGCGGCGATGGGTCAACGGGATGCAGGAAGCCGGCGTCTCCGAGTACAACAACGAGTTCCTCGTCTCGAACGCCGTGGCCGACGGCGAACTCGCGGCCGGCTTCGCCAACCACTACTACGCGCTCCGGGTGAAGGCCGCGCGCCCGAACGCCCCACTCGACCTGGCATTCACGAGCGGGGACGCGGGTGCGCTCATCAACGTCTCCGGGGCCGAGGTGCTGCAGGGGACCAGCAAGCCGCAGCTCGCGGAGAACTTCGTCGCCCACCTGCTCACGGTGGAGGCGCAGGAGTTCTTCGCCACCCGAACGTTCGCCTATCCGATGATCGAGGGCGTACCGCCGGTCGGCGGCCTCCCGCGTATCAGTGAGCTCGACCCACCGAACATCGACCTCACCAAGCTGGGTGACCTGGAGGGGACCATCGACCTCCTGCGGGATACCGGAGCGCTCTGATGGACGTCCGCGAGGAACTGGCCGCCGTCCGTGGGCGGCTCCGGCGTGAGTCCGGCGGTGACGGCCTGGGATTCACACTCCTGAGTGCGGCCATCGCCGCGTTGCTCGTCTCGCCGGTCGCCTGGCTGTTCCTCCGCGTGGCCGACATCCCGACACCCGAGGCGCTCTCGCTGGTGACCCGCCCGTCGATGGTCGACGTGGTCCTGAGCAGCGGCCTGCTCGTGGTCGCTGTCACCGTCGGCTCCGTCCTGCTCGGGGTCCCGCTCGCCTTCCTGACGGTGCGAACGGACCTCCCCGGACGCCGACCTCTCACGGTCCTCCTCGCGTTGCCACTGGTCGTCCCCTCGTACATCGGCGCGTTCGCGTTCGTCTCGGCGTTCGGGCCGCGCGGCGTGGTGGCCGACGCGCTCGCACCGCTCGGCATCGAGCGCCTCCCGGAGACGCCGGGCCTGCCCGGCGCGGCCATCGTCCTGACGCTGTACGTCTACCCGTACGTGTTCCTCACGACGCGGGCCGCGTTGCTGTCGCTGGACGCCTCGCACGTGGAGGCGGCACGGACGCTGGGCAAGAGCCGGTTCGCCGCGTTCCGGGAGGTGACGTTCCCGCGCATCGTCCCCGGAATCGCTGCAGGGGCGCTCCTGGTGGCGCTGTACACCCTGTCCGATTTCGGGACGCCCGCCATCATGGGGGCCGACGTGTTCACCGCGCAGATATACGTGGAGTACAACAACTTCGGCGAGAACCGCGCAGCGTTGCTGTCCCTGGAACTGCTCGCCATCACGACCGTCATCCTCGCCCTGGAGTCACGCGTCGGGCGCGACGACGCCAGCGCGTACGCCTCCGGCGGCGGGGGCTCGGCGACGCGCATCAGGCTCGGGGCCTGGCGCTGGGTCGCGGCGCTGGGGGGGCTGGTGGTGGCGGCGCTGGCGCTCGTGCTCCCGGTCGGCATCCTGCTGCTGTGGCTGGTCCGCGGTGGCCCGGGGTACGCTGGGGGCGGCTTCGAGTTCGAACTCGCGTACGCGCTGAATTCGGTGGGTGTCTCGACCGCCGCCGCACTGGTCTCGGTGCTGCTGGCGCTACCGGTCGGCTACGTCGCCGCACGACGCTCGTCGATCACGGGACGCCTCGCAGAGCGCGCCACCTACGTCGGCTACGCGATGCCCGGCGTAGTGCTCGGCCTGGCTCTGGTCTTCTTCGGCGTCAAGTTCGCGCCGACCCTCTACCAGACGCTGCCACTGCTCGTGTTCGCCTACGTCGTCCGGTTCCTTCCCCAGGCCGTCGGGACCACCTCCTCGTCGGTACTGCAGGTCGACCAGCAACTCGTGGAGGCGGCGCGGGCGCTCGGGGAGTCACCGGGGCGTGCGTTCCGGCGCGTGACGCTGCCGCTCATCTGGCCGGGCATACTCGCAGGCGCCGCCCTGGTCTTCCTGACGACGATGAAGGAACTACCGGCGACGCTCATCCTTCGTCCGACAGGTTTTGAAACGCTGGTGAGTTACATCTGGCTGGTACAGGGAGCCGGCTACTACGGCCGGGCCGCGATTCCGGCGCTGACGCTCATCGCGGTCTCGGCCCTCTCGATGGCCGTCATCCTGGCACAGGAGCGACGCTGACATGGCACGACAGGACCCCAAGACGACGAACGCCGGTACCGACGCTCGCGATGCGGTCGAACAGCAACTGGACCGGACACGCGCGGACCCCGCGCTGGACGGTGACGTGGGCTGGACCGTCGACGGTAACGGGGATGGCGATACCGTCCTCGAACTCGACGGCGTCACGAAGCAGTTCGGCGCCACGACCGCGGTCGACGGCGTCTCGATGACCGTCTCCGAGGGGGAACTCCTGACGCTCCTCGGACCATCGGGGTGCGGGAAGACGACGACGCTCCGCCTGCTCGCCGGGCTGGAACGCCCCGACGAGGGCGTCATCCGGCTGAACGGCGAGCCGGTCGCGGTCGGCGCGGAGGGCGGCGAGGCCGCCGCCGAGACGGAGGACGTGGACGACGGTGGGTTCCTCCCACCCGAGGAGCGCGACGTGGGGCTCGTCTTCCAGGACTTCGCCCTGTTCCCGCATCTGACAGTCGCGGAGAACGTCGCCTTCGGGCTGGAGGGCGAGGCCGACGAGAACGCCGAGCGCGTCGCCGACCTGCTGGACCTCGTCGACCTCCCGGGGTACGAGGACCGCCGGCCGGACGAACTCTCCGGTGGCGAGCGCCAGCGCGTCGCGCTCGCACGCTCGCTCGCGCCCGAACCGGCCGTCCTCCTCCTCGACGAGCCGTTCTCGAATCTCGACGTCCGCCTGCGTGTCGCGATGCGCGAGGAGGTCCGGGACATCCTCAAGCAGGCCGGTGTCACCGCCGTCTCCGTCACCCACGACCAGGAGGAGGCCCTCTCCATCTCCGACCGCGTGGCCGTCATGAACGGCGGCCACGTCGCGCAGATCGGGAGTCCAGAGAGCCTCTTCCAGCACCCAGAGTCACGCTTCGTCGCGAGTTTCCTTGGGCAGGCCTCCTTCCTCGACGCCGAGGTGCGGCCCGACTGCATCGAGACGGGGCTGGGCTGTGTCGACAACGACGACCTCGCCGGCCCCATCGACGCCTACGACGGCACCCACATCCAGATACTCGTCCGCCCGGACGACCTCCGGGCGACGCCCGTGACGGAGGATGCCGCCGACGGCCGCATCGTCCGCCGCCAGTACAACGGCCCCACCTTCGTCTACCGCGTGGAACTCGACAGCGGCGACACCGTCCACTGCATGCACAACCACGTCGAGGAGTTCACCGTCGGCCAGCCGGTGGCCGTGGAGCTGACCGCCGACCACGAACTCGCCTGGTATCCACCCTGATTCGACCGTGACCGCCTCGTCACTCCGTGCCTCGCTCGCCGACCGGCTCCCGGACGACGAACGTACCCGCCATCGACTCGCCGTCGCGAGCCTCGCGCTGGCCGCGAGCGTCGTCGTCCTGCTGCTCTCGTACCGGGTGTTCCCGTACCTCTCGACCAACCACGACGAGGGCGTCTACCTCCAGCAGGCGGCGATGCTGCTGGAGGGGCAACTGGTCGTCCGGCCGCCCGTGGACGTGGCCTTCCGCCCGTGGTTCTTCGTGAAGTCGGGGGCCGAACTCTACCCGAAGTACACGCCCGTTACGGCCGCCGTCTTCGCCGTTGGGATGGTGCTCGGCGACCCGCGGCTCTCGCTCGCTGCCGTCGCCGCCGTGCTCGTCGCGCTCACGTACGCCGTCGGTGCCGAAGCGTTCGACCGGCGGACCGGTCTGCTCGGTGCCGGACTCGTCGCCATGTCACCGTTCTACCTCGTCCAGACCGCCACCTTCCTCCCGTACGCGCCGACGCTGGGGTTCGAGCTCCTGTTCGGGTGGGCGTACCTGCGTGCGGCGCGTACCGGCTCGCGTCCGCTCGCGACCGTGGCCGGCCTCGCCATCGGCGTCGCCTTCTTCGCGCGGCCCTACACAGCGGTCCTGTTCGCGACGCCGTTCGTCGTCCACGCGCTGTGGACGCTCGGTCGGGCCGCGATGGCGGATGCACACACGGGGCGGAACCTCCTCCCGGTGACGTTCCAGCAGGGGCTGGTCGCTGTCGGCGGTCTCGTCGGTGTCGGCGCGACGCTCGCGTACAACGCCCGGATGACGGGTGACCCGTTCACCTTCCCGTACCAGGTGTTCGCCCCCCGCGACGGCCTCGGGTTCGGAACCCGACGCATCCTCGGCTACGAGCGCGACTACACGCTCGCGCTGGCGCTGGAGGCGAACGCCCGCGTCGTCCGCGCGCTCCTGACTCGCTGGGTCGTCGCCGGGCCACTGGGGACGGGACTCGCCGCCGTCGGACTCGGGGCCACCGCGCTTCAGGTCCGGCGGGCGCTCGGCCGGCGGGACCGCGGCCTGGTCGGTGCGGTCGTCCGTCCGGACGGTGGCGTGGCCGGTCCGGACCGGACCGACCGCCTCGCCCCGCGGCTCGTCCTCGCCGGCCTCTTCGTGAGCGTCGTCCTCGGGAACGTCTACTTCTGGGGGAACCTGAACGTCCTCGGTGCGGTCGACGTGCCGGGGGACGGCCTCGTCTCGTTCTACGGCCCGTACTACCACTTCGACCTCGTCGTCCCGACGGCGCTGTTCGCGGCGGTCGGCCTCCGGCTGGTGGCGGGCCGCTGGCGGTCGCTCGTCGCGTCACGGTTCGATGGCGATACTGCCCGTCGGGTGGTCGCCGCCGGACTTCTCGTGGGCGCACTGGTCGGCGGCGGGGCGGGTGCCGCCTTCGTGGCCGACCCGCTGGCCGAGAACGACGACAACTCCGACCAGCTCGCCGCGGCGTACGAGCCGTTCGAGCCGCGCCCGCCCGCAGGGGTGGTCTTCCTCCCGACGCCGTACGGCGACTGGCTCAACCACCCGTTCCAGGCGCTCCGGAACGAGCCATCCTTCGACGGGCGGACGGTGTACACCATGCGCGAGAACCAGTTCGCCGTCGTGGACGCCTACCCGGACCGGACGCTGTACCGCTACGGCTACCGGGGTGACTGGGCGCCGTTCCTCGGCGAGCCGGTCGAGCCACGACTCTACCGGGTTCGCCACGTGCGCGGCGAGCGCGTGACGGTCCACACGACGCTCGGCGTGCCCGAGGGCGTCGACACGATGACCGTCCGTCTCGCCGGCGGCGGCGAGAGTACCTACTACTCGGTCGTCGGGCCGCCGGAGGAACTGAACGCACGCATCGTCGTGGGTGACGGCCGGGCACGGCTGCTGGGCGCCGACGTGGCCCCGGTCGACCCGAACGACACGTCGGTCCCGGTCCACGCCCGCGACGAGGTGCTGCTGGAGGCCAACGCCGAGTACGCGCCCGGGAACGCGTTCACCTACCGGCTGGAGACGCCCGTGGCCCTCGACGATGGTGAGTACCGGGTGCTGACCCCGCATCCGGAGGTCTGCCGCGGCGCCGACCGCTGTGACGGTGAGGCCGCCTGGATTCCGGAGGCGGCCCTGCCCGGAGTGACCGTCGAGACGCGGCTCTCGACGGACGGCGGCGTGGCCACGAACCTGACAGCAAGCGACCGGACGACGACGGAGGCCCTGGCACGATGACGGACGACGACCGAGATGGGGACGCTGGCCTCACCCGTCGCGACGCGATGGCGGCACTGACGGCAGCCGGCGTGGCCACGACGCTGGGTGGCACGCTCTCGTGGGCCGTGCTGAACGAGGCCGACGACACGGCGACCGAGGGGTTCGACGAGCGCGACCGCGAGACCCTCCTCGCGCTGGCGGCCCACCTTTACCCCTCGGCGGTCTCCGGCATCTCCGAGTTCGTCGAGCGCTACACCGTCGGCCGGGTCCGCGACCGTCCCGAGTACGCCGCCGGGATGCGCGAGGCACTCGCTGCACTCGACGAGTACGCCGTCCAGTGGACGGACGAGCGGTTCGTCGACCTCGATGCCGACCGTCGTGGAGCCCTCCTGAACAGCATGGGCGTCACGCGTGCGACACCCGAACCGGACGGGCTGGACCCCGAGCGAATCCGGTTCTACCTCGTCAACGAACTCCTGTTCGCGTTCTACTCGTCACCGACCGGCGGGAAGCTGGTCGGAATCGAGAACCCGCAGGGCCACCCAGGCGGCACGAGGAGCTACCGGCAGCCGCCCCACGGGTGACCGCCCGCCGCGTCTAGTTATTCGGGACGACCTATACGGCGTTCCGCGCGCTCCCGTCAGATGATGTCATCCAGTAGCCGGCATCCCGAAGTCGAACGGGCGTACGACCACCTCGACGATGTCGAGACGCAGGTCCCTGCGAGCGTCCCGCACACGCCGGAACGCCTCGAACAGCTCCGGACCAGCGTCGAGGAGTACGAGAACGCCGAGGACGAGTCCGACCAGGTGGAACTGCTCGACCGTATCGACCAGGAGATCGACGAACTTCGCGACGCCATCGAGCGCGAGGTCGAGGAGGGCGCCGACGCGGCCCACGAGGCACTCGCGAAGACCGAGCAGCGCCTCTCCGAACTCCGGGACCGGCTCCACGGCTGACCGTCCTGCTCGCGGTCGGCTCCCGTCTCCACCGTGGGTGGACATCGACCATGGCGAGGGGCAGTGGCGCCCCGGACATCGCTCTCGGGGCGACCGGGACGGGATGCCCAAACAGTTACGCCGCCGCCGCGGGACGCCTCGTGTATGCGCGACGTAGCAATCGTCGGGACGTCGATGACGAAGTTCGGCGTCCGCGAGGGTGAGTGGGTGATGGACCTGCTCGCCGAGGCCGGCGGGGCCTGTATCGCGGACGCGGGTATCACGCCCGACGACATCGACCATCTGTACGTATCGAACATGGCCAGCGGGGAGTTCGAGGGACAGACCGGCGTTCCGAACGCGCTGGCGCACGACCTGGGGGCCATCCCGGCCTACACCCAGCGCGTCGACCAGACCTCCTCCTCGGGGGCGGCCGGGATGTACGCCGCCTGGCAGTCCGTCGCCTCGGGGGCGAGCGACCTGACGCTGCTCGTCGGCGGCGAGAAGATGACCCATCGGAGCACGGGCGAGGCGACCGACGTCATCGCCTCGCTGACCCACCCCGTCGAGTACAAGCACGGCGTCACGCTCCCCTCGTTCGCGGGACTGACGGCGCGACACTACCTCGACCGGTTCGACGCGCCCCGCGAGGCACTCGGGCACGTCGCCGTCAAGAACCACGCGAACGGGGCCCTGAATCCGAACGCGCAGTTCCAGAAGGAGATATCCCTCGAGACGGCACTCGAGTCGCCGATGGTGGCCGACCCGCTCCGACTGTACGACTTCTGCCCGGTCACGGACGGGTCGGCGGCACTCGCGCTCGTCCCGGCCGAGCACGCCGAGTCCTACGCCGACGAGTTCGCCCGTGTCGCGGGCATCGCGGGCGCGACCGACACACACGTCGTCCACGAGCGCGCGGACCCCACTCACATGGGTGCGGTCGCCCAGTCCGGCGCGGCCGCGTTCGAGCAGTCCGGGCACGGGCGCGAGGACATCGACGTGGCGGAACTGCACGACATGTTCACCATCCTCGAGGTGATGCAGCTGGAGGCGCTGGGCTTCGAGGAGCAGGGCGAGGGCTGGCGGGCCGCGATGGAGGGCCGCTCCGCCCGCGACGGCGACCTGCCGATCAACACGTCGGGCGGACTGAAGTCGAAGGGCCACCCGCTGGGCGCCAGCGGCGTCGCCCAGGCCGTCGAGGTGTACGAGCAACTCGTCGGTGGCGCCGGTGACCGCCAGGTCGAGGCCGACGTGGGACTGGCCTGCAACGTGGGCGGCTTCGGGAACTGTGTCATCACCACCATCATGGAGGCGGCCGCATGAGCGACGGCGAGCAACACCGCGCGGCCGACGGCGGCACCCCCCCGATGGCGGCTGCGCGCTACGAGGACGGGAGCATCACCTACCCACCGCACCCCGTCGGCCCGGACGGGAGCGAGCCCATCGAGGAGGTCGACCTCTCGGCGTACACGGCCGAGGTCGTCACCTGGACGACCAGCCACGCCACGCCGCCGGGCGTCCGGGAGCCGAACACGCTCGCCATCGTCGAGTTCGACGTGGACGGCACGCCGGTCCGTGCACTGGGCCAGTGCACGACCGACGATGTCGACATCGGCGACACTGTCGAGCCGGTGTACGTCGAGGAGCTCCGTGACCCGGACGCGGGTATCCGGGAGCCGGAGAGCCAGCGCTGGGACGGCTACCGGTTCGAGCCCGTCGAGTAACTCCGCGCGGGGACCCGTCAGCGGTCGTCGTCCGCCGAGGAATCGTCGTCCGCCGAGGAATCGTCGTCCGCGACGGGACCGTCGTCCGGGTCCCCCCTCTCGTCGTCGCGACCGGCCCGTTGCTTGAGCGATTCGAGTTCCGCGTCGACGTCGACCGTCGGCCCCCGGTCGCGCTCGTCACGGCTGGTCCCGTCGGTGGGGTCTCTCGCGGCGAGCCGCTCGTCGATTTCACCGCGTAGCTCCCGGGCATCGGCCAGCAGTCGCCGGGCAGTCGGGTCCTCCGGTTCTCCCTCGTAGGTCCGCTGGAGTTCCGCGAGGGCATCGTCGACACGTGCGAGCGCCTCGCGCCCGCTGGCCGCTGCCCGTTCGCCCGCAGCCGTCGACACGTCCGCGAGTATGGCCCCGCCGTCGCGGTCGCGACGGTCCGGCGACCGTGGGTCGCGGCCATCCAGCAGCCGGATGGCGCCGGCCAGCAGTTCCAGCCCACGGATAGCGGCTTCGAGGAACGCTACGACCGTCGGGATGGTGTAGGTCTCCGTGAAGCGCAGCAGGTCACGGGGCGAGGGTGGTCGCGGGAGGGCCGATTCCCCGGTGCGACTCCGCGAACGCCCGCGTCCGGGCGGCCCGCGCCGACCGTTGCCATCGACCTCCGTTCGGAGTTCGCGGAGCGTCTCCTCCAGTTCGGTCACCAGTGCGGCGAGGTCGTCGTTCCCGTCGGACCGACGGGAAGCCCGTCGGTCGTCTCCATCGCCCCCACCGCTCGGCGGTGGCACCTGCACGGGAATCGACTCGCCGCCAGCGTCCCAGTCGCTCATACCCGGGACTGGGGAGCGGACCGGCAAAACACCCGGCGGTTTAGGAGGACCGAAACCCTCTTTACCTCTAGGCTCGCCTAATCGGGTGATGGAAGCCACCCGCAGCCGGGATTCCGAGAGCCCGGAGGCACCCAGGGTCACTGCCCACGGGGCCTCCCCAGAGCGTACCGTGTTCACCGAGGAGGGGAACCCTGACGCGTGGATCGCGACGGACACGCTCGTGGAACTGGACGACTGACCGCTCGACCGTTCCGAACTGCTTCTCCACGTAGCTGTATTCTGTTCGAATTCTGTCCTGAAAATTCGCCATAGCGCTTCAGTAGCCGATATAACTCGGACAAATCGGAAATTATCGAGAGATACGTCCGGCCGGGCGCGGCCGGCAACGTGCGTCAGCGTAGGCCGACGGGAATCGTCAGTGGGTGGCCTCGTCGAGCACGAGGGTGTCGTCCTCGAGGTAGTGTTCGAAGTGGTGGGCGTGCTCCTCGAGGTCCTCGAGGTACCGGCGGAGGATCTCGGCGGAGGTGTAGTCGCCCATGTCCTCCATCATGCCGATGTGGTCGCGCATCGTCTCGATCATGTCGCCGAACATCTCCATGTCGTTCGCGAGCGAGGTGCGGATGTCGTAGACGTCCTCGCCCTCCGGCTCGACAGGGGCGGACTCCTCGAGCTTCGCGGCGCCGGAGATGGGGACGCCGCCCAGTGCCTGGGCACGCTCGGCGAAGGCGTCGGCAGCCGCTTCCAGGTCCTCGGCCACCTCGCCGAGGTACTCGTGGAGTTCGAGGAACTCGGCGCCCTCGACGTTCCAGTGGTGCTTCCGAATCTGGTGGTAGGCCACGTACGACGCCGCGAGGTCGGTGTTGAACGCGTCCACAATCTGCTCTGCCTTGTCCGAATCGATACGCAGTGCCTCGCTGCCCTCGACGGTACCTGCCTGCTGACGAACGTTCTTCTGGGTGCTCATTGCATCCGTATCTGGGGCCGCCGGCCACTTAATGGTTTCCGCCTATGAAAGTCGTTTTTTGGTTAGACAAAGAAATGTTCCCATCAGCTAGGCGTGCCTAGTCACGGGAGGGGGGTGGAATCGGGGAGCCAGTCCCAGTAGATTCCCACCCGTTCGCGCCGGGTCGAGAGGACGGCCCTCGGACACGACGGAGTACGGAAGCGCGTCCGCGGCCATCCGGGACTCCTCGTCGAATCGGACGAAATCCCCCTCTGCCGCACGTGCCTCGTCGAAGACGCGCTGCTGGACATCGGTCAGGTCGTCGTACCGTTCCTGCTCGAACTCCTCCGGAGGCTCGGCATCGAGTTCGTACACCGCGAGCTGAACCAGTTCACACTCGGTGACTGGAACCGGTTCCTGCGGTCGAGCGGGTGGTTCGACAGGGGTGAGCGCGACGAGACCAGCACCCGTGAGGATGAGGACGAGCATCCCGGCACCGAGACCCTGCTCGCGCCGATTACCTTCAGGTCCGCGCTGGCGAGCTGGCGGCAAGTATCTTCCTCACTCCCGTGTGAGAATCATCGGCGTGGCGCCGTCGAACGGCTCGGTGGACTCACCGCGGGTCTCGGCCGCACGACGGGCCTGCCGGTCGTGAACGGCGAGCAGGCGCTCGAAGTCCGCGTCGTCGATGTCGAGCGTATCGGCGAAGTCGGCCCACACCTCCGGGAGGACCACGCAGTGGAACGCCTCGTCGGTGCGGGCGACCACGGGGTCGTGGGGGAGATACCTGCGCCACTCGTAGACGAGATTGTCGATGCCGGGGAGCTCCCGGGCGGACTGCTGGTGGCGCCGGAGAAGGGTACGGAGCCGGTCCGGGTCCGCGTCCGTCCGGTCGGCCACCGTCGCGACGATATCGTCGTCGAAGGGGACGAGCGGGCCGCGACGGGCCGAGGCGGTGGAGTCCGTCACGGCCGGCTCTACCCGACCGGTGGATATAGGGGCATCGACCGGGGGGAGGAGCGATACGGGTAGGCTACTCCGGCCCGCCCGCGCTCGCGCTCCCGTGTGCCGCGCTCGCGATGTCGCGGCCATCGTGGGCGACGGTCACCTCACGGGGGGCCTCGCCCTCGAACACGTAGCCTGCCTCGTACTCAATGTCGACGATGCACTGGGTGCACATCTCCGCGCCCCGACGCTCGTGCGCGCGGACGTTCACGTGGAGCCGGTCGTTCTCGGCGTCGTACTCGACCGACTCCTGCTCGGCGGTGTAGCAGCCGTTCGCCCCGTCGATGACGCCGTCGAGGGTGACCTCCGACCCGTCGAACCGGACATCCACCGTGTTCTTCCCCTCGCCACACCCTTGCGCGGTGACCTCGAAGGACTGGCTCACCATCTCGTTCCCATTCGGGGTCCCGGTTGGCGAGTCAGTCGCCGAGTCCGTGGGCGAATCGGTCGGGGAGTCTGTCGGGGAGTCTGTCGGGGAGTTCGTCGGTGAATCGGTTGGCGAGGCGTCGCCGCCGGCACCGCCGTCGCCGGAGTCGTCGGTCGGTTCGTCGCTGGTACAGCCTGCGATACCCGCTGCCCCGGCGAGTGCCGCGGCGCGGAGGAGGGCTCTGCGTCGCATACAGGTCCACCGAGACGGTGGGTGGATAAACCCTTCCGGGAGTCACAAACAGTCGTTTGAGCGACGGATGCTGGATGGCGTCGGATTCATGTGTCGGCGCCGCGCCCGCCGGAACATGCATGAACGCGCACGTGAGTTCGCCGAGACGGCGTGCGACCGGTACGACTTCGACCCCGCCGTCCGCGAGTTCGAGGCCGGAACGAAGACCGCGAAGGCCGCGGCCGATGCCATCGGCTGCCGGGTCGCACAGATCGCCTCCAGTATCGTCGTCACGGACGGGGAGGCGGTGGCCGTGGTCGTCACGAGCGGCGCGAACCGGCTCGACACCGACCGGGTCGCGGACGTGCTGGGCTGGGCGGACGCCGACCTCGCCGACCCCGAAACCGTCCGCGAGGCGACCGGCTGGGCCATCGGCGGGGTGCCGCCGTTCTGTCACGCCTCGGACCTGCCGACGCTGCTCGACGAGACGCTGCTCGAGTTCGACGAGGTGTGGGCCGCGGCAGGGACGCCGGCGGCCGTCTTCCCGGTCGACCCGGAGCGACTCGCGGAGCTGGCGGCGGCCGAGCCGGCGGCGGTCGCCGAGTCCTGACGGTGTCTACTGGTCGTTCTCGTCCGGCACTAGGGGCCTCCGGAGGGGGATGCTGCTCCGCGTCCAGTGGGTTTCCACACACTTACCAGCGCGGACCGAGAGGAGGCCGCACATGCACCGGGACGACCGCGTGACGACGGAGCCGGGCGACTCCCCGGTCACGTCCGTCCCGCGCGACTACGCCCCGGCCGACGCCGGCCACTGGTTCGAACTCTCCGAGGGCCGGGACGCGGGCAAGAAACTGTTCTTCTGGGACGTGACGCTCACCGCACAGGGGCTCGTCCCCACCGAGGCCACGGCGGAGACGGTCGCTGACCTCCCGGTCGTGCTGTTCGTCCACGGCAACCCGGAGTGCTCGTACGCCTACCGGAACGTCGTGCGCGCGTTGCGCGACCGCGCCGCCGCGGGGAAGTTCTCCCTGCCCGTCCGGCTGGTCGCGGTCGACCACATCGGCTTCGGGCTCTCCTCCACGGCCACCCACGAGGTGGTTCCGATGGACCACGCCGAGAACCTCGACCAGCTGGTCGGGGCGCTCGACCTGTGGGACGTGACCCTCGTCGTCCACGACTGGGGCGGCCCCATCGGCATCGGCGCGCTCCTGCGCGAGCCGGACCGGGTGACGGGGCTCGTCGCCTGCAACACGACGGTGTTCCCGATGCCGTTCGTCGGGCCGACCTTCGACGACTACCCCATCGGCTGGCTCCCGTGGGCTGATTTCCCCCGCGTCACGCCGGACCGGTTCTGGCCCGCTGTCGCCTCGTACGCCGTCTTCCGTCGGCCCGCCGGGGAGTACCGCGTCCTGCTGGAACTGCTCTTCTACCTCGCGCGGGTCGAGGGGTTCGGCTGGTTCCCCGAGCACGAGCGCGACGCCCGCCGGGTCTACTACGAGCAGTTCGAGGACGAGTGGAACACGCGCGCCTCGAAGCGCCTCGTCCGGCAGACACGCTACTGGGGGCACGGCAACACCTTCGAGGACCCACGCATCGGGACCCGGAACACCGCACCGTTCTACCGCGCCATCCACGACGGCATCGGTCGTGAGTGGGGTCCTTCGGGCCGTGAGGTGGACGTCGAACTCGTGTTCGGCGGCTGGGACCCGCTCGCGAAGGACGCCGTCCTCGACCAGTGGGCCGAGGCGCTCCCGCAGGCCGAGGGCCACATGACGGTGCTAGACGGCGTCTCGCACTTCGTCGAGGAGGAACGCCCCGAGCGGGTCGCGAGGGCCGTCGTCGATGCGGGCGGGTTCGCCGCCGCTCACACGACGTGAACCCCGACGCGAGCCCGGTCGAGAGGCGACTCGCCAGCGTCCCGTCTGCTGACTGACGATTCCGGACGAGCACCGGCAACGGTCCACACAGACAAAGCTTTTATATGTGGCTGGGTCCGACGACATAAGTATAATGGCAGGGCCGACTCGCCAGCGAGAGCGGAGTGTCGAATCCGAGGAGGAAGACGAAACACAGCGGGGCTGTCCTGAATGCGAGTCGACGGATCTTGTTCACGACGGGGAGGAGCTCGTCTGTGACGACTGTGGCCTGGTCATCGAGGAGGACCAGATCGACCGCGGGCCGGAGTGGCGTGCGTTCAACCACTCCGAGCGACAGTCCAAGTCCCGGGTCGGGGCGCCGACGACCCAGACGATGCACGACAAGGGGCTGACGACCCAGATCGACTGGAAGAACAAGGACGCCTACGGTCGCTCCATCTCCTCGGAGCGCCGCTCCCAGATGAACCGACTCCGGAAATGGCAGGAGCGGATCCGGACGAAGGACGCCGGCGAGCGCAACCTCCAGTTCGCGCTCTCGGAGATCGACCGGATGGCCTCCGCGCTCGGTGTTCCGCGCTCGGTCCGGGAGGTCGCCTCCGTCATCTACCGCCGCGCGCTCGACGAGGACCTCATCCGTGGTCGCTCCATCGAGGGTGTCGCCACGGCCGCGCTGTACGCGGCGTGCCGACAGGAGGGTATCCCGCGCTCCCTCGACGAGGTCGCCGAGGTCGCACGGGTGGAGCAGAAGGAGATCGGCCGGACCTATCGCTACGTCGCTCAGGAACTCTCGCTCGGGCTGGAACCGGTCGACCCCGTGCAGTACGTCCCGCGCTTCTGCTCCGAACTCGGCCTCAGCGAGGAGGTCGAGCAGAAGACCCGCGAGATAATCGAGGTCACGGCCGAGAAGGGGATGCTCTCGGGCAAGTCCCCGACCGGCTACGCCGCAGCCGCCATCTACGCCGCCTCGCTGCTCTGCAACGAGAAGAAGACCCAGCGCGAGGTCGCCGAGGTCGCGCAGGTGACCGAAGTGACGATTCGGAACCGATATCAGGAGCAGATCGAGGCGCTGGGCATCCACTGAGTCGGACGGCGATTCCCCGATAACGGCGGACATTCACCTACTCTCGCTTGCGTTTATCGGATAGCGACGATATTGTCCTGTTCTCCACCACTCCTGCTATCTCTCCTGGGCGCCCGCCGTGAACCCGGCGAGACCTTCGTGGCGCCCGGCCAGCGGGCCCCGGTTAATACTCCCCCGCGTACCGTGCTACACGCTTAAGGACGATGGGGCCGGGAATACAGCACATGACCGTCAGCGAACAAGCGGGCGAGTTCGACATCGAGTCCGCCGAAGAGGACGAGCGCATCGCGGGGCTGGGGAAGTACGTCACGCTGGCCGACGGCGTCACGGAGACGTTCGACGTGAGCGAGCCGTTCACCGGCGACACCGCCGGGACGCTCCCGGCCTGCCAGGAGGCCGACATGCGCGAGGCGTTCGAGCGTGCTCGCGAGGCCCAGGAGGAGTGGGCGGCCCGGCCCGTCGAGGAGCGCGAGGAGATCATCCTCGACGCCCACGACATGACCCTCGACCGCGACGGCGAGTTCCTCGACGTCGTGCAGGTCGAGACGGGCAAGTCCCGGAAGCACGCCCACGAGGAGGTCATGGACGTGGCGATGAACGCGCGCTACTACGGCCACCGCGCGGAGGGCCTGCTCTCTCGCAAGCGCAAGAAGTCCGGCATTCCGGGCGCACAGAAGACCTGGGAGTACCACCAGCCCGTCGGCGTCGTCGGGATGATAACGCCGTGGAACTATCCCCTGAGCCTCACCATCTCCGACGCCATCCCCGCGCTGCTCGCGGGCAACGCAGTCGTCATCAAGCCCGCGCCCGACACGCCGTACAGCGCGCTGAAGTCGAAGGAGCTACTGGAGGACGCCGGGCTCCCGAGCGACCTCTACCAGATCGTCCCCGGCTACGGGCCGGAGCTGGGCGACCCGCTCATCGAGGAGTGCGACTTCCTGGCCTTCACCGGCTCCTCCGAGACCGGGAGCATGCTCGCGGCGAAGGCCGCCGAGCAGCTCACGAAGTCCTCGATGGAACTCGGCGGCAAGAACCCCGCCGTCGTCTGCGAGGACGCCGACATCGAGAAGGCCGCCGAGGGGCTGGTCCGGGGCTGCTTCACGAACGCCGGCCAGCTGTGTATCTCCATCGAGCGCCTCTACGTCCACGAGTCCATCAGAGAGGAGTTCGTCGAGGAGTTCGTCCGTCAGACCGAGGCGATGGAACTGGGCACGGGCTACGACTACTCCTACGACCTGGGCTGTCTCATCAGCGAGGACCACCTCGAGAAGGTCGAGGAGCACGTCGAGGACGCCCGCGCGAAGGGCGCCAACGTGCTGACCGGCGGCACGGCGCGCCCGGATGTCGGCCCGACCTTCTACGAGCCGACCATCCTGACCGACGTGCCCGAGGAGAGCCTCCCGTGCTGTGACGAGACGTTCGGCCCGGTCGTCGGCATCTACGAGTTCTCCGACGAGGCCGAAGCCATCGAGCGAGCCAACGATTCGGAGTACGGCCTGAACGGCTCGGTCTGGACCGAGGATTACGACCGCGGCGTCGAACTCGCCTCGCAGATCGAGTGCGGCACCGTCAACGTCAACGAGGGGTACGCCGCGGCCTTCGCCGCCACCGACGCCCCGATGGGTGGCATGAAGAACTCCGGCATCGGCCGGCGCCACGCGTCCGAGGGCCTGCTCAAGTACACGGAGTCACAGAACGTGACGCTCCAGCAGGCCGGCACGATGTCCGCGCCACCGGGTGTTCCGTACGGCCTCTACGCGAAGGGCGTCAACTACGCGCTCCGCCTCATCGAGAAGGTCCCCGGCCTCCGGTAGTCGGCGACCGTTCGCTCCTCACCGACCGTTCTCGTCACGCAACCCGACCAGCGGCGCCGCCGTCGTCCCTCGCGACTGCCACTGGGTAATACCACCGAGTGCAAACAGTTAAGCCGGGAACGTCCGGAGGCGGCCGTATGAACACGGCACGGATTCGTAACGGACTGCGCGAGATGGGTCCTGGCTGGGTGGCGGGCGCTATCGCGGCCGGGCCGGCGACCATCGGGTCGCTGGTGGCGGCTGCCGCCGGCTTCGGCTACGACCTGCTCTGGGTCGTCCTGTTGTCGGCACCGGCCGGCTTCCTCGCGCTCCTGCTCGCCGCGCACCTCGGGACGCGGACGGAACGGGGTATCGTGGCCACCGTCGAGGACCACCTCGGTGAGGGCTGGGCGTGGCTGCTCGTCGCCGACGCAGTCATCGTCTCGATGGTGGCCCAGTTACTCATCATGAAGACCCTGGCGGACATCTCCAGCACCTTGCTGGGCCTGGATGCCCGGGTCTGGGGCGTCGTCTGGGCGCTCGTCCTCGTGGTGGGGCTCGCGGGCGGCGGCTACCGCGTCGCCGAGGTCGGCGCGAAGGTCATCGTCTCGGCGGTCGTACTCGTCTTCCTCGCCACGCTCGTCGTCGTGCCACCGGACCTCGGCGCGGCCGCGACCGGACTCGTGCCCGCTTCGCCGCCCGGGTCGGCCGACGCCATCGCCGGGGTACTGGGTGGCGCCGTCCACATCACGCTCATCACGATGCACACGTACACGATGCACGCCCGTGGCTGGGGGAGCGAGGACTACGACCTGGCCGTGTTCGACGCGGGAGCCTCGATGCTCGCCGCCTTCGGTGTCTACAGCATCGCCATCTTCCTCGTCCTCGCGGGTGCCATCGGGGGACAGAACGTCGCCCCGACCGCCGCCGCCGCGGCGGGCGCGCTGGAACCCGTGGCCGGTGGTGCTGCGGTCACGCTGTTCCTCGTCGGCATCCTCGGCGCGGCCGTCTCGACGCTCGGCGGGAACACGGTCGTCCCGCCGTTCCTCGTCGCCGACAAGCTCGGCTGGGGGACCACCGTCGAGGACACCCGCTACCGTGCGCTCATCGCGGTGACCGCGCTGGTCTCCGCGGCCGGCGCCTTCGTCGGCGGGAACTTCATCCCGCTCCTGCTGCAGGCACTCGTCATCGGCACCGTCGGCACGCCGTTCGCGCTCGCCATCGTCCTCTACCTGCTTCATAGCGACGCTGTCCCGACCCGGCCCTCGCGGTCGGTGACGGGCGCGGGTGTCCTGCTGTTCGCGTTCGTCTCCTACGTCGCGGCCGACTCCGTCTACGGGACTGCCCGGGGACTCCTGGCCGCGGAGGGCGGCGTCGGGACGGCACTGCTCACCTCGCCGGCCGCCACGCTCTCGGTCGTGTTCGCGGCCGTCCTGGCCGTCGCGACCGTCGGCCTCGGTGCGAAGTTCCTCCTCCAGCGGGGTGACGTGCCGGCCGCCGAGCCGGCCGACTGAGTGCCTCCCGTGCCCGACGATATGGACCCGACGGACGCGGACGACCCGCTGGCCGCCGGCGTCCCCGCGACCGGCCGGACGGTCCTGACGGGCCCCTCGAACGCGGGGAAGACGCGTCGGACCGCGGCCGCACTCCGGGAGTACATCGACCGATACGGGCGGGTTGGCGTGGTCGTGCTCGACTTCGCGCCGACGGTCGTTCGGGACGGAGCGGTGCTTGGCGGGCGGCTCGACCGGTTCGACGTTCCCCGCGTCGCGTGGACGGGGACCCTCGTCGCGCACGCGCCGCGCGCCGAGAGCGGCGGTGACCCAGAGCGTGCGCTCGAGCTGGCGCGTGCGAACGGACGCAACGCCGAGCGGCTGTTCGACGCCGCCCCGCCGGCACGCGCGGTCTTCATCAACGACGCCACCATCCCGTTCCAGGCTACCGGTGACCCGTCGCCGCTCGATGTGGCCTGCGGCGGCGCCTCACTGGTCGTGGCCAACGCGTTCGACGGCGACCTGGGCGAGGGGCCGGTGAGCGACGCGGAGCGGACGGCCCTCGACAGACTGACCGAGTGGGTGGACCGGCGGGTGCGGCTCCAGGGCGCCCGTTGAACGCCCGGTTCCGGGAACGCTTTTGTCACAAGGGGTACACCGGAGCATCAAGCATGTCGAAGCCGGTGTCGTCACCGCTCGCGAGTTCGAACGCGGTCCACGCCCGGGTGGTGGTCCGGCCCGTCCGTGACTGTCCGGTCACGCGGCTGGCCGGGGAGTTCGGCATCCGCGAGCTGGTCGCACCCGGTGCGCCGGGCCGGGCGCCCCAGGTGGTCGTGGAATCCGCCCCGGAGGAGCGGCTGGTCGAACTCGGCGCCCACCCTATCGTTCGCGCCGGCGACGGCACGGTCTGCCGACTCCCCTCGCTCGTCGAGAGCGAGGACGGGGCTGTGAGTGCCTGCGGGCACGGACACTGCCTGGGTCACGGCTTCGGCTTCCTCCCGATCGATGCGTATCACACGCACTGGGAGGGTGACGCGCTCCGCTGCTCGTTCGCGGCCCTGGACACGCGCGAGGTCGAACGCGTCATCGAGTCGTTCGGCGCGGCCGACTACGTGGTCGAGCTGGAACAGCTCATCCGCGCCGGCGACGACGCCCCGGAGGGTGTCTCGGCGGCCTCCGAGACGACCATCCTCGACATCGACGAGCTGACCGACCGCCAGCGCGAGGTCGCACGCGCGGCTGTCGAACGCGGGTACTTCGACCCGGACGGCCCCTCGGCGGCCGATGTCGCCGACGACCTCGGCATCGCGAAGGCCACGCTCTCCGAACACCTCCGCGCGGTCCAGCGCGAACTCGTGCAGCAGGCGTTCGATATCCCCGACTGACCGAGCGGCGCTTCCGTTCGTCGCCCGATACGCGACGGGGGGGTCGTCCCCCCGGCCAGTTCCCGACCCGTTTTCGCTTCAGCCGGTCGCGGAATCTCGCTCCCCTCGCGCGGTTCTGCCGTACTACAAAAGGCCCCGAACTGTTCGCCGTCATCGATTGTGTGGCTCCCCCGTTACGAAGGAATGTGATGCAGGAAGGTACGACCCGACGTGCGTTCATGCGAGGTATCGCCGGGACGGCGGTCGCGACGACCGTCGTCGGTAGCGCCGCTGCCGCCGACTCGGATGCCGAGTGGACGGTCGAGGAGACCCCCACCGGCAGCACCATCTACGACGTGGAGTACACGAGCAACGGCGCGTACGCGGTCGGCGCCGGCGGCGTCGTCCTGCGGCGCGACGAGGCTGGCTGGACGAAGGTCCTCGACGGCGGCCCGACCGGCAACGGCAACTCGCTGTACGGCTCCGACGTCTCCTGCCACGGGTCCTGCCTCTGGTTCGTCGGGTCGTCCGGCGCCATCGGGATGTTCAACGTCGAGACCGGGAACCTCGAGGACTACTCCGCCCCGATGGACGTGACGAACAACTTCAACGACGTGAGCACGCGACCGACCTCGAACGGGACGAACGTCTACGTCGCGGGCGACTCCGGGAAGGTCTACTTCTCCTTCGACGGCGGCAAGACCGGCACCTGGAACTACACGACGCCCGGGAGCGGGTCGGCAGTCAACGCCATCGACTTCTTCGGCGGCCGCGACGGCCACGCGGTCGACGGGAACAAGACCGTCTTCGAGACCGACGACGGCGGCACCTACGAGAAGACCGGCGTCGCCGACGCCAACAACAACTTCTTCGGTGTCGACTCGGACGCGTTCGACGACGTGACCGTCGTCGGCGGTGGCGGCACCGTCCTCGAGTGGGACGGGTCGAAGTGGACCCGGGCCGACCTCGGCGACGCCCAGCTCCGCGATGTGAGTGTCGGCGAGGTGTCCTACACCGTCGGCGGCGGCGGCGCCGTCTTCCGACGCGACGGCTCGAAGTGGGCACAGGAAGCCACGCCAACGGGCGATAACCTGAAATCCGTCGTCGACGGCCCCACGCCGCTCGCGGTCGGCGCCGGCGGCACCATCATCGCCCGGAAGTAGGCGCGACGGTCGCCCCCGACACCACACCTCCCCCTGTCCGCTGTCCGCCGCCACCGTCCCGTTCTCGCCGTTCGGTCCGCGGTTCGTCTCTCGTCCGCTCCGCCCGAGGTCTTTGTCGTCCTCTCACGAAGGTACCTCCCGGAGCGCAGCCCACCCGCAGGCGCTGGAGCGTGCCCGTCTCGACCGCAGCGACATAAGGGACCGAACAGTTCGCCAGCAACCCCAGTATCCTGTCACCCTTCGTCGGTGGTGGGGCGGCACCGAGTGGTTCGCCCCGAACCGAGCGCGACCGCCGGCCGAGTGAGCGAATCAGGACATGGTGACTCGGCTGGCCACGGCAGCGCCGACGCGGCAGCGGGCACGAGCGCGCCGGGGCATCGGGCTCTGTGTCCCGCCCCTTCCCCCTCTCCCCTTCGCCGTTCTCCACACCACCAGGTGACGAGCCAGGTCGGTCTGGTCCGGTCCGGAAAGACCTATACCGGGGTCCCGTGTAGCCGGCGCAACGAGGCGCTACGACGTGGACACTCCCGATACCCAACTGGACGCGGACGACCGGTCGAACCGACGATATCCGACGCTCGGCATCGACGCCGTTTCGCTGTCACGGTACGACGATATCGAGGCCGACGACGGCGACCTGCTCGTGTACGACGTGGAGAACGAGGACGCCTGGATCCAGTCCACGGTACACGCCGACCGGGCCGACCTGGTCTGACGGAACTCGCCCCGCGCCTGCCCCATTTTTGCTTTCGCGACCCACTTTGGGAGATATCTGCCGCAATTCAATAGAACGTCAGCGATAACGCGATTGCTTACGGCCAGATAACCATTCATCGGTCGGGATGGGGCGTCACTTCCGCTACGGAGGCGGCGCGTGGGCGTGTCCGCGGTGGTCGGCGCGCGCGTGGTGAGCGTCGAGTTGCTGGCCCGACCCGGAACACGCCACGCGTCGGGCGTAGCGTTTTGTCCTCCCCGGGTGTGGTGACTGGTATGTCCGATGCCGACCTCCCTGATACGGACCTCACCCGTGAGTCGCTCCTCACGCTCGACGACCCGCGGTTCACCCCCGACAACGTCGCGCTCGTCACGGGCGCGGCGTCCGGCATCGGCCGGGCCACGGCCGCGGGCCTCGCGGCGACCGGCCTCACGGTCGTCGGGGCCGACATCGACGAGGACGGCCTCGGCGGAACCGCCGACATCGTGGCCGACGTGGCCGACGAGGGAGCGTTCCACGAGGCCCCGACGGACCTCACCGACGACGAGGACGTGGCGGCGATGGTCGAGGCTGCCGCCGAGGCCGGCCAGCTCCGGTACGTCGCCAACATCGCCGGGATGCAGCACATCTCACCCATCTCGAACTTCCCGATGGAGCAGTACGACCTCCTGCTGGACGTGATGCTCCGCGCGCCGTTCCTCACGGCCAGGCACGCGATGCCCCACATCCAGAACGCCGACGACGGCGCCGGCGCCATCGGCAACATGTGCTCGGTCCACGGCCACTACGCCACCCAGGACAAGGCGGCCTACATCACCGCCAAGCACGGCCTCCGCGGGCTGACACGCTCTATCGCAGCCGAGGGCGAGGGCTCGCTGCGCTCGTTCTCCGTCTCGGTGGGCTACGTCCTGACGCCGCTGATGGAGAACCAGATCGCCGACACGGCCGCGGAGCGGGGCATCTCCGAGAGCGAGGTCGTCGAGAACGTGATGCTGGGACAGGCCCGGACGAAGGAGATGATGACGCCCGCGCAGGTGGCGAACCTGTTCACCTTCGGCTTCTCCTCGCACGGCCAGCACCTCAACGGCGGCGACATGCTCTGGGACGGCGGCTACACCACCACGTATGAGTGACGTTCTGGAAGGGGCCGACGACGAGGGGCCGAGCGTCGCCATCGCCTGCCAGGGCGGCGGCAGTCACACGGCCTTCACCGCCGGCGTCCTGCGGGGCCTCCTGCGGAACTGGAACGACGAGGACACGCTCGTCGGCCTCTCGGGGACCTCCGGCGGCGCGGTCAACGCCGTCACCGCGTGGTACGGGCTCACCACCGAGGGGAGCGGCCGGGCCTGCGACCTGCTCGACGCCGTCTGGGCCGACATCGCGGCCGCGAGCCCGATGGAGCGGTGGACCAACGACTCGTTCGTCTGGCTCAACCGGGTCGAGGTCAGCGGCTTCCCGGTCCCGCGGGTCAGCCCGTACTACCTCCCCTCGGCGAAGCGGGCACAGCGGGAGTTCCGCGAGGTCGTCGAGCGCCACGTCGACTTCGCGGCGGTCCGGGACCTCTGCGACCGCGAGCACTGCCCGCATCTCGTCATCGGTACGGTCAACGTCAACGCCGGGGAGTTCGAGACGTTCACCGACCACGACGTGACCGCCGAGGCGGTGCTGGCATCCGCGGCCGTCCCCGAACTGTTTCCGGCGGTCGAGATCCACGGGCACTACCACTGGGACGGGCTGTTCAGCCAGAACCCGCCGGTCAGAGACCTCATGCACGTCGCCCCCGAGCGCAAGCCCGACGAGCTGTGGGTCGTCCAGATAAACCCACAGGAGCGGGAGGGCTTGCCGACCTCGCCGGACGAGATCGCCGACCGGCGCAACGAGCTCTCGGGGAACATCTCGCTCAACAAGGAGCTCCGGTTCATCGAACAGGTCAACGACTGGGTCGAGGCCGGGCGCCTCCCAGAATCGGAGTTCTCGCACACGACCATCCGGCGCATCGAACTGGACCAGCAGTTCGACCAGCCGAGCAAGCTCGACCGGTCGTCCGACTTCCTCACCGATCTGCTCGACCGTGGCGAGGCCAAGGCGGAAGCGTTCCTCGAGGAGCGCTGAGCCGGGCGGCGAGCGGCTCAGGAGCTGCGGATGAGGTCGGCCGCACGCTCGGCGATGGCGACCGTGGGCGCGTTCGTGTTCCCGCCCGTGAGCGTCGGCATTATCGAGGCATCGACGACACGGAGCCCCTCGACCCCGTGAACCCGGAGGTCGTCGTCGACGACAGCGTCGTCGCCGCTCCCCATCCGGCAGGTGCCGACGGGGTGGTAGACGGTGTGTGAGGTCTCGCGGACGTGCTCGGCCAGCTCCTCGTCGGTGGTCCGGTCCGCACCGGGCCACACCTCCTCGCCGCGAACGTCGTCGAACGGCTCGGCTTGCGCTATCTCGCGGGCCCGTCGGAGCCCCTCGACCAGCGCGTCCACGTCGGCCTGCTCGTCGAGGTAGTTGGGGTCGATGGCCGGGTCGTCGAAGGGGTCCGCCGACGCCAGTCGAATCTCGCCGCGGCTCTGCGGCCGGAGTTGCGTCGCCCCGATGGACATCCCTCGGCCCTCCTCGGGGTTGTCGAACCCGTGGCGCATGAAGTACGTCGGGCCGAAGTGGAACTGCAGGTCCGGTGCGTCGAGGTCGTCGGCGGTTCCAGCGCGGATGAAGCCGCCGCCCTCCCCCACGTTCGAGGTGAGTCGCCCCCGGTTCGCTCCGAAGTAGAGCAGCAGGTCGATTGGGCTTCCGGCGTCGTCCAGCGTCGAGTGCCAGCCGGCGTCGACCTCGTGGACGACGAACGCGAACAGGTGGTCCTGCAGGTGCTGGCCCACGGGCAGGTCACGCTCCACGTCGATGCCGTGCTCCCGGAGGTGGTCCTCGGGGCCGATACCCGACAGCATCAGGAGTTTCGGCGAGTCCACCGCGCCCGCCGAGACCAGCACCTCCTCGCTCGCATCCGCGACGAGGCGCTCGCCCTCGTGCTGGTACTCGACGCCGGTCGCACGCCCGTCCTCGAGGACGACCTGTGTGGCGTGTGCGCCCGTCTTCGCGGTCAGGTTCGCCCGGTCGAGGACCGGCTTCAGGTAGCCGTCGGCCGTGCTGTGGCGGCGGCCCTTCTTCTGCGTGAGGTGGTAGAGGCCGACGCCCTGCTGCTGGGCGCCGTTGAAGTCGTCGTTGCATTCGTACCCGACCTCGGCGGCCGCGTCGACGAACGTCTCCGAGATGCCGCGCGGCGACTGGGGCTCGCTCACGGCGAGCGGCCCGTTCGTGCCGTGGTACTCCCGGTTCCCGGGGCGGAAGTCCTCCGCACGCTCGAAGTACGGCAGCATGTCGTCGTACCCCCAGCCCTCGTTGCCGCGCCGGGCCCACTCGTCGTAGTCCTCGGCGTGCCCGCGGATGTAGATCATCGCGTTGATACTCGAGGACCCGCCGAGCGTCTTCCCGCGTGGCCAGTACAGCTCCCGGCCGTTCATCTCGTCCTGTGGCTCGGTGTGGTAGTCCCAGTCCGGTTCCTCGTGGAACAGCTCCGGGAACGCGGCGGGGATCGATATCTCGCGCTGGTCGTCCGGCTCGCCCGCCTCCAGCAGGAGGACCGTCGTCTGGTCATCCGCGCTCAGTCGGTTCGCGAGCACACAGCCCGCGGAGCCGGCGCCCACGATGATGTAGTCGTAGGTGGCCGTTCGTGGTGGCATGGGCACACACCTCACGGCAGCGGCATAACGCTTCGCCCCGCGGACGCCGAGAACACGGTGGCGGCGGCCGGATACCACGCGCCGCCCAGCGGGGAGCGGACGGGTGGTCTGTCGGCGACGGACGGGCCGCGCGATACCCGTCCCGGGACCGTTCGCCGTGGAGCGCCCGCGCCGCCGGACGCGCTCGTGATTTATACAGCCCTACTTGAACGGGAACAGGACCATGCGGGAGTACCGGAACCGGGGTGTATGAACGGATTCGACAGGCGGTCGGTACTCCAGGGAATCGGCGGGCTGGGTTCGCTCGCGTTGCTCGGCAAGCACGCCGTCGAGGAGGTCGACGCCGAGGAGACCGCCACGGCGGTTCCCGAGGAGGCACGGAGCGTCGAGGCGGGACTGGAACTGTTCGCAACGAAGTGGGCCGCCGGCGGGCCCATCATCACGGCCACGCGCTTCGGCCGCTTCCTCACGAACCAGACGTACAACGTCCACGTCGTCCAGCCGGAGACCGACGATGACACCGACGGACAGGCCGACCCGGCGCGCTCGTACACGCTCACGCTCGGGACCGCGGGCGCGACGGCGACCCCCGGCGTGACGCCGACGGCCCACGCCGAACTGACGATGGACGAAGCCGACTGGGAGGCCGTGCTGTACGGCGACTACACCGGCCTCGCGCCCATCCTCGCGGGCGACACCTACCCGAACAAGGACGACGCGAACACGCTCGTCGGGCTGGTGCTGGTGATGTACGTCCTCGCGCACGTCCCGCACCCGGACGAGGACCCGCGGTTCACGGCCGAGACGCTGGAGGGACTCTTCCAGCGCGGCGGCGTCCCGGAGTGCGAGGGCGAACCGGCCTCGTTCGCGACCGTCAACCGCGTCCAGAACGACCCTGCTGGCGAGGTGCGCGAGCGCGCGTTCGGCACCAACGACGCGCCCGACCTCACCCGCGAGTTCGCCGAGTGGGTCGCGGCGCTCTCCTACGACCGGCTGGGCGAGGAGCAGGTGCAACTCGCCAAGGAGCAACTGAAGAACATGCTCGGCTGTATGGTCGCGGGGGGCGCGACCGAGCCGGGACGCACCTTCTGTGACTCGACGGTCGGGTTCAGCGAGGGGCCGGCGACCGTCGTCGGCTTCGATTCGGCCTCGCCCCACGAGGCCGCGATGGCCAACAGCTACCTCTGTCAGGTGCTGGAGTGGGAGGACTGGACCAACCTCGCACACTCGGGCGCGGCCATCATCCCGGCCGCCCTCGCGGCCGCCGAAGCCGCCAGCGAGGCGGGCAAGCCCGTCTCCGGGAAGGAGCTCATCACGGCCATCGTCGCCGGCAACGAGGTGCTCGCCCGGACCAGCCAGTTCATGACGGACCTGACGAACACGGGCCAGGCGCTCCCGCTCCATCAGGTCCAGACGCCACTCGTGGCTGGCAAACTCCTCGGCCTCGACGCCGGGCAACTGCAGGACGCCGTCGGCACGGCCGCCACGCAGCCACAGCTCACCTCCATCCCGGCGTGGACCGCCGAGGCGAAGGGGATGGTCACGGCGGATCCGACCGGTGCCGGCGTCCGCGCGGCCCTCTTCGCCCGTGACGGCCTGTCGGGCCGCCGCGACCTGCTGGAGAACCCGCTGGGCTACTGCTACCGTGTCTCCGACGTGCGCAGCCCCCGCGACATGTGGCCCGCCGTCGACGACCTCGCGACCGACGGGACGCCCGTCGACCAGTGGGGCTTCCGCCGGGAGCAGTACTTCAACAAGCGCTACCCCTGCGACGGCTTCACCATGACCGCCATCCAGGCGATGCTCAACGTCCGCGGACAGCTGGTCGAGGAGGGAGTCGACCCCACAGACCCGTCGAACATCGAGTCGGTCCGTGTCCACATGAACCTCCCCATGGCCTCGACGGCAACGATGTTCAACGAGGCCGACGACGCCGTCCTCGACCGTGTCCTCGACGAGGACCAGCCCGACTGGACCTACATCTCGCTCCTGTTCGGGGGGCGCTACCCGCTCGCCGCCGCGCTCCTTCACGGCGAACTCACCGACCGGCAGTACGAGCGCGATGCCATCGCCGACGACCGCATCCGCGACCTGTGGTTCAAGTTCGACGAGGCCCCGGACCTCGGCGTCGGTGTCCTCGGCGCACAGGTCAGCGTCACCACCAGCGGCGGCGGTCCCTTCCGCTCGGCGGTCGGCGTCGACGACACCGCCGCGGGGGACGACGCGACCTACGAGTCGTTCGTCCAGTGTATCACCCGGGATGTCAACGGCCGCGGCCGCGACGACATCCAGACCTACACGCCGGACGTGAAGTTCCACGAGACCGCCCGGCGACTCCCGGAGGGCAAGCGAGACACCATCCTGAGCCACGTCGATACCCTCGAAGGGCGCCCGGTCACCGCGCTGACGGCGCTGCTCTGACGGCACTGTTCGACGGCACTGTTCCGCGGCCGTCACGCCCGTTCCCGGCGACGGGTGTCGTACAGGGAGCTGCCGTGTGTCAGCCACCCACACTTCAATCCCCGGTGGATTCCGGCAGCAGGACGATGGTGAACGGGTGGTCAATAGCAGGTATGGTGGGAGGATTCGCGTGTGCCCACTGCGACCAGCTCTACCAGGAGCGGCCGGGGGCCTGTCACGAATGCGGCCACGAGGGGATGGAGACGCTCACGTTCAGCGAGTTCCGCCAGCGCCGACGGGCCGGTGACGAACCCTGGTCCGACTCGGGCACGGGACGGGGACGACTCCGGACGGCCGCACTGGTCGTCCTGGCCCTGGGGCTCGTTGCCGTCGGACTGGCCGCCATCGGGATGGGGACGATGGCGATGGGCGTCACCGTCCCGTTCTGACTCGGCGGACGCGGCCCTGTCTCGCCTGCACCGCGTAGCTACGGGGGCATCCCCGAGTGCGGTTCGCTCCCGGGGAGGCCACCGATTTTTGCTCCGGCGGTTCGTGGGTGCCGGACGTGTCGCGAGCCGTCATCGCCATCGGTGGGAACGCCATCGCCGAGTCCGGCGCGGACGAGTGGGACGAACAGGTCGCCACCGTCCGCGAGACGGTCGGCGAACTCGCACCGCTCGTCCGTGACCGCTACGACGAGGTCGTATTCACCCACGGGAACGGCCCGCAGGTGGGGAACCGCCTGCTCGAACAGGAGGCCTCCGACGAGACGCCGTCGCTGCCGCTCGACGTACTGGTCGCCGAGACACAGGCACAGCTCGGCTACGCCCTCCAGCGAGCGCTCGACGGGCACCTCGACCGGAGCGTCGCGTCGCTGGTGACGCTGGTCGCCGTCGACCGCGAGGCGTTCGAGGCCGCCGAGCCGACCAAGCCGGTCGGGCCGTGGTACACCGCCGCCGAGGCCGAGTCGAAGCCATTCGAGACCCGCGCGGTCGGCGACGGCGAGCGGCCCTACCGGCGCGTGGTCCGCTCGCCGCGCCCAGAGCGCATCGTCGAGGCCCCCGAGATCGAGGCTATCCTCGACGCCGGCCACTCGCTCGTCTGCGGGGGCGGGGGTGGCGTTCCCGTCGTCGAACAGCCATCGGGCGGGTTCGAGGGCGTTCCCGCCGTCGTGGACAAGGATTACACCACCCGGCAGGTCGCCGAGGTGGTCGACGCGACGGACCTCGTCTTCCTCACCGACGTTCCACACATCTGTGTGGGTTACGGCACCGACGAGGAGCGAGCCCTGACGGACGTGTCGGCGGCCGCCCTCCGGGACCACCTCGAAGCCGGCGAGTTCCCGGAGGGCTCGATGGGGCCGAAGGTCTGGGCCTGCCTGGCGTTCCTCGACGGGGGCGGGGAACGGGCCATCGTCGTACATCCGGACGACGTGGCCGCGGCCGTCGAGGGTGAGGCCGGCACCCGAATCCACGGCTGAGAGGCGCGCGTCAGTATATCGCGAGCCCGGTCAGCTGCCGAGCAGGCCCGCGTACCGGTCGAGCAGGCCGTCGAACGTCGTGTCGTGGAGGTCGACCTCGTAGGTCACGTCCACGATGGGGGCATCCACGTCCACCCGCCGCGAGAGGTCGTGGGGCGTCCCCGAGACCACGACCTGGGGGTCGACGTTGCGGATGGTCGCCTCCAGGTCGGCGACCTGCTGGTCGCTGTAGCCCATCGCCGGGAGCACACGGTCGAGGTGTGGATAGCGCTCGAGCACGTCCGCGATGGAGCCGACGGCGCCGCTGCGGGGGTCGAGGCGTTCGGCCGCGCCGTACCGGTCGGCGGCGACGGCCCCCGCGCCGTGGCTCGCGTCGCCGTGGGTGAGTGTCGGACCGTCCTCGACGACGAGCACCGACGCCCCCTCGACGAGCGAGGGGTCATCGACGGTCACGACGGAGTCGGCGTGGAACAGGTCGGCGCCGGGGGCGAGGTCTCGGACGTTCACCGCGACCTGCTCGATGTCGTCGGGGTCGGCGCTGTTCTCCTTGTTCGAGACGACGGCGTCGGCGCGCCGGAGGTTCGTCTCGCCGGGATGGTAGCGGGTCTCGTCACCCGGGCGGAGCGGGTCCACGAGCACGACGTGCAGGTCCGGGCGGACGAAGGGGAGTTCGTTGTTCCCGCCGTCCCAGACGAGCACGTCCGCCTCCTCGGCTGCGGCCGAGATGACATCGGCGTAGTCGACACCCGCGAAGACGACGTGGCCGGCGTCGATGTGTTGTTCGTACTCCTCGCGCTCCTCGATGGTCACGTCCGCGGCATCCAGGTCCTCGTGCGAGCCGAACCGCTGGACGCGGCTCTCGGCCAGGTCGCCGTACGGCATCGGTTCGCGGACGATACTCACGTCGAGCCCACGCCCCGAGAGCGCGTCCGCGAACGCGCCGGCGACCTGCGACTTGCCACACCCGGTGCGCACGGCGTCGACCGCCACGACGGGCACGTCGGCGTCCAGACAGATGTCCTCGGGCCCGAGGATGCCGAACGACGCGCCAGCCGACATCGCCCGCGAGGCGGCGTGCATCACGTGTTCGTGGGAGACATCTGAATACGAGAAGTAGACCCGGTCGACGTTCCGTTCGCGGACGAGCCGCTCGAGGTCCGCCTCCGGCTCGATGGGGATGCCGTCGGGATATCCCTCCCCCGCGAGCGCCGGCGGGTAGCGGTCGTGCCCGCCCTCGACCTCCCCGAGGTTCTGGCCGGGGGCGCTGGTGAACGCGACCATCTCGATGTCCTCGCGACCCCGGAAGGCGACGTTGAAGTCGTGGAAGTCCCGGCCGGCCGCGCCCATGACGAGTACGCGCATCGGTGAGAGCGGCACGTGCAGGGGGTAAAAGGTTGGCCACCCGGCCGCCGCGCTGGTCACACCGCCAGTTCGGTGCCGATGCCGACCGCGAGCCCGAGACTACCGAGTAGCACGGCGACCAGGCCGCCGGTCCAGACGGGCGTTCCCCGCCCGACGCCGGCCAGCACCCAGAGGCCGCCGACGAGCGCGATGCCCCCACCGAGGATGTACTGGACGAACCGTTCCATGTCGGGGGCATCTCGCCCCGGGAACAAGAGTCACATCCTCGGGGGAGTCACGCCCGCGGTCCTCATCGCAGACCCGCCCCGAAGCGATGGCTCCCGAGGTCTCCCTCCGAGATGGGCCGAACGTAGGTTCCGACCCGTTCGCGGCTCCACCACCGGCCGGTCTCAGCCCGCTCGGCGGGCGAGGTGAACGCGTAGCGGTAGCGGACGGCGCGGACGTGTTCGGGTGGTCCGTCCGGGAACGGGTCGTGGGCCAGCAGCGAGCGCGTCGCCTCGTCGCCCTCCAGTAGCTTCCGGAGGAACCGCGGGAACCAGGGGCTCCGACGGGGCGTGGGCGCCATCGCGGCGAACCAGAGCTGCCAGTCCAGCCGGAGGTGGTACGGCGCGACCTGTCCGGGGCGTTCCGCGGGGTCGGTGGGCTTGCCCTTGAAGTCGTACGTGCGCCACTCCGTGTCCGGGCCGGGGTCCTCGTCGGCGGTGCCCTGCACGACGAGCTCGTACCGGTCCCGCGTGATGGAGCCGAACGCGCCGTACGTGTTGACGAGGTGGAGCGGGTCGTAGGAGGTGTTCATCACCTGCGTCTCCGAGACCGTGTTCAGCGCCGGGCGCACGCTGAGCGCGAGGACGATGGTGAGCGCATTGAGCCACGAGAAGTTGCCCGTGAGCAGTAGCCAGCCCTGGAAGGCGATGGTCGCGACGCCCGCGACGGCCGCGAACGGCTGCGGTGCGAAGTAGAGGAACGGCACCGCGAGTTCGACCACGTGGTTGCCCAGCGTCTCGACGCGGTGGAACCGGTCGGGCAGGTGGTGGGCGTACCACGAGAGCGGGTTGGGGATTGGCTGGGTCTCGTAGTGGTAGTCCATACAGGTCAACTCGCGCCAGCAGTCGTCACCGCGGAGTTTGATGAGTCCCGCGCCGAACATGTTGCGAAAGAGGACCCAGCGCAGGAGCCACACGACGACCCCGGGCGCCGCGGTCCCGGGGTCACCGAGGAAGACCGCGAGGAACCCGACCTCCAGCAGCATCGACTCCCAGCCGTAGCCGTAGAAGACGCCACCCGCGTTGACGAACGACTGGTAGAGCGCCCACAGCAGGAACCAGAGGAGCATCGAGGCCGGGAGCGCGAACGGCGCCGGGACGACGGCCGGGGCACCGACGAGCGCGAGCGCCGCGAGCCCGACCCCGGCCCACGCCGCGACGGCGATGGCGCGGTCGCTCGGGACGTAGTAGAACAGGCTCGGCCGCTCGCGGAACTCGGCACGCTCGACGTACTCACGAAGCGGCCGGAGCCCGTCCTCACCGGCCAGGGGCCGGAACTGGAACGCCGCGACGAGGAAGGCCAGCAGGTAGAGCAGCGCCAGTCCCCGCCGGACGAGGAAGCGGGCGAACCAGTAGCTCCCGCCGGCCGGGAGCCCCAGCTCGGAGAGCACCATGCGCGAGCGTGAGTCGGGCGACGGACAAAGGCGTTGTCGACGGGTCCCTCGAACCTCCGGCCGTCGCGTCGGGCGGTTCAGCCCCGCCGGAACAGGGTCCGGACGAGCTGCGTGAGGGTCGTCCCGACGGCGTCCGGGTCGGTGACGACCAGCCGGTCGAAGAACTCGGTGTGGTCGGGGGCGGCGCCGTCGCCCGCATCGATGTAGACGCCGAACACCGGGAAGTTGCAGGCGTCGAGTACGGCCCCGTAGCGCTCCTCGTCGTTCGGGGCGCCGTCGGTGACGACGAACACGAGTGGCTCGTGGCCCCGTCCGGTCCGGACACGCTCGCGGGCGATGGTGAGTGCGGCCGAGAGCGGCGTGCTGCCGCCGACCCGGCCGCTCAGCAGCCGGTCGACGTGGTCCCCCGGCGTCCCCCCGAACGGCAGCTCCAGCCACGGCAGGCTCTGGTGGACCGACAGCACGGAGACGTCGACACCGACGCCGGCCATCGCGACCGCGAGGCGGGCGGTGGCGTCCTCGGCGGCCGCGACGGCCCCGGACATCGAGCCGGACCGGTCGAGGACGAGGAGGCAGCTGTAGTCCTTCTCCGGGCCGCGCTCGACCCGCTCGAAGACCCGGCTGGACCCCCGCCGGACGTCGACGACGCGCCGGGAGTCGAGCGACCCGACGCGGTGGCCGCCGCTCCGGGTCGCGCGGCGCTCGCGGCGCAGCTGTGTCTCCAGCGCCGCGGACAGCCGCTGTGCGTCCCGGGCGGCGGTCTCCCACCGCTCGCGGTTGCCGCTGCCCGGTTCCGGCTCCGGAATCCCGACCCGGTCCAGTTCCTCGGACTCGCGAACCAGCTCCAGCAGCCGCTCGGCCTCCTGCCGGAGCGGGTCCGAGTCGTCGAGCGCCCGGCTGGCGTCGTCGCCCCGCAGCGACCGCTCGGCGCGGCGGACGGTCCCCCGGTCGAGCCGCCCCGGAAGCACCTCCCTGCCGGGACCAGTTCCGCGGCCCGTCCGGTCGCCGGAACGCCGCGTCCCGTCCTCGCCCTGGTCGGCGGCGAGTCCCGGCAGCCTGTCGGCCGGGCGCGGGTCGGTGATGGCGACGGGGATGGCGTCGTGCGGTCGTCCGGCGCGGCGCTGGCCGGCCTGCAGTTGTGCCGGGGGGAGGGCTTCCAGCGTTGGGCGCACGGTCCGGAAGAACGCGGCCGCCAGGTCGACCCGTCGGGTGCCGTCGGGCTCGGCGAACATCCGGTCCATGTACGTCTCGATGCTCGGCTGTAACTCGACCAGCACGTCGTGGCGGCCGTTCCGGACGACGAGCGCCTCGTCGTCCGGGTCGAGGAGCGCCTCGAATCGACCGCTATCGCCGAAACCGTGGTCCAGCAGCCCGATGCCCAGCGCCTCCTTCACCGTGTACTCGAGCGGTGGCCCGTCCCGGCTCGCCACACCAGGTGCGCCCGGGCCGGTGCCCGAGTGGCCGGCGGGGGAGCCCCCGCTGCGGGCACCTGGCTCTCGGGCCGGGTCGCCGCCACGACCGGACCCCGCTCCGGCCGGCTCCCCGTCGTCGAACAGGTCGACGTACGCGCGGTGACGACGGCGTTCGCGCTGTGCGAAGGCGTCGTTCAGGACGACGAAGTCCTCACCGACATCGAACTCGGCGGCCATCTGCGCCTCGACGACGCCGTCCTCGGCGGCGTTGTAGACGGTCCGGAACAGCTCCTCCCACTCCGGAGCGATATGCGAGCGCCAGTCGCCGAACCGCTGGAGGTCCGAGTAGAGCACGTGGCCGAGTTCGTGGAACAGAAGGCCGACCTGGACGCGCCGGTCCCAGCGTCGGGGATGCATGTCGGTCCGTCCCTGCTCGATGCGCTCGGTCGGGAGGCGGATGACGTACGACTCCGTCACGAGCGGGCCGGCGCTGCCCCCGTGCCGCTGGCGATGTTCCGCCCCGGTCCGGGACCCGGAGCCGTCGTCCTCGTCACCGGTGTCGGCGGGGCGGCAGGACGCCTCACGCTCCGTGAAGCTGACCGACACGTCGACCGACCGTGGCGTGCAGATGTTCGCCAGCCGCTCGAGTTCCCGACGGTTCTCCGCGGAGCGGCGGTCGGGCAGCGCGAGCCGGGAGAGCCGGCCGGGGTCGGTGTCCGGGGTCAGATACATGTGTGTTCCTCGGGAGGTGGATGCGGGCCAACCGCTCAGAGCTGTTTGTCGATGAGCGTCTCGACCAGCGACTCGTCGTGGGCATGGACGCGAGCGAGCAGTTCGCTCCGCGTCGCGGTCACGAGGTCCATGAAACCGTCCTCCATGAACGTCGCGATGCGGACGAGTTCGCGGGTGGTGATGGGCGTCGACAGCTCGCCGTCGAGATACGCCTCCCGGAGCCGACCGGCGAACGCGACCAGTCGCTCGACATCGGGCTCGCGCTCGCGGGAGAGGTCACTCCGGCGGAACACCAGGTCGACCTCCAGCTCCGCGGGGAGGTAGTCGAGTTCGACGTGCCGGAAGCGGTCCTCGAACGCCGCGTTCAGCTCGTAGGTGCCCTGATACCCCGGATTGGCCGTGGCGACGACGCGGAACTCCTCGTGCGGGATGATGGTCTCGCCGGTCTGTGGGATCGTCAGCGACCGGGTCCGGTGGCTCTCCATCACGGCGTTGAGCGCGGCGACCGTGTTGGCGTCGGCGGCGTTGATCTCGTCGAGCAGGAGCACCCCGCCCTCGCGGACCGCCCGGGTCAGCGGGCCGTCGACCCACTCGGTCACGCTCTCGCCGCCCGGCGCCGTCACGAGGTGCATGTGCCCGAGCAGGTCCTCGCGGTAGGTCGTCTCGGAGAGGGTGATCCGGTAGAGCGGCCGGTTCGTCCGGGCACAGAGGTAGCGCGCGAGGAAGCTCTTGCCGACGCCGGGTGGTCCCTTGAGGACGACGTTCATCGACGCCTCCAGCGCCCGTGTGACGATGTCGACGTCCGTGTGGTCGCTCGTGGCTGGCCGGTGGAAGTAGGCGTCCTCTTCGACCTCGGGCACCTGCTCGTGGCTCACGTCCTCGAGGACGGTCAGGTGGCCGAACGTCGTCTCGGTCGGGGCGCCCGCCTCGGTGGGGCGGCCGCCGAACGTGTCCGTGTCGGTCTCGTGAGTGGGGTCACTCCCGGTCATGATAGGTGGCTGCGGCGCGGCGTCGGTCGCGGCACCGTCGGGCCTCGACAGTCCCCGGCCCGGCCCCCGCCGTGAAGCAGTACCCGACACTCCCAGCGGGAGTGACAAATGCCTTGTCCAGGAGTGGGGGCCGATACCATATGCCGGGAGGCGGGCCACCGGGACGGGCGACGGTCGCCCCGCTCGGGTCGCTCCACACCGGCTGTCCCGGAGTCGGTCCGCCCCACTCAGGCCGCCTCGGGGTCGGCCCGTCCCCGGAGGACGTCCAGTGCCGCCTCGGCGAACTCGTCGAGCGGAGTGTCCAGCCGGTCGGCCGCGGCCGTCAGTGCCTCGCGACAGTCCGCCCTGACGAACCGATGGCGGGCCCCGAGCACGCCCAGCGCCCGGAGTTCCCCGTGCGGCCCGTGGTCGGCTCCGACCCGGAGCCGGTAGGCGAGCAGCGCGACCACGCAGCGGACGCCGGCTCGTGTCTCCCGAGCGACGGTCGCGAGTGCGGTGCCCGCGGCGCGACGGACTCGCATCACGTCGTCTTCCAGCCGGCGGAACAGCAGTCCGGCGGCGGCGTCCGGGTCGAGCCCGCCTGCCTGCACCAGTGGCGGGATGGCCGTGACGGCGTCGACCCGGCGCTCCCACCCCGTGGCAGTGAGTTCCCGCCGTACCGGTGTCGCGGCCACCTCGGCCACCGCGTCGCCGTCCGCCTCGACGAGGCCACGGAGCGCCGCTATCGCCCCCTCCCGATGCCGCCCGTCGTCGTACATCTCGCGGACGGCGAGCGCCGCCTCGCAGGTGTCGAGTGCCGACTCGGCAACCGTGGCGGTGGCCTCGTCACGGGCCCCGCGCTCGGTGTGGACGAGGTAGCGAGCGACGTCCGCGGCCACCTCGCGGTCCGCCGACTCCTCCTCGAGATGGGCCAGGTGGAGCGACGTGCCGGTCCGGGCCAGCACCCGGGCGCCGAGCTGGAGCCACCGGTTCGTCACCGTCGTCTCGTCGAGGAGATGGTCGAGCGACGCCTCCCCCGGCACGCACAGGGTGGGCAGTGTGGTGGTCAGCGTCGCCAGCGCCGGGAGCGTCCGCCGAACCGGGTGGGCGGGACCGGAGAGCCGGTCCTCCCAGTCGATCTCGGCCGGGAGTTCGTGGAACGCCACGCGGACCGCGTCGGGGTCGGTGCGAGCCAGTCGTTCGAGCAGGTGGCCGGCCGACACGCGCCCGACCTCCCCGTCCGGGCGCTCCGGGTCCAGCGGCCGCGCGAGGCCGTGCGTGGCGTCGGCCGCCGCTCCCGCCACCTCCTCGGAGCCGTCACCGTCGGCGGCACCGTCGTCGTAGCCGGCGAGCGCCCCCACCAGTCCGGTCGCGAGCCGTTCGGGGCTCTCGACGGCGGCCGACGGAACGGCCAGTAGCGCGACGGCGAGGGTCCACCGGGTGTCGGGGTCCGTCAGGAACCGGCGTTCGAGCGCCGGCGCCGCGTCGCTCGCCGCCGTCTCGTCGTGGCGGACGACACGCGCGAGTGCCGCGGCCGCCCGCCGGCGCACGCCCGGACTGGGGTCCCAGAGGCGCTCGACCAGCGCGTCGACCGACTCGGTTCCGTCCGTGGCGATACCGACCCGACCGAGCGCGGTCACAACCGCCTCGTCGGTCGCCGGCGGTCCGCCGGTGGCGGCCCGGAGTGCGGGGTCGAGCGGCCCGACCGCATCCGGCACGACCCGGGCGAGTTCCCCCGCCGCGCGAGCGGCGTGCGCCACGACGACAGGGTCGGAGTCGTCCAGCAGCCCGCAGACCGCCCCGGCGGCGTCCGCCGGGGCCCGATGCCCGACGAAGCCGAGCGCCGTCGCCGCCGCCCGCCGGACTTCCGGGTCGGCAGCCGTGGCCGCGCCCACCACGTCCAACCCCTTCGCGGCCGATTCGAGCCGGTCGCTGTCGGCCGACTCCGCGGGGGTCGCGAGAGGTCGTGTCACAGCGCGGACGGCCGGGACCGCTCCGGGGTCCGTGTCCGGCGCGGCCCCGGTCGTTCCCGTCGCGTCGTGAACCGGTCGGTCGTCGAGCGCCCGACGAGCCGTGGCCCGGGTGTCTGGGTCGGGGACGGACCGGGCCCGCTCCAGATACTCGGTCGCGGCCGCTCCCGGCACCTCGGCGAGGGCCTCGACGACGGTCCGCTCGAAGGCCCGCTCGTCCGGGACGCCGTCGTTCACCCGATGGCGGTAGCTCGGTCCGGGGACGGGCGACGCATGGTGGACGGTCGGCACCGGATTGTCGGGCGGGTCGGGCGCCCGGCAGCGGGCGGCCAGCGTGGGGACGAGCGCCGGCGCGAGCGCCGGGTAGGCCGCCAGCAGCCACAGGGCCGCCAGCGGGTCCCGGTGGCGAGCGGCGTCCGACGCGTCGGCGCCGCCGGTCCCGACGCCGTCGTCCGGCGTCCGGAGTCGAGCGAGCGCCTCGGACAGGTATCGTGGGTCGGCTATCGCGATTCGAGCCAGTGCCCGCTGCGTGGCCGTGGCCTCGCACGCGGCCAGCGTCCGAACCGCGGGCGCCACCGCGTCGGCGTCGTGTTCCGCGACGGCGACCAGCGCTCGGCTCGCGTCGACGACCACGTCGGAGCCGGCGGTCGCCTCGCGAGGACAGGCGACGGTCGTCTCCCGGGCGAGCAGCGTCCGCAGGCGTTCGACCGCGTACCGGCGGGTGTCGAAGTGGTCGGCGCGAATCGCCAGCGCCCCGGCCAGCGCCGCCACCACACTGTCGTCGTGGTCGGGTTGCCAGAGGAAGGGCTTGATTTCGGCAGGACCGATGACAGGCGTCTCGGGTACCGCCGCGACCCCAGCCAGCACCGCTCGCGCCGCCTCCCGCCGCGGGGCGACCGGGCTGCCGGTGTCCGGGCCCTCGTCCGCCTCCCCGTCGCCGAACAGTTCCCCCAGCGACATGGACTCCTCCGCCGAGTCCTCTGCTGTCTCGTCGTCCTCATCGGCGGTGGCACCGGGCGGGGGCGCTCCGGCGGCGACGCCGAGCAGGTCGAACAGCGCGGGCTCCAGCGCCGCCGGCGCGGCGAGCGTGGCCGCCCGGAACGCTGCGGGCGCGTCGCCCATCGCCGGGCCACGCTGCCGGCTGCAGAACCGCTCGACGACGACCGGTGCCATCGTCGGGTCCTGCTCGACGAGTGTCTGCAGGGCCTCCGAGAGACGGTTCCGGGGGCTCTCCTCGGATGTCCGGTCGAGCGTGGTCGTCAGGGCGGCGACGGCGCTCTCACGGGCCGACGCCGTCGCAGCGCCGGTCGCGACGCGCTCCAGCGCCACCACGTACTCGGCGGGGCTCTCCGGGTCCTCGCCCTGGAACGCCGTGAGCACCTGCCCGACGGTCACCGAGGCGGCGTGTTCGTCGACACGGCCCAGGACAGACAGGACCGCCAGCGCCGCCGTTCGATGCGGGTGCCCCGGCTCCTGTCGGAGTACCCGTGCCTCCCGGTGGGCCAGCGCGGCGGTGTCGAGCGGCTCGAAGACCGGTTCGGGTATCGAGCAGCAGAACGAGACGAGTGGCTCCCGAGCGTCGGCATCCCACACCTCCCAGTGGGGCAGCCCCAGCAGGTACCGGACCAGTCGCGTCCGGAGGTCCAGCGGGACAGCGGCGAGCGACCAGTCCTCCACGCGCTCCCGCCAGAGCGCCACCGCACGCTCCACGGCGCCCCACAGCGAGGGTCTCTCGAGGAGCGCGTCGGTGAGCTCCGTGAGGAGTTCCTGCCGGCGCTCCGGGCCACGGACGGCCGCGAGGCGCGCGAGTTCGACGGCCGCCACGCTCTGTTCCTGCGGGTGGTACGTCTCGTCGTGGAGCGCCCGCAGCAGCGGCGCCCAGGCGGCCGCCGCGAGCCGCGGCTCGGCGGCACCGACCCGGCCGAGCGCCTCGTAGGCCGCCTGTCGCACCTCGTCCACCGGGTCCTCGGCCGCCACCGCGAGCGCGGAGACGACGCGGTCCGTCGTCGGCTCCTGGAACGGGAGCTGCCCCTCACGGTCGCGTGCGACCGTGGCGAGTGTCTCCGCGGCCTCCTCTCGGACCTCGGCGTCGTCGTGCGAGAGGCGGGCGACGATCGGCTCGACATCCGGAACCAGCGCCGGGAGGACCGTCCCGACGACCCGGAGTGTCTCCAGCGCCCGGCGCAGTGATTCCGGGTCGGGTCGCTCCCCGTCCGTCCCGTCCAGCGCCTCCACCGCGGCGGCGACGGTGGGTCGGGCCGCGGTGGGCGCCGTCGCCCCGGCGATACCGACCAGCCGGTAGCCGCCGTCCCCCTGGTAGATTCCCTCCTCGGCATGTGCGACGTGCCACGCGACCGCCCGCGTGAGGATACTCGGGACGCGGTGGGCGAGCGCGGCGAGCAGCCCCGTCACCGCCGGGTCCGCGTCGCCCATCCCGTCGCTGGCCGCTCGCACCAGTGGCTCGACGTTCCCCATGAAGGCCCGCGGACGGAGGACGGCGAGCGTCCGCAGCGTCAGTACTGCCGAGCCCGGGACCCCGGTTCTGTCGTTCCACTCGTACGCCGTCACGACGGCCGCCACCGCTCGGGAGGCCTCTGACGGGTCGGCACGGGCGGCGGCGACCAGGACCTCGTGGGCCGCCCGGCGAACCGGCGGCTCGCCGGGAAGGTGGTCGCTGGCCGTCTCGATGGCCTCGACCGGCGGCTCCTGCTCCAGCCGAACCGCCTCGGCCAGGCGGCGCAGCTCCGCGAGCGTCATCTGCCCGTGACTGCTCGCGTCACGTGTAAATCCCTTCGGGGGTCGTGCTGGCTGTGAACGCCCCCCGTGACGGAACCGACGACTCCCGTCCGGGGTCGGACGAAGGGCGCCATCAGCCGTCGACGTACCCGGACAGGAACCCCGATGTCGGAGCGCTGTGCGGCCCCTCGGGGAGGGCTTCGCCGCCGACGAACAGTGCTCCATCGGCCAGCGTGGCCCGTGCCGTGGTCGCGTTCGACGGTGAGAGGTGGTACTCGACGTCGCCGTCGTACGTCAGCACGTACACCGAGCCGTCCGCCGTACCCAGGTGCAGCCGCCCCCCGACCGCCGCCGAACTGTGGACGTAATCGCAGTCGAGGTCTCGGACCCAGCGGACCGTGCCGTCGCCCACGTCGAGCGCGAAGACCGCGTTGCAGGTCCCCACGAACGCCGTGTCCGCCGTGACACTCAGCGTGCTGATGGCCGACCGGTTGGCCGGCGGCCCCTGTCCGTCACGGCCCATGTTCCGGAGGTCGTCGTGGAACGCCGGCCGGAAGAGGTCGGCAGTCCAGCGTGGCTCGCCGGTCCCGGCGTCGAGCGCGTACAGGTCCCCAGACCGCCGGCCGGTCAGGACGAGGCCGTCGACGGCGACGGGTGCCGTGGTGCTGTTGCCGTCGAGCGTCCGGCTCCAGCACGGTTCGCCGTCCGAGAGCCCGTAGGCCGCCACTCCGTCGCCGGTCGCGTGGAAGACGGTTCCCCGAGCGACCGCGGCGTCGCCGCTGGCCGCGGCCGCGTCCCACGCCACCGTTCCGTCGCTCGCGCGGCGGACGACGAGCGAGTCGTCGGCGTGACTCACGACGACACGATTCCCGGCGACGACCGGCGGCGCGCGCGACCCACGGGCGGTGCCCGCCGCCCAGCGGTCCTCGCCGGTCCCGGCGTCGAGGGCGTGGACCGTGGTCTCGGCACGCCCGAAGTCGTCGAAGCCAGCGACGAAGACCGCCCCGCTCCGGAGGACGACGGGCGCCGTGACCGTCTCTGCCGGGAGCTCCCGCTCCCAGACGACCCGCCCATCGGTGCGGTCGACCGCCAGGACGCGTCCACTCCGGGTCCCGGTGTAGACCCGCCGGTCGCCCACCGCCGGCCGGGCGAGGATGGGCTCCTCCGTCGTGTGGGTCCAGGTCGGCGTCCCCGGGCCGGCGAAGGCCGCGCCGTCGTGGTCGTGGCCTCGCCGCTCCGGGTCGGCGTTGCGCGCCGGCGGCCGGGTCATCGCCATCCCACCTCGACCGCCTCCGTGCGGAGGGTTCCGTCCCGGCTGACGGAGACGCTCGACACCCCGGCGTCGCCCGGGTTGTGGGCGTACGAGTGGCCGGCGGTCGTCGGCACCGCGGTCAGGCCGCGCTGGTGGGTGTGTCCGGAGAGGCAGCCGCTGACGGCGGTCGCCGCCAGGGCGAGGCGGAGCGCCACGGAGCCGAAGTGGTGGCTCCCGTCGTGGGAGTGCTGACCGCGGATGTCGAACGGCACACCGAACGGGGAGACGTGGCTCGCGATTACGGTCGGCTGCGCGTCCCCGAGCAGTTCGACGAGCGTCCCGAAGCGCTCGTCGAGGCGTGCCAGCGAGGCCTCGAACGCGGCGTCCGACGGGTCGGTCCCGAGGCGGTCGGCGAGCTGTGCCGCGCTCAGCGCGCCATCGAGGTACGCCCCCACTGCGCCGAGGAGGCTCTCGGCGACGGCCTCGGGCGTCCGGTGGTCGCTCCCGACCGGAATCTCCGGGTAGTCCGGCGAAAGCAGGGCCGGCGTGAAGTCGAACTGCTCACAGCCCCAGCCCGCGAGCGCCAGCGACCAGCCCGCATCGACCGCCACCCGGCGGGTCTCACCGTGGAGCGGGTGGACGTTCGCCAGGCCGTCGCTCAGCCGCCGTGTGCAGGTGAGGGGGTCGTGGTTCCCGGGCACCGCGAGGACGGGAACGCCCCGCTCGTCGAGGCGCTCCAGGAACGCGCGGCCCCGTTCCTCGTAGGCTTCGCCCGCTGCTGCCGACGGGGCGTGTTCGCGGTTCTCGTCGATGATGTCGCCCAGCGATACCACGAGGTCGTGCGCCGCGACCGGGAGGTCATCGACCGGGTATCGTCCGCCCGTCGCGCGGAGGTGGAGGTCCGAGACGACCAGCAGGTCGACCGTCGGGCCCGCGACACGACATACCGGGCCGCCCTCGGAGTCAGTCATCGTCCCCCACCGTGCGCTCGGCGGCGGCCCGGTCGGTGAATCGCTCGCCACGGGCCAGGTAGTCGACCAGCCGGTCGGTCGCGAGCGGCCGGTAGTCCAGCAGTTCGACCGAGAGGTTGACGCGCCGCGTGTCGTGGTCGACGAACGGGAACTCGTCCGGCCAGTTGTTGTGGTGGTGGCCGTGGAGGAGCCAGCCCGCGTGGTTCGAGGGGCCGTCCGCCGGGTCGTGGACGGCGTGGAACGGGACCCCACGATGCTCGAAGCGGTACTCCTCGGCGAACCGGACCCGGTCCAGCCCCTCCAGCACGGTCCCGTCGTGGTTGCCCAGCAGGAACACCAGCTCGCCGTGGAGTTCCTCGAGCCAGTCCAGCAGCGCCGCGGCGGACGAGCGGATGGTCAGGTCACCACCGTACAGCACCTCGTCGCCCGGGTCGACGACCGCGTTCCAGCGCTCCACCAGCGTCTCGTTCATCTCCGTGACCGAGTCGAACGGCCGGTCACAGTACTCGATGATGTTGTCGTGGTCGAGATGGAGGTCCGAGACGAGATAGTCCACTGGTGTCACGTGGTCGGGCGGGTACTCGTAGATTGTGCCGGGGTGAGGGAGAGTGACACGGCGCGCGTTGCGCCCACACCGGCCGCCCCGATTCAGTCGTCCGCCCGCAGCCGCTCGACGGTCGATGCGATGGCATCTGGGGGCGCATCGCCCGGTTCGAGGACGACGGGCACGTCGTGTTCGCGGCAGAACGCGAGTACCCACGCCAGGCCGTCGGAGCCGTGGTCGCCGCCCGGCAGGCCGTCCGAGCCGTGGCTGTCGCCGGGCAGACCGTCGGTGGCGGGGTCGTTCAGGTGGAGCGCTCCCACCGTCCCGCCGGCGAGGGCGAGCATGACGAAGACCGGGCGCCACGGGCTGTCCGGTGCCGGCGGCTCGACGCCCGGGCCGATGCGGTCCTGCACACGGTCGTGGTTCGTCCGCAGGAACGACCCGAGCGCGTCCGCCAGGCGCTCGCGGAGCGCCCCGTCGAGTCGCGCCAGTACCGTCTCGAGCGCGTCGTCGTCGACCGTCGGCTCGCGCCGGTCCATCGGGACGTGGGCCGTGTCGACCAGCACGGAGACCGCGCCGAGCCGCGGGACCCGGTCGGCGAGAAGCGCCACCGCGGCCACGTCCTCGGGGGTGTGGTAGTGGCTGGGGTCCGGGAGGTTCTCGACGGCGAGCGGGTAGCCGCCGACCTCGGTGATGGTCTCGAGCCGGTCGACCTGCTCACGGTAGTCGAACTCGCGGGTGGTGTGGACCGTCAGCCAGTCGGGCGCGACCTCGGCCCCGAACGCCCGGTTGGTGAAGTCGGTGATGGTGCCCACTGCCCCCGGCGCGACGCTCATCCCCTGCGGGTGGGTCGTCCCGGGCGGGAGGTGGACGCTGGTGACGGCCGCCGGGTCGACCCCCCGCTGAGTGTACTCGTCGGCGAGCGTGTGGTCGGCCGAGAGGCGCTCGGCGTGCTGCCAGTCGAGTTTACATTCGAGGCCGTCCCCGAGGTGCGCGACGCTCGCGGCCCGCTCGGGCGACGCCGATATCAGGACGGTGAGCGTCACGGAGCGGGATTCCGGCCCAGGTCACGTAACCCTTCGGCAGCCGTGGCGCCGTCCGGCGTGTCGGGTCGGCCGCGCTCGACCTCAGTGGTCCGCCGAGTCGTCGGCGACCCCCGGAACGTCGACCTCGGACTCGAACAGGGCGTAGTAGCCGCCGCGGTCGGCCGCTCGCCACAGTATCGGCTCGGCGTCGAGCTGCCGGCAGTGCCACAGATACACCAGCCGCCCGATGCGGCCGTTCCCGTCGGCGAAGGGGTGGACTCGCTCGATGGCGACGTGCCACTCCAGTGCCTCGACGGGGTCGGCCGGCTGCCAGTCGAGCAGGCCGTCCATTGCGGGCCGCACGAACCCCGGCGGTGGCGGGCGCCGCCCGCCGACCGTCACCCGGACGTCGCGGTACTCCCCGGCGATTCCGGGCTGGCGGTTCCGGAGAATCCGTCTGTGGCTCTCCCTGACGACCTCGTGGGTGAGTTCGTCCCGGTCACGGAGATACGCCCAGGCGTCGAGGCTGTCCGCGAGGGCGGCCTCGCTCTCGACGCCCTCTATCGCGTTCGACTCACGCAGGTACTCGCGTACGTCGACCATCCGTCGCTCTGCGGGTACGTTCCGGGGCAGGCCCTTCAACGCTCCCCCGCCGTCCACGAGGCCGGTGGCGCCGCCGGGCCGGAGCAAACGTAATGACGGCGGCCCGACGGGTGGGCGTATGGAGACCATCGAGCGAACTCTCGTGCTCGTGAAGCCGGACGGTGTCGAGCGTGGCCTCGTCGGGTCGGTGTTACACCGCATCGAGCGGGTCGGCCTGACGCTGGCCGCGGTCGAATCCCGCGCGCCGGACCGGGACCTGGTCGCGGCCCACTACGACGACCTCGCGGACGAGCCGTTCTACGACGACCTCGTCGACTACGTGACCGGCGGGCCGGTGGTCGCCGCCGTCTTCGAGGGCGTGGAGGCGGTCACAGAGGTGCGGAAGCTGGTCGGCGAGACGGCCCCGCAGGACGCGGCGCCGGGGACGATTCGCGGCGACTTCGCCCACGTGAGCTACGGCCACGCCGACACCGCGGGCAAGCCGGTCAAGAACCTCGTCCACGCCTCCGAACCGGGGAGCGCCGAGAAGGAACTGGACATCTGGTTCCCCGACCGGGAGTTCCTGGACGTAGAGCGGGTGGATACGGCACACACGCAGTGACCACGGGCCGTTCGCCGGACGTTCGTCGGGAGCGCCGAACGCCCGTCCGCGCTGCCCGTCGCCTTACCGCTGCTCGCCGTCGACGACGTCGTAGCCGAGGTCACCCTCCCGGAGCGCGTCGGTGATGGCCGACAGTTCCGTGACACTCGCCACGACGAGCACGTCCAGCCCACGATGGGCCGCCTCGGTCACGGCCGCGGGCACGCCGAACCGGATGTCCGGGTCGAGGGGCGCTCGCTCGACGGCCGCCAGCGCCTCCCCCCCGGCGACCGCGAGCAGGTCCAGGTCCGCCGCCCGCTCGACGAGGGCGTCGGTGTCGACCGCGGCGCTTCCCCCTTCGTGGACGCGGGGGACGCTCACGACCCGGACCTCACCCCACTCGTAATCGACGAGCCCCTCGAACTCGGTCACGCCGACGTCCTGCCCGGCCTCGGCGCTCGTGACCGCCACGCCCGTCGCGCTGCCCGCGCTCCCGGGGGTCGCCCGCAGCACACCGTCGCGCATCGACAGCGACACCGGCTGCCCCTCGTCGATGGTGGCGGTCGCGATGGCGGTGTCGACCTCGACCCGCCCGAGGACGTCCTCGGAGACGTGGCCCACGTAGTCCCGGAGCGCCTCCGTCCGGGACATCAGCCAGTCGACGCCCTCGTTCGTCACCTCGTAGCGGCCGCGGCCGTGTTTCTCGACGTACCCCTCCGCGACGAGTCCCTGGAGGTAGTCGCTCACCGCCTGGGCCGTCACGCCGATGGCGTCGGCCACCTCCTGCTGGCTCACGGCCGGCTGGCGCTGGGCGATCTCCACGAGAATCTGGTACCGCGTCGCATCGCGCTTGCTCCGCAGGACGCCGGCGCGGTCGCCGGCGTCCGTCGACCCGCCGCCCGCCTCGTCGCCACTCATACCACCGTGTCCCCCCGCCGAGTGCAAGTAATTTTGGACTCGATTCCCGGATTCCACGCATCTGACCCGATTCTACCCGCACAATATCGATTTGGCTTGTTCTAAAACAAGCACAATTGTTTTACTCCCGGGTGCGTTTGTGCTCAGCATGTCACGGGTACGACTCCCCCACGACGCGAAAGCCGGGCCGACGAAACCGGAGGTCCGGGCGGTGACGCTCGCGAAACTCGACCCAGGTCCGGACGCCCACGCCGTCGAGGTCGGTGCCTGCACCGGGGCCGTCACCGTCGGCCTCGCGCGCCGGGCCGGCCGCGTGACCGCGCTCGAACGGAAGTCCGAGCGCCTCGACACGGCACGGAAGAACCTCGCCGCCAACGGTGTTCCGCTCGCAGACGCCCCCGACGCGGCAGCCGACGGTGGGGCCGTCGCCGCTGCGGCAGACCGTTCCCCCCGGAGCGCCGCGCCCGTCACGCTCCGCGAGGCCGAGGCACCCGGCGGACTGCCCGACGACGCCGACACGCTGTTCCTGGGCGGGAGCCGGAACTACGAGGCTGTTCTCGACCACGCCGCCGAGACGGGCGTCGCCAGAGTGGTCATGAACGTCTCGCGGCTGGAGGTCGCGGGCGATGCCGTCCGGGCGTTCCGCGAGCGCGACCTGCTGGACGGGGTCTGCCAGTTCCAGGTGAGCCACGGCTACGAGCTGGCCGGCGCCACCTCGTTCGACTCGGACAACCCCGTCTACTGCATCGTGGGGGGCGCGTGACCCTCTACGGCGTCGGCCTGGGCCCCGGTGACGCGGGCCTGGTCACGGTGCGGGGCCGCGAGGTCCTACAGGCGGCCGAGGTGGTCTACTCGCCCGGGCGCCTGTCGCGCTCGGTCGCGACCGAGCACGTTCCGGAGGAGCGTATCGGAGAGCTGGACTTCCCGATGACCCGGGACGAGGACGAACTGCGCGAGGCCTGGCGCGAAGCGGCCGCCGAAATCGCGCCGTCGGCTCGCGACGGGACCGTCGCGTTCGTCACGCTGGGCGACCCGAACGTCTACTCCACCTTCGGCCACCTCCGGCGCACGCTGGCGGCGTTCCACCCGGATGTCGACCTCGAGGTCGTGCCGGGCGTGAGCGCGCTCACCGCCTTCGCCACCGCGCTCGGCGTCGAGGTCGCGGCCGGGTCCAGCATCGCGCTCCGGGAGGCCGCCCGCGGCGCGGCCCCGACCGGACCGGACCGGATGGTCCTGTTCAAGGTGACCGACGCGCCCGCCACCCACGAGGGACTCGTCGAGGCGGGTTACGAGGTGACCTACGGCCGGCGGCTGTTCATGGAGCAGGGCGAGACGCTCGTCACGGACGACCCGGCGGACCTCGCCGAGCGTGATTATTACACGCTGGCCTATGCCGAGCGACCGGAGGCCCGCGTCGAGCAGGCCACCGACGCGTTCGTGGAGGCGGGTGCCGACGGCGGCCGCGCGGTCACGGACGGTGGCGACACGGAGCGGCTCGAACGCTCCGAAGCCGCCCTGTCCGGCGACGAGGTGAGTCGATGAGCGACGCACCCGACGAGCCGACCGACCCGCAGGATGCCATCGATGCGGCCTCGGCGGCCCGCGCGACCGGGCGCGACCCCCGGGTCCAAGAGCACACCGCCGGCGACGACCAGGAGGGAATCCCCTTCGTCGGCGCCGGGCCGGGCGACCCCCGCCTGCTCACCGTCGCCGGTCGGGACCTCCTGGCCGAGGCGGACCTCGTGGTCCACGCCGGCTCGCTGGTCAACAGCGAACTGCTCGACGAATACTGCGCCGACGCCGAGACCGTCTCCTCCATCGGGAAGGACCTGGAGGAGCTGATTCCCCTGATGCGGGACGCGTACGAGGCGGGCCAGAACGTGGTCCGGCTCCACAGCGGCGACCCCGCGGTGTACGGTGCCGCCCTCGAGCAGATGGACGCGCTGGAACACGAGGGCGTCCCGACCTACATCGTCCCCGGCGTCACCTCGGCGTTCGCCGCCGCCGCGACGCTGCGTACCCAGCTCACCCTCAACGGTGCCGCCGACCACGTCGCCTTCACCCGGCCGCAGGGGAAGACCCTCGACCCGGAGGACGACCACATCGCCGAGTTCGTCGAGATGGGCGACGTGACGACCTGCATCTACCTCGGGACCCACGCCGTCGCGGAGACGATGGACCGGCTGGTCGACGAGGGTATCGACCCCGAGACGCCCGTCGCGGTCGTCTACCACGCCTCCTGGCCCGACGAGGACGTGCTGACGGGCACGGTCGCCGACATCGGCGCCGCCATCGAGGACGCGGGCTATCGCGCCTCCGCGATGGTCGTCATCGGCGACGCCGTCGGCGCGGGCGACTACGAGCGGTCCTACCTGTACGGCGGCTGGGCGAACCGTGGCGAGGACGACTCGGACACCTCGGCGGACGAGGAGGCGGGGGCTGACTGACATGAGTACTGACAGCAACAGCGGTACGACGGACGAGGCATCGGACGACGACAGCTCGGGCGGGCACTGCTCGACTCCCGACAGCGACGGCGAGGTGGCCGAGGACATCGCCGTCGTCGCCTTCGAGCGCAAGTGGGAGACTGCCGAGGACATCCGCGAGGGCATCGGCGACCGCTACAACAGTATCGACCTGCTGGAGTACCACGGCGACGTGTTCGCCGAGCACTGGGGCGAGTACGACTGCTTCGTCGGGCTGATGGCCAGCGGCATCGCGATGCGCAAGACTGCCGGCCTGCTCGACGACAAGTGGGCGGACCCCGCCGTCGTCGTGGTCGACGAGGAACTCACGTGGGCCATCCCGCTCACCGGCGGACACCACGGGGCCAACCAGGTGGCCGACGACCTCGCGTCGATGGGCGCGGTGCCCGCGATGACCACGGCCAGCGAGGCGGCCGGCAAGCAGGGCGTCGAGGAGCGCGCGAAGGCGCTGGACGCCCACGTCGTCAACGGCGACTCGACGGTCGCGACGAACCTCGCCGTGCTGGACGAGGAACTCGGCCCCGTCGCCCGACTCGACGGCCCAACCGCGGTACTGGCTGGAGAGGACGTGACGGTCCTGAAACGGAACTCGAACGACAGCGTCGTCCTCGGCACCGGGAGCGTCGCGGGCGCCGAGGCCGAGCAGTTCGAGGCGGCGTGGGAGGCGGCCCTCGCCGACACCGACTACGACCTCTCGGACGTGGAGTTCGTCGCGACTGGCACCCGGAAAGCCGAGGAGGACGGCCTGCTCGCGGCCGCCGAAGCACTCGGCCTCGGGGTCGTCTCCTTCGAGAAGGAGACGCTGGAGGAGTTCGAGGGCCCCACACCCTCGCGCTCGCGCGAACTCATCGGCTGGCCGGGCATCGCCGAGGCCTCGGCCATCGCGGGCGGCCGCGACCACGACCTGCTCGTCGAGAAGGTGAGCCACGAGGACGCCGTCACGGTGGCGGTCGGCCGATGAGCACCGATAGTCCGGACAGCGATGGCGTGGAGTTCGACCTCGATGGCGAGGTCGTCCCCGAGTCCGAGTACGGCACGCTGTACGTCGTCGGTATCGGCCCCGGCCTGCCCGACGAGATGACCCAGCGCGCCCGCGACGTGATTCGCACGGCGGACTGCGTGGTCGCCTCGAACCTCTACCAGGAGTTCCTCCGGAAGGACGGAACCCTGCCCCCGGCGGACCGAGTCGACGAGGACGGCGCCTTCGAGCGACCCGACGGCTCGACGGGCGAACTCGTCCGGTCCTCGATGGGCCGGCAGGTGGAGCTGGCGAAGGAGGCGTTCGCTCGTGTCCGCCGCGGCGAGGACGTGGCGCACGTCTCCGGCGGCGACCCGAACGTGTACGGCAAGAGCGACCTCGTGTTCACGATGGCCGAGGCGGAGGGCGCGACGGACGTGCCCATCGAGATCGTCCCGGGCGTCACGGCCGCCCTGGGACTGGCGGGCAACCTCGGCGCCCCGCTCTCGAACGACTTCTGCACCGTCTCGCTCTCGGACAAGTGGCGCGGCTGGGCGGAGATAGAGGAGAAGCTCCGGGCCGCCGCCATCTCCGGGTTCGTCGTCGTCCTCTACAACTGCTGGCGCGACTACGAGCGCGCCATCGACACCCTCCGGGAGGAGCGCGCCGCCGACGTCCCCGTCGCCATCGTCAACGACGCCGGCCGCGGCGAGGCCGGGCGCAACCTGGAGGGCGAGACGTTCACCATCACGACGCTGGGCGAGGCCGACCAGCACGACGAGGAGGTCGGCGGGATGGGGACCTCCATCCTCGTCGGCACCCACGAGACCGAGGTCTGGAGCAACGACCACCGCGAGTACCTCGTCACGCCCCGCGGCGGGCGCGACGTGGAGGACTTCTGATTCACCATGAGCACCGAGAACACCGACACCACGACCGAGGCATCGACTTCGACAGACACCGAGAGCACGTGCGGCGCATCCACTGACGCGACCGAGGAAACCGAGAGCAAGTGTGGTACATCCACCTCCTCGTCCAGTTCCTCATCGTCGTCGGGCTGTGGCGGCTCGAAGTCCGAGACGACCGACGAGAACGTGAGCGCGACCGCCGCCGACTTCGAGGGCGACCCCGGCCGCCTGGTCGCCGTCGGCCTCGGCCCCGGCCACGCCGAGGGGATGACCCAGCGCGCGAGGGCCGCGCTCCTCGAGGCCGAACACATCGTCGGCTACACCACCTACATCGACCTGCTGCCCGACGAGGTGACCGAGCAGGCCGACGAGCTGTACGACACACCGATGTGCGGCGAGGTCTCCCGCACGGAGGAGGCCGTCGACCGGACGCTGGCGGGCAACGACGTCGCCATCGTCGGCAGCGGCGACCCGAACGTCTACGCGCTCGGGGGACTCGCCCTAGAGATTGTCGAGTCGAAGGGCACCACCCCGAGCGCCGTGGACTTCGAGGTCGTCCCCGGTGTCCCGGCCGCACAGTCCTGCGCGGCCCGGCTGGGCGCCCCCCTCGTCAACGACACCGTCACCGTCTCGCTGTCGGACCATCTGACGCCGATGGAGGACATCGAGTCGCGGCTCCACGCCGTCGCACCCAAGGGGTTCACCATCGCCATCTACAACCCCTGGAGCCGGAAGCGTCGCGAGAACTGGGAGACGTGCTGTGACATCCTGCTGGAGCACCGCGACCCCGACACCGCCGTCGGTGTCGTCCACGGTGCCGGCCGCGAGGACGAACAGGTCGAAATCGTCGACCTGGGCGAGCTGAAGGAACTGGGTGAGACGGACCTCGTCGACATGACGACCACCGTCCTCGTCGGCAACGAGGAGACGTACGTCGAGGACGGCCGGATGGTCACCCCCCGTGGGTACGAGAGCAAGTACGACTACTGAGATGTCCGAGCGATACCGCGTCACCGTCGACAAGGAGGCGTGCGATGGCATCTTCGCCTGCCTCGTCCGCGACGACCGGCTCGTCGAGGCCGACGACGGCCTCGCCGGGTTCGACCCGGACGAGGCGGTCGCCGTCGAGCAGACCGCCGACAGCGTGACCGCGACGTTCGAGGACGACCGGCGCGACGAGGCCGAGAGTGCAGCCCGGGCCTGTCCGCCGAACGCGATTTCCGTAGAGGTGCTGGAATGACTGTCGAAAATGCTGATTTTTCGATAGACGTGGATAATAACTCGAATATTGTCATCTCCGAGGAGGTCTCGCGATGAGCGACGCCCCGACCGGCACTGCCGACCGCGACCCGCCGCGGGACCTGCTCTCGGCCCACCCGGAGACGGCGTACTTCTGGGGCCGGGTCGGCGGCGACGGCGACCTGACGAGCGAGCGCGTTCTCGTCCGGGCCGCCGAGGAGTCGGTCGCCCGGCGGCTCGCTGCCATCGCCGGCGACGACGGCCGCATCGCGGGCGAGCGCACGGTCGAGCGACCGTACGCCCACGACGCCTCGCTCGCGCGCGTCGAGGACGAGTACACCGTCAAGGTGTTCGGCGGCGCCGCCGACCGCGCGGCCGCGGCCTTCGGCCTCCCCATCGACGGCACCGACGGCGGCTACCGGCTGGACGCGCTGGCCGACCACGACCGTCAGCTCCTGCGCGGCCTTCTCGAAGCCACAGGTACCGTCTGCTTCCGGGAGTCCGAGGGCAAGGTGGGCGTCTCCTTCGTTCACGACGACCGGGCGCTGCTGGAGTGGGTCCGCAGCGCGCTCGCCGACCACGGCTTCGGGAGCGACGACCTCGCGGAGACCTCCTCGGGCGGGTACTGGTTCGGCGTCGCGGACGCCGACACCGCCGCGTTCGGCGAGTGGGTGTACGAGGGGAGCGACGCGACCGGCCTGTTCGCCGACGACCGCCGGACGAAGCTCCTCCGGAGCATCGAGCGTGCGGCTCAGGTCTCGGCGGGGGCCGACTGACCGATGAGCGACGCACCACCCACGGCGGCGCCGACCGACGGCCCCGAACTCCCCGACGAGTTCGACGACGAGGCGGTCCTCCTCGTGGGGCACGGTTCCCGGCGCGAGAAGTCCAACGAGCAGGTGCGCGCCCTCGCGGTCATGCTGGAGGACCGGCTTGGCCTTCCCGTCGATGCGGGCTTTCTCGAACTCGCCGAGCCGTCCATCCCGGACGCGCTCGCCGGCCTGATGCCGAGCGTCTCGCGGGTGACCGTCGTGCAACTGTCGCTGTTCGCCGCGAGCCACGTCAAGAACGACGTCCCGCTCGCCGTCGACCAGGCACGAGCCGACCATCCGGCGGCGACGTTCCACGTCGGTGGCCACCTCGGGGTCCACCCTGCCATCGTCGACCTGCTGGACGACCGTGCCGCGGCCGTCGAGGCCGAACTCGGCGTCGACCGCGAGACGGACGAGGTGGCCGTCGTACTCTGTGCGCGCGGGTCCTCGGACCCCGACGCGAACGCCGACGTGCACAAACTCGCGCGCCTGCTCCACGAGGGGCGCGACTTCGCCCGCGTCGACCCGACCTTCATCGGCGTCACGGAGCCGACGCTCGGCGAGACGCTCCACCGCGTCGCCCGCGCCCGCCCGGACGCCGTCGTCGTGCTGCCGTACATGCTCGGCGACGGCGTCCTCACGGGGCGCATCCGCGACGGCGCCGCCGAGTTCGGCGCCGACTACCCGTACGTCGCTGCTGCTGCTGGCGACCCGCTCGGGACCGACGACCGACTGCTGGACGTGCTGGGCGACCGCTGGCAGGCCGCCCGGACAGACAGCGTCGAGATGTCCTGCGACACGTGCAAGTACAAGGTCGAACTCGACGGCTACGAGCGCGACGTGGGCGGCGCCCGCGCGCAGTTGCGCGCGCTCACGCACCTCGAGACCCACGCCGACCGCGACGACGTCGACGACGACCCGCACGTCCACGACCACCCCGAGAAGCACGTCGCCGTCTGCACGAACACCACCTGCGCGAACGACGGCGCGCCCGCCGTCCTCGAACGGCTCCGGCAGGGCGTCCGCGACTCGGAGGCCTGCGACGCGCGCGTGACCCGCACGTCCTGTCTCGGGCGCTGTGGCGACGGCCCCATCGTCGCCGTCTATCCGGACGGGGTCTGGTACGGCGACGTGGCGCCCGACGACGCCGAGCGCGTCGTCGGCGACCACCTCGACCGCGACCGCATCGTGAGCGACCTCGTCGACGGCACCCTGTAGCATCGCCCGCGCACCGACCCAGCTGTCAGATTCACACCACACACCACCCATGACCTGTCACGAACTCGAAGCCCTGCGACTCGGCCTGATGAACGTCCTCGGCACGACCGACCGGAGCGCCCGCGAGCACGCCGAGAAGGAACTCGACGGCCACCTGGAGGGTCCCATTGGGGCACTCGCGGAGGCCGATACGCTGGACGGTGTCCAGCGCCACCTCGACGCCGCGCTCGTCGAGCTGGAGGAGGAGGTGGCCGCGGCCGGCGGTGAGCCGAGCGACGCGAGGCGAGCCTCGTCGGACGAGTCCGACGGTGAGAGCACCGACCGGTACGACTACCTCCGCGGGCGACTCGTGGCAGTGCGCGACGCCGAGCGCGCCGTCCGCCGGCTCACGAATCAGGGCGAGTCCGTCCTCGACGGCCTGGACGACGCCCACCACCTGCTCCACGAGGCGTTCCCCGTCGATGACGACGACTGAGCCACGGAGTGGGGTAGCCGAGCCGCTCATCGAGACCGCCGCCGTCTCCCTTGGTGATGTCGACCCGGCCCGCTCGCGTCACGCCGGCCGGCGGTCAGCGATTGCACTCGTACCGGGGGCGGACGCCGACGCGGACGCGCCGCTCGCGGTGGCTGGCCTCGCCGACGGCTCGCTCGTCGCCGTCGCGCCCGACGGGACCGAACGCTGGCGAGATACCCCAGATACTGCGGGCAGCGTCGTCACCCTCGTCACGTTCGCCGGCGGCGTCCTCGTCGGCGAACGCGGTGCCGACGGGGCCGTCCGCTATCACGACAGCGCAACCGGCGACTGTCGATGGCATCACGAGAGCGCGACCGACGTGGGCGACCCCCAGCGCCACTCGCGGTTCTACCTCCCGTTCGTCGCGAGCGCGGCCACCGCCAGCGTCGACGGCGAGTCTCGGGCGTTCGTTGCCGTGCGACGGTACGAGCGCTCGGGCGACGACCAGCCGCGTCACTTCGAGAGCGCCGTCTACGCGTTCGACCCGGACGGGACCATCGCGTGGCAGTACGAGGCGGCCGCCTCGCCCATCGCCGTCGATGTCCGGAACGGCCGGGTCGCGGTCGCCTACAACCGCTGTCCCGAGCCCGACGACCACGATGATGGCCTGGTCGTGCTCGACGCCGCCAACGGCGCCGAACGCTGGTGCTGGGACCCCGGCGTGGCGATGCCCGGGCCACCCGGGCAGCGCCGGGTCGGCGACGTATCGCTGACACCTGGCGGCCCGGTTGTCGCGAGCCACGCCGACTACCGCGGCTACGGGCTGAACTGGCACGGCACGGTGCGCTGGCAGCTCGACCTCGCGCGGCCGGTCGAGCGGGCCGTCTCGGACAGTTCCGCAGCGGACGACACCCGCGAGGAGGGCGCCGACACCGTCTACGCCTATCCCAACCACGTCCACGCGACCGAATCCAGGGCGCTGTTCGTCACGGGCAACACCTATCCCGAGGCGGGCCGCGAGACCGAGGCCCGGCATCCGCGCGAGCACACGGCTGTCGGTGTCCAGACTGGCGTGGAGCAGTGGTCGGCCCCGGTCGGCGGCTTCGCCACCGACCTCGGCGCCGCCGAAGCGGGTGTGGCGGTCCCATCGGGCCAGCACTTCCGGGACCGGGACGCCGCGACCCACGCGCTCCGGGTGTTCGACCTCGCCGACGGGTCGTCCGCCACGGTCGAGACCGACGGTATCGTCACCTGTGCGGCCGTCCGCGACGGCCGTGTTGCGGCGGTGGAGGAGCCCGTGATCTACCACGACGAGGGCGTCGAGCACGGTTCGTACCGGCTACGGCTGTTCGAGCGGTAATCGAGAACCTGTCTGATTACCGCCTTATCCGAGAGGTATTCGGAGAATATCTGCTGTCTGTCTATTGTTAGTCGGATTTAACAGTTAGTCGCCGGGGGCGACTGCGGGGCTATCGGCCGTGACCATCGCGTCACGGTCGAGTCCGCGCCGGTGGAACCGTGCGAACGCCGCCGTCAGGACGAGCCACAGGCCGACCTGGCCCGCGAGCACGACACCGCGGTAGGCCGCGACCAGCGGTTCCCCCGCGGCCGCGGTGGGGCCGACGACCGGGAGCGCGAGCAGCGCGGCGAGTGGGACCGTCGCGACGAGTGCGGCGACCCGGCGGCCGTGACCGATGTCGGCCAGCCGGTCGTACAGCGCCCCGCTCGCGAGGCAGGCTACGGCCCCGGCGACGAGCGCGCCGCCGTACCAGAGGCCGCGCACGTCGAGCGCCGCGCCCTCGACGCCCGGGGGCTGGGGCGGCACCGCGAGCCAGGGCGCCCCCGAGACGGTGAGCAGCCCGGCCGCACCGAGCAGGTAGACCTGGGTGTCGCTCGTGCCGGGAACGGCCGGTTCCAGCAGGTAGAACGCGACGGCGAAGCCGACGCCCAGCAGGACGCCCCAGCCGAGACCGCCCAGCAGGTTCGTCAGCGTCGATAGCGCTCCCGTCGACACGGAGAGCGGCCCCACGTCGATGGCTGCGTGCGCTGTCTCGTCCGCGTGTCCGCCGTCGGCTGCGTGTCCGCCGTGGTGCCCCGCGCGCTCCTCGGCCACGGCCACCAGCGGCGAGGCCACCAGCACGACGAACAGCCCGAACGCGAGGCCCGCGACTGCGCCGGCCTTCAGGCCACGGAGCACGTAGGCCGCGAACATCAGTGACAGACGATGCCGGCGGCGTGGCGCGCGTCGTGGAGTGACTCGTGGACCGCGGGCTCGCCCGCGAACACGAGCAGGAACAGGAGGCCGGCGACCAGCGCGGTGCCGACCGCGACCTGCGTGGCGGTCAGCGACGTGCGTGCGGCAGTGAAACGGTCCTGGACGGTCGAGGCCCGCGAGACGGGCTGTGATGACTGCGACATCGGAAACTCGACTTGTCAAAAGTAAAGCTAGATTGTAAAACTTTCGAGCGAGCCACAGCTCGATTGCACAGCTCAGGTGTCGGTGTCGCCCGCGTCCCGGGCGGCCGCGTCAACGCGCTCGGCCGAGAGCGCGTCGAGCCCGACGACGGTCGCATCCGTCGCCCCTGCGACCGTCCCGACCAGGCCACGCTCCTCACCGGCGTCCACCACCAGCACGTCGTCGGCCACCTCGGCGAGTCCCCGCGCCGCGTCGCGGGTCGCCGCCGTCGGGCTCTCACCGTCGGCGACGTTCGCGCGGCCGTCCGTCACGAGTACGGCCACGCTCGCGTCCGGACCGGCCCGCGCCAGCACCTCGCTCGCGGTCCGGAGCCCGGCCGGCAGCGGCGTTCGGTCCGCCGTCGGCAGTTCCTTCAGGTGGCGCGCCGCCCGACTCGTGCTGTCCGTCGGCGGCAACACCACGTCCGCCCCGTCGCCGGCGAACGCCACCAGCCCGACCTCGTCGCGGGCCTGGTAGGAGTCCCGGAGCAACTCCAGCAGCGTCCCCTTCGCGGCGCGCATCGCCGGCCGCATCGATGCGCTCGCGTCCACGACGAACAGGACGAGCGTCGTCGCGTCGCCGGCCCGGACGGAGGCGCGGAGGTCGCGCGCAGCCACACCGTCCCCGCCGCGGGCGGCCGCCGCCCGGACCGACGCCGCCGCGTCGACCTGGTCGTCCGTGTCCGCTCGCCGCGTCCGAATCCGCGGGCCCGACTCGCTCCCGCGGACCGTCGCCGACCCGCCGCTCGACCCGTCGGTCGCCTCGGGTCCATCCGGCGTCGGCAGGTCGGGGGCTCGCGCCTCGCCTGCCTCGGCACGTGTCTGTCCCGGAAGGAGCGGCGTCGGTGGCGCGGCCTCGTCGGCGTCCTCGCCTGGTTCGCCGTCGACCGGTTCCTCGGGCTCCCCTCCATCCGCCGTCTGTTCCCCGTCGGCGGGCATCGGGTTCGGACTCTCCATGGGTGTCTCGCTGTCGTCCGCATCCGTACCGGACTCCTCTGGGGTCGTGCCGGGGTCGTGCGTGCCGCCGCCCGCGGACCCGTCTCCTGGCTCCGACTCCGGCTCGTGGTCCCCCGGGTCGGCGGTGCTGGCGGTGTCGTCATCAGCCTCGCCAGCATCGCCATCACCGGCGTCATCGTCGGCTTCTCTCGACTCACCCTCGCCCTCGCTCTGCCCCTCACCGTTCGCGCCATCGTCGAACCGCTCGTCCAGGAGGTCGTCCGGGGCGGGGGCGTCCTCGAACGGCCGGGACCGCAACCGGTGGGGCAGCGCCAGTTCGGCGGCCCGCCGTACGTCCGGTTCGAGGACGCGCGGCCGGTCGTCCAGGGCGGCGAAGGCGAGCGCCGCACGTGCCGTGGCGATATCGGCGCGGTGCCCGTCGACGCCCGCATCACGACAGAGTTCGGCCACCTCGGCGGCGAACTCGTCGGGGAGATGGGTGTCGCCCGCCGCCAGCCGCTCGCGGGCGCGCCGGAGCTGGGCGGCGTGGTCGGTCTCGTCGGCTGCCGTCTCGTCCTCCAGCGGGTCCTCGCCCCGGTCCCGGGCCAGCGCGCCGCGGAGCACCCGGACACGGTCCTCGGTATCCTGGAGCCCGGCGACGGTCGCCTGGAGGTCGAACCGGTCGCGGAACTGCGGGCGCAGGTCCCCCTCCTCCGGGTTCATCGTCCCGACCAGCGTGAACGAGGCCGGGTGCCGAACCGAGACGCCGTCGCGCTCGACGCGGTTGACGCCGCTCGCCGCCGCGTCCAGCAGCGCGTCCACGAGGTGGTCGTCCAGCAGGTTCACCTCGTCCACGTACAGCACCCCGCGGTTCGCCCGGGCCAGTAGCCCCGGATCGAACGTCGCCTCGCCGTCCAGCGCGTCCGCGACCGACAGCGTCCCGACGAGTCGGTCACGAGTCGCGCCGAGCGGGAGCGTCACAAGTGGTGTCGGCCGCGTCTCGACGGGCGGGTCCGCCCGCTCTCGGCAGTCCGGGCACTGTGGCGGTGCGGCCACCGCGCCGGGCCCCTCGCCGTCCGGGTCTGGGTGGCAGCCGAACGGGCAGTCTGCGACGATCCGCTGGTCGGGCAGCAGGTCGGCCAGTGCCCGCACGGCGGTCGATTTCGCGGTCCCCTTCTCCCCCCGGACGAGCAGGCCCGAGAGCGCGTCACTGGCGCCGACTGCGAGTAAAGCTCGCTTGAGCTCCGACTGGCCGACCACCTCGTCGAACCTCGGTCCATCGCGCTCCTGGGGCGGTCCGGGCCCCGATAGGCTTTTGCCCCGTGCGAATTCAACCATACTTGTCCGATTGCAACGGAGGTTTAACAAGATTATGCCTACCATCGGCCTGTACACGGCGACGGAGAACGAACTGGGGGCGGTCGGCCGGGCCGCCGGCGAGGTGGACGCGGACCTCGTGGTGCGCTCGGAGAGCGACCTCGACGGTCCGGAGGACGCCGACGCGTTCGTCGACGAACTGACCGACGCGACCGCGGTGGTGCTGTGGCTCCACGGCGCCGAGGACTCGATGCCCGGCTACGGGCACGTCGTCGAGCGGCTACGCGAGGCGGGCGTCCCGCTCGTGGTGAAGGCGACCGGTGACGCCTTCGCTATCGAGGACACGACCGTCGACACGGCGACCCGCGACCAGGTCTGCGACTACCTCGACCGCGGCGGCACCGCGAACGTCGCCAGCTGCGTCCGCTACCTGATGGACCAGTTCAGCGACGCGTCACGCGAGTTCGATGACCCCGTGGCGCTCCCGACGGAGGGCGTCTACCACCCGGACCATCCGGGCGCGAACTACGAGGACCTCGCCGCGACCCTCGACCCCGACACGCCCACCGTCGGCGTCTGGTTCTACGAGTCCCACTGGACCCACGAGAACCTGCGCTACGTCGACGCACAGGTCCGTGCCATCGAGGCCGAGGGCGCCGACGCGTTCCCGGTCTTCTGTAACCCTGCGGAGGATGCCCCCGACCAACGAGACGCGGAGTGGGTCGTCGACAACTGGCTCACGGACGACGCGGGCGACCCCATCGTGGACGCGATGCTCTCCTCGTTCATGTTCTCGCTCTCGATGGACGAGCGCGGTCGGAGCGCCGACGACGAGGGCAGTGGCGACGTGTTCCTGGACCGACTGGGCGTGCCGGTCGTCCAGACCGTGACGACGATGCGCTCGCGGTCGCGCTACGAGTCCAGCGACACGGGCGTGATGGGCTTCGAACTTGCGCTCTCCGTGGCGCTCCCGGAGTTCGACGGCAACGTCATCACCCACCCCATCAGCGGGAAGGAACGCACGGGCGACGAGGCCGGCATCGGTACCGCGCCGAAGCAGCACTTCCCCATCGAGGACCGGGTGAGCCACGCCGCGAGTCTCGCAGTCAACTGGGCCCAACTCCGGCACACACCGAACGCCGAGAAGAATGTCGCCGTCGTCCTCCACAACTACCCGCCCAGCGACGACGGCATCGGCACCGCGTTCGGCCTGGACTCGCCGGCTAGCACGGTCAATCTGCTCGAGGAACTGGACGGGCGAGGGTACGACCTCGGCGCGGGGGCGGGAGGTGCCGGGGCCGACCCGCTGCCCGAGAGCGGCCAGGCGCTCGTCGACCAGCTCACCGCCCAGCTCACGCTCGACGACCGCTGGGTCGCGCCCGAGGACGTGCGGGACCTGTCGGTCGACACGGTCGCGCCGGACATGTACGCCGAGTGGTTCGCGAAGATGGACGACGGATTCTGCCAGAACGTCGTCGAGGAGTGGGGCGACCCGCCCGAGCGCCCGTTCGCCATCCCCGGCGTCGAGTTCGGCAACGTGCTCGTCACGGTCCAGCCCCCGCGTGGCTTCGGGATGGACCCCTCGAAGGTGTACCACGACTCGGACCTCCAGCCCCCCCACGACTACGCGGCGTTCTACGGCTGGCTCCGCCACGACTTCGACGCCGACGCCGTCGTCCACCTCGGCACCCACGGCTCGCTGGAGTGGCTCCCCGGGAAGACCGTCGGCCTCGACGGCGAGAGCGCCCCCGACGCGCTGGTCGGCGACCTCCCGAACGTCTACCCGTACATCGTCAACAACCCCGGCGAGGGGACGCAGGCGAAACGGCGCTCCTACGCCGCCGTCGTCGACTACCTCACGCCGCCGATGGCGAACGCGGGGACGTACGACGAACTCGCCGAACTGGAGGAACTCGCGAGCGAGTACCGCGAGGCCGGGACGACCGGCGCCCGCCCGGACGAGGGGCAGGCACTCGAGGAGCGGATTCGCGCAGCTGTCGACGAGGCCGACCTCGCCGTCGAACTCGGCATCGAAGGCGACATCGAGGAGCGGGCGGACGTGCGCGGACCGGAGGAGGCCGGCACCACGCTCGCCGAGGGCACAGTCGACGGCGACGACGTCTCCGTCGACGAACTCGTCGAGCGGGTCCACGACTACCTGACCGACGTGAAGACGACCCAGATTCGGATGGGGCTCCACACGATGAGCGAGCCGCCCGCCGGTGACCGCCTGGTCGAGTACCTCGTCGCGCTGACGCGCCTGGAGAACCCGGGTGCCCCGAGCCTCCGGGACAGCGTCGCCGGCGTGCTGGGCGTCGACCCCGACCGGATGCTCGAATCGCCGGGCGCGTACGACGACGCCCTCGGGATGACCTACGCCGAGGCCGCCGACGAGGTGTACGAGACGTGCTGTGAGCTGGTGCGGACGCTCGCAGCGCACGAGTTCGACCTGCCGGCCTCCGAACGCGAGGCCGGGGCCGGGGACGAACTCAACCTGAACCTGCTGGTCGTCGACATCGACCCGCTCGGAGATGCCCGTGCCCAACCGGGCGCCCACGACGACCTGCGGGAGGCGCTGCAGTTCATCTGCGAGGAGGCCGCACCGCGGGTCGGTGGCGCGCGTCAGGAGGTCCCCCGGACGGCCGACGCGCTCGCGGGCGAGTACGTCCCGCCGGGCGGGAGCGGTGCGCCCACGCGCGGCGGCGTGGACCTGCTCCCGACGGGGCGGAACTTCTACACGCTCGACCCGCGCAAGGTGCCGGCGAAACACGCGTACGACGCGGGCAGGGAGGTCGCCGAGGGCGTGGCTGCTCGGCACCACGACGAGGAAGGTGAGTATCCCGAGGAGATCGGCGTCGTCGCCTGGGGGACCCCGACCGTCCGCACGCGCGGCGAGACCATCGGCCAGGTGCTCGCGCTGATGGGCGTCCGTCCGGTCTGGACCGACGCCGGCCGCGTCGACGACGTGGAGGCCATCCCGCTCGACGAACTGGGTCGGCCCCGTATCGACGTGACCACGCGCGTCTCCGGGCTGTTCCGGGACGCCTTCCCCGCGGCGGCGGGCGTCGTCCACGACGCGGTCGACCTCGTGGCGGGGCTGGACGAGTCCCACGAGGAGAACTTCGTGAAGAAGCACGTCGACGAGGAGGCCGACACACTCGAAGCCGATGGGTGTGCCCGCGACGCCGCCAAACAGCGCGTGTTCACCACGCGCCCGGGCGGCTACGGCGCGGGGACGAACAAGGCCGTCGACGAGGGGAACTGGGAGTCCCGTGCGGACCTCGCCGAGGTGTACGTCCAGTGGGGCGGCTACGCGATGGGGTCGCGCGGGACGGTCAGCGAGGCCCACGACGCCTTCGAGCGCCGCCTCGGGAGCGTCGAGGCGACCGTGAAGATCGAGGACACCGCCGAACAGGACGAGTTCGACTCTTCGGACTGGTACGCCTTCCACGGCGGCTTCATCACCGCCGTCGCGGAGACCGCGGGCGAGGAGCCGGCCTCCTACGTCGGCGACACCTCCGACCCCTCGCGGGTCGACGTCTACACCAACGAGGAGAAGGTCCGCAAGGCGATGCGGGCCCGCGTCCTCAATCCCTCGTGGCTGGAGTCGATGGAGGAGCACGGCTACAAGGGCGCCGGCGACCTCTCGACGACGGTCGATGTCGTTCTCGGGTGGGACGCCACGACTGGCGTCATCAGTGACGGGTTGTGGAACGACGTGGCCGAGAGGTTCGCGCTCGACGAGGACCGCCAGGAGTGGCTCCGGGAGGTGAACCCGTGGGCACTGGAATCCATCACGGACACCCTCCTCGAAGCGAGCGAACGCGGCCTCTGGGATGCCGACGAGGAGATGCTGGACGACCTGCGCGACGCCAACCTGCGGGCCGACGGCGATATCGAGGCGCGTGATGCTGGCGGTGCGACGCAGGGGGTGACCAGCGATGACGACTGAGGGCCAGCAGAGCGATGCCGAGGCGGACGAGTTCGACGACTACGCCGACCTCGGCGCGACGACGGAGAACGCGATGGAGATCGCCGAGACGAGCATGGACCGAGTCCACGAACTCGTCCCGCAGGAGACTCTGGCCGACCGGTTCCGCGCGAAGGCGGTCCACGCGACCGGCGACCCCGAGTTCCAGTACCTCGTCCGGTTCACGGGCGCCGACGAGTCCGAACCCGCCCGTGCCGGCGCCCGTGCCGTGCTCGACGAGGCACCCATCGTGACCGACATCACGATGGTGAAATCCGGAATCACGGGACGCGGTCACGCCTGCGAGGTGCGGAAGGCCATCGGCAACGGCGCCGAGCTGGCGGCCGAGACGGGGATGACCCGGACCGCCGCCTCCGTGCTGGAGCTGGACCGTGAGGGCGTCTACGACGGCGCGGTCGCGGTCGTCGGCAACGCGCCGACGGCTGCGCTGGCGCTCGCGGACTGCATCGAGGACGGCACCCGGCCCGCCGTCGTGGTCGCCACGCCCGTCGGCTTCGTGAAGGCCGCCGAATCCCGGAAGCGGCTCCGCGAGGTCGCAGGCGAGCACGGCGTGCCCGCTATCACCAACGTCGGGCGGCGCGGCGGGAGCGGCCTCGCCGCCGGCCTGACGAACGAACTGGTGCACGTCGCGAGCGATGCCCACGAGGGAGACGTGGAACTGGAGGGGTCGCCGTGAGCGACGCCGAGTGGGGGAGCGACGAGGACCTCGGCGACTCGTTCGACGACCCGACCGCGTACGCGGCGCGGGCGCCCGAGCCGGCGAGTATCGTCGAGGACGGCGACGACCCACCCGTGTTCGCGGTCGGCGTCGGCCCCGGCAACTCGGAGTACCTGGTCCCGCGTGCCGAGCGTGCCGTCCGCGAGGCCGACGTGCTGGTGGGCTTCGAGACCGTCGTCGACGTGGTCCGCGAACACGCCACCGGCGAGGTGCTCGAATGCGGCTACCGCGACCAGGCCGCCACCCTCGAAACGTTCGCCGACCGCGTCCACGAGGGCGCGCGCGGGACGGCCGTCCTGATGGGCGACCCGAACCACTCGGGCTACCAGCTGGTCGGGCGCGTCGAGCGCCACGTCGACCGACCGGTGCGCGTGATTCCGGGCATCTCGTCGCTCCAGCTCGCAGCCTCGCGGGCCCGCACCCCGATGGAGGAGAGCACGTTCGTCACACTCCACCGCCGCGGCGACCTGACCGAGGCGCGCGAGCGGCTCCGCCGGGACGTGGGTGACCGACACCTGCTCGTGCTGCCCCGGCCGTTCGACCTGATGCCCGGCGACATCGCCGCGGACCTGCTCGACGCAGGGGCTGGCCCGTCCCTGCCGGCACTGGTTCTGGAGCGGCTGACCCACGACGACGAGGCGGCGACGCGGTCGACGCTCGGCGAGCTGGCCGAGTACGCGGGCGGTGATGGGGTCGAGGACACGCCGTTCTCGGACCTGTCGGTGCTGGTCGTCCGACGAACGTAATCGGAACTGCGTTGCCGTCGTGGCGGCGTCGGTGCCGCCGTCCGTCACGCTACAGCGGCCGGCCGTCACCGTCCGCCGCGAGTCGCTGGGCGTCGCGGGCGAGCTGGTCCTCGAACGAGGTCCCCGGCGTATCGGTGCCCGTCCGTCGCTCGGCCACGCGGGCGGCGATGGCGTCGGTGACAGCGTGATGCTCGCCGAGCGGGTCGGCGTAGGAGAGCCCACCCCGGTCGACCTCCAGCTTGCGCGGTATCTCCTCGGTCGTGGCCGTCGACGGGACCAGCGGTAGCGGCACCGCAACCACGCGGTCGTTGGAGACGGTGTAGCGGGCACATTCGACCGCCGGGTTCTGGAGCAGGAACGCGCTCGTCACCTCACCGTAGGTGCTCGTCTCGCGGAGTCGCGAGGCGTGGTAGTCAGCAGCCTGTCGTTCGAAGGGCTGGTCACCACTTCCCAGCCCGACCAGCAGGAGCGATGCATCCGGTGTCGGCGTGACGTGCTCGGCCGCGCGTGTGGCGAGCGCGTTGGTCACGGCCGGCGAGGGGCCGACGGGCTCGCAGTACACTACCGCGCCATCGACGGCGTCGAAGGCGGCCGGAACGCCGTCGGTCGTGGCGCGGGCGTGTGCAGCCCGGACCGGGACGACGAAGACCCGGTCGGCAGCGATGTCGGCGAACGATGCCCGGAGTTCGCGGCCGGGTTCCTCGCGCCAGGTCGCGACGTGGACGGCATCGGTTGCACCTCGGTCGCGAAGTCGACCAGCGTGCGTCTCGAGAACGTCCGTCGTGGCGGGTGACGCTCGGGCGACCAGAACGAGGGCGTCGGTAGCCCGTGTCTCGTTTACAATCTTCATTGTATTAGTAAAAGTCCAGTTGTTACTCGGCGTGCGAGGGCATCCCACATATAGCTGATGATGGTCTCGTAATCGCCATCGACTGCGGCCGGTCAGCCGGGGCTCCCACGAAACGGCGCGAGTAGCGTGTGAGGCGCCAGGAGAGAGCGGGCGGCTCCGGAGCCGTTTCTGTATAGCGACATAGAGTTTACGAGTTGGAAACGGGACGCCACGATAGCCACGGTCTGGGTAAGAATATGACACTTCTGGTGCTGGCGATCCGAGAGAGGCTACCGGAAGCGCTCCTCGAGCGAGACCTTCAGGATGGACTTGAGTATCTCGGCGCCGCCCTGGATCGGGTCGAGCTTCGTCTCCCCCGCCCGCTCGGCGTACGTGATGGGCTCCTCGCGGACCTCGTACCCGCGCATCAGCGGTCGGATGAGGAGTTCCGCAGACAGTCCGGTGTTCTCCGTCCACTCGATCTTCTCGATGACCTCCCGGCGGTACGCACGCATCCCCGTGGTCGTATCGTGGACCCGCTCACCCATCAGGATGGATGCGAGCGCGGCGAACGAGGCGTTCCCGAAGCGGTTGAACGCCGGCATGGCGTCGGCCCCGTAGTAGAGGCGGTCGCCGGAGACGACGTCGTAGCCCTCGTTGACGAAGTCGAGGAACTCCGGAAGCGCGTCCATCGGATAGGTGTCGTCGCAGTCCGTCGTCACCACGACCGGTCTCGAGGCTGTCAGCAGTGCCTCACGGACGGCTACGCCGTACCCCTGTGGCTCCTGCTCGACGACCGTCGCGCCGTGCTCACGGGCGATCTCGGGCGTCCTGTCGCTGGAGCCGTCCACGCAGACGACCTCGGCGCGCCCATCAGTCACACGGCCGATATCGTCCAGCACCGTGCCGATGGCTGCCTCCTCGTTGTACGTCCCCATCACGACGCTGAGGTCGTCGAAGGTGAATTGCTCCGTCTCGTCCGCCGCGGCCACGGACTCGTCTGCCGACCTGTCGGCCTGCTGCTGGCTCATACGTCCGCCTTCGTGAGCGCCCACTTGAGAGTTTAGGTTTGCCAAAAACGACGGCCGGTCGAGATTCGCTCCAGAACTCGGCCGTTTCCGAGTGTAGCAGCCGCTACCATACGAACGGAGCTGAAGAACCAGAAATCAGGAGATTTCGTAGCTTACCGCAGGTCGGCCGCGCCGGGTTCGATCTCCTCGCGGTGTCGGTCGGCCTCACTGCAGGCTGTCTCGGGTGGGCGCTCGAATCGCTGTCGCTGTCGCTCTCCCCCGTCCGTTCGGGTCGTGTGGGTCGTCGGGTTGTTCATGTACGGGACCATCGGAGCCGTGTCGTTGGAGTCGTCCATCGGTATCTGGTGAGTTCGTGAGTGCGTTCGCGCGTCGATGCCGCTGTCGTGGCCTCGCGCGGAGCGCGAGGAGGCCGGGGGAGAATCAGTTGCGTACGTGTACAGCGAGCATCGGTCTTCACTCTCCCATCGGGGGCATCCATCATAAACGTTCATGTCGTAACAACGGTTGCCATCGATGTCGGTCGCTACGCTTACGAGCGTCCGCTCCCCTCGTTCGCCCGTGGCGACCGGACTGACGCTCGCGTTCGACCTGGAGGCGCTCAGAGCGTTCTCTGAGCCCGCTGTGGCGTTCGAGGACGCGCGGCGCTGGAGTGAGAACCTCGGTATCGTCTCGGACCAGCCGCCGTACGTTCTGACCAAGTTCACCCGCGAACACGCCCTCCGGAACGATTTCCCACCCGAGCCTGCCCCCGCCGTGGAGACGCTCGACCACATGCGCACGCACCACGACACCGACCGGTACGTGTACGTCGTGCCCGACGACGTGACAACGACGCCGGACGGATGGGAACGCCTCCCGGTCTCCGAGGCCGCGGAGCGAGCCGACTGGGAACTGGCACCCGACGACTCGGTGGATGTGGCGGAACCAGCCATCGAGGACGAGGACTCGGACTGGCCCTGACGGCCCGGGTGTGGGACTGGCGGTCCGGAGTGTCTCTTTCCGCTGGTGGACTTCGAGCAATTCGGCTCCACAGGCCGCCCCATTACACCACCACGACCAGGGGCCGCCCGTCGCCCCGAACAATCCTGAGTTCGCCCACCGATATCGGAGCTAGATGAGGCACCCACCTCTCGCGGAGTCTCATCGGGACCGATTTGTTATCGTCTAATGTGATATGTGGAAAGGCGCACCTGTGGGCTGGGCAGTCAGTTATCGTCGAATAAGTGGGCAGACCACCCCGATTCACACCATCATGTTCGGTGATAACTGCCCTTATCGTCGTGTCTGACGCAGATTGAAGTAGCGCCCGTTCGAGGGGGAGACCATGAGTACGGACGGGTCGGAGACCGAACGCGTCTCGGTCAGCACCTACATCCCGGCCTACCAGCGCGCCACCTGGGAGGCCGAGGCCGAGTCGATGGGCGTGAGCCGGAGCGAGTACGTTCGACTGATGGTGCAGGCGGGCCGTCGGAGCTTCGAACTGGGAGATACCGACGATAGCAGTCCTCCCCCTGACACTGACGACCGTTCGAGCGAACACACCGCCGGCGGCTCCGATGCGGTTACCAGACACAACTCCGAGAAGACCCGTTCCTCCCCCTCCGACCCCGGGGATGACGGCCTCGAAGACCGTGTCCTCGACCTCCTCGATTCGGACTCGTATCTCGGCTGGGACGAACTGGTCGCCGGGTTGACCGACGACCTGGAGGACCGACTCGAGGAGTCCCTCGACTCGCTCCAGTCCGCGGGCCGGGTCCGACACAGTGGCCGGCACGGTGGGTACACGGTGGTCGCCGATGAGTGAGGCCCGCGCCGGGGAGACCGGTGCGGTCGAGGACCCGGTCGCGTACTTCCTGGAGGACCTCACCTACCACGGCAAGACCGAACGGACCCGGGACGCCTACGAGCGCGTGCTGCGCTCGGCCGAGACGTTCATGGAGGGCCGCCGGACCACCCTCGCCGACGCCACGCGCCGGGACTGCATGGCCTGGGTCCACCGGCTCCGCGGGGAGTACGCCGACAGCACGGTCGCCTCCTACGCCTCCTACCTCCACCGGTTCTACGGGTACATGGTCGAGGTCGGCACGTTCGACCGGAACCCGATGGCGCTGGTCACCGACGAGATGGACGAGACCATCGATACGGACCCTGCACGCCGGGAGATCGACCTGCCCCGGATGCGCGCGTTCGTCGCGGACCTCGACCACCCACTCGAACAGGCCGTCGTCGTCACGCTCCTGAAGACCGGGATGCGCGTCGGTGAGCTCTGCAACCTCGACATCCGGGACTGCTCGCTCACCGACGAGGAGGTCCGGGAGGCGTACGATATCGCTCCACGCGGAGGGCTCGACGGCCGCCCGGACTCCATCTACGTGGCCAGTGACCCGGCTCGCGGGGAGCCGTACAACGGCGAGGAGCGGACCGCCTCGAACAAGCGCAAACGCGACACCGTCGTCCCTGTCGATGACGAACTGGCCGCTGCCCTGAAACGCTGGCTCGCCGTCCGCCCGGACGCGAGGTCGGACGCGGAACCCCTGTTCTGCAGCACGAAGGACGAGTGGGGCGCCCGCCTCACGCCGAAGATGGCCCGGTCGTTCGTCACCAACCACGCCCGCGAGGCGGGCTGGTACCGCTCGGGTGGCGGCGCCGAGGAGAACGTCACGCCCCACTACTTCCGGCACTTCTTCACCACGCATCTCCGGGACCGAACCGGTGACAGGGGCGTCGTGAAGTACCTCCGCGGCGACGTGGCCCAGGACGTCATCGACACCTACACCCACAACTGGGGCGACCGCGTCCGGGAGGTCTACGAGGCGAACATCTACTCGCTCGGGACGAAATAGTGCGGTACTTCGATAGCTCTCGGCAGGTGGACTGTCGTCGACACGACCCGTAAACTGCATATCGCTATATACAATCTCCGGTGGCTCGCATCCGATTCCCGTGTCGCGAACACGACGGAATACGGGCCTGAGGGCCCCTGTGAGTCGGATTCGGGTATCGGGCGGAGCGACTGGCGCGGCCGCGAGCGGACTACCTGACAACTTGTTCACCGTGCGTGATTGGTTGAATCAGGTCCCAGTCCACCGGGAAAAGGTTAAAGCGCGAGCATTGCGACGGTGCGCCACGACCCATGCGGTTCGTGGAACTGGTGGTGAACCCGGACGAGGGCTGGTCCCGGTTCGGCCGGGCGGCCGCCGCCGACCAGCGGGTCACGCGCGAGGCCATCCACCAGCTGGAGCCGATGGACGACGGCAGCGTCGTGATGCTGTACGAGCTGTCGGGCGACCACGACACCATCCACGACCTGCTGGCCGAGCATTTCGATGCCAAGGGGTCGGAACTCTCCGAGGTGGCGGGGAACGTCCTCGTCTACGCGCACCACGACCCGAGCCCGACCGTCGACGGCCTGTTGCGGATCCCACGCGAGCTCGGCGTCGTGGTCGATACACCGCTCGAGTTCACCCGTGACGGCGGCATCAGGCTCACCCTCGTCGGCGACGAGGCGGACATCCGGCAGGCTATCGCGGCGATTCCCGAGTCAGTGCAGCACACCGTCGAACGCACCGGTGAGTACCGGCCCGAGCAGCAGCGTCTGTTCGCGGAGCTCACCGACCGACAGCAGGAGATCCTCCTCACAGCACTCGAGATGGGCTACTACGAACAGCCGCGGCGAGCGACCTACGAGGACCTGGCCGGGGAGCTGGGCTGCACGAAGACGACCGTCGGGGAGCATCTCCGGAAGGCGGAGGAGAAGGTCCTGACCGGTATCGCCCCCGACTGAAGGACAGCTCAGGTCGCCGGGGCGACCAGTTCCGTCTCGGACTCGTCGATGAGCAGGTCCGCCAGTGCCTGGGCCCCGTCGTCCAGCTCGGCGACGTTCTCCAGCAGGACCGTCTCCGAAGGGAACAGCTGCTCGCCCAGCAACAATCCGTGTTCCCGGGCTGTCGAGCCCGTCACGGTGAGATAGACCCCCAGCCCGGTGTCGGCGATGGCGGCCTCCTCCTCCCGCTCGGGGTCCGTATAGGTGAACTCGATGCCGTCCAGCGCGTCGCTCCCGAGCACGGCCTCGACGAGGCGCTCGTACCGCGGCGAGATGCAGAGGTCGCCCTCGTAGTCGGCGACGAACGAGCGGTCCAGCGGGGTCCCGCCGTCGCCCCGGACCTCGGGCGAGGCCAGCAGCGTGTGATAGACCGTATCGCCGAGGCCCCCGGTGACGCGGACGTCCGTGTCCCTCGGGTCGATGCGCTGGTTCACGTCCGCCAGCGAGGTCAGCGGGTCCGGGCGCAGCCCGACGACCTCCTCCAGCACGAGGTCGGCCGAGTCGAAGCCCAGTGCGAACTCGTGCTTCCGGAGGGCGCGAAACGGCTCCTCGCGCCCGACGAGCTGTACCTCACCGGCCGGTGTCGGCACCAGTAGCGAATCGAACACGATGCGGCGAGGAAATCCGTCGCGGGCGTCACGGAGCAGGGTGTACTCGGGGGCGTATCGGTCGTCGGGGTCGGAGTAGTCCGCAAGCCGCTCGTACACGGACCGGTCGAGTGTTCGCTCTCCCTTCGTGACGGCCTTCTCCAGCCGGAGGGTGGAGATGACCTCGTCGACACGGTCGGTCACGTCCACGGAGCCTGTCGACTCCCCATGGTCGGCCACCCGTTCCAGCACTGCCTCCAGCGGGCGACCCTTCCGTGGCACGGCGACCTGGACGGTCGTCATTAGCGGGCAATCGGAACTGCAGGAGAAAAGCCGTCCGGTTCAGTTCCCGGCCAGCGCCTGTCGAAGGTTGTCCAGCGTCTCGATGTCGTCCTCCATCTCCTCCAGCTCGGCCTCGACGTCGGCGACGCGGTCGGAGAGGTCCTCGCCGAGTTCGTCCTGCATCGTCTCGAGGTCGGTCCGGAGGGACGCGAGGTCGTCCTCGATGGTCCCGATGCGTCCGTCCAGCGACTCCGTGGTCTCGGCCATCGACCCGACGCGGTCGTCGATGCTGTCGACCCGCTCGTCGACCGCTGTCACGTCGCTCTCGACGGCCGACACCGTGCCTTCGAGCCGTTCGAGGCTCCCCTCCACGTCGTCGAACCGCTCGCGCATGGCCAGGAGGTCGTCGGCCGTGCCGGTGTCGTCGAGGAACTCCTCGAGAGCGCCCGTGTACGCGACGACCTCGTCGACATCGGACTGCAGTTTGTCGAGTTTCGCCTCGACGTGCCCCGGGAGTTCGGCCTCGGCACTCATCGCCTCGATGTCGGTACCGAGGGCCTCGCTGAGCGTCTCGAGGTCCTCCTCGGCCACGTCTCCCGACCGAATCTCGGCTGCGAGCGTCGCGGCGACATCGTCGACGGCGACGGCCTCGGCGGTGCCGTTCCCGTGTTCGGCCTCGGCAGTCCGGGCCGCTGTGGACTCGTCGACGGCGGCCTCGCTCTCCCCCTCCGTCTCCTCGTCCTCGGCTTCGGTGTCGGCTTCGTCGACGTTGGCGATGGCGGATTCGAGGTCGTCGGCCGACGCCTCGGCCGGCGACGGCGCGTCAGTGTCCGCCTCGTCGGTGTCGCCCTCGGCTTCGGCTCCCTCGGTATCGGCATCGAGCGGGTCGTCCAGGTCTATCGAGGTATCGGGCTCCTCGTCCGCCGCCTCCTCGCCGATGTCGTCCTCGGCCTCGGAGTCGGTTTCATCCTCCTCCTCGCCGCCGATGATGTCGCTGACGCTCTCCTCCCCCTCGACACCCTCGATGGCGGGCTCCGTGAGGAACCGCTCGATATCGTCCGTGTCCTTCGCACGGAGGCCGTAGACGGTCGTGTACTCCTCGCCAGCCTCGAACTCGCGCTCGAAGACGATCTGCTCGTCCTCGACGCGCCAGAAGTCGGCCCCGTACTTGGGGTGGAACCCGATGTCCTGTGCCGGAACGTCGTCCGGTACGTCGTCCACGATCCGGACGTCCGTGGCCTCCTCGCGGTCGGAGTGGATGACGAAGGCGATGGCGGGGACGGGGAAGTCGTCGGGTTCGAAGGACTTCTCGACGGTGATCCCTCCTCGTTCGACGACTACGCTCACCTCCTCTGAATCGGCGTTGCTCATGCTGTGCTATGAACCTGCAACCTCAGTCCCATAAAGGTACCCTGAAACCCGAGGTCGCTCACCTGACCAGCGTGTCCGGGCCGTGCCGGCTCAGAGCGACACCCGGTCGCCGATTTCGACGACCTCGACGGTCCGCGGGTGGGTGAACGACCGCGTGTGGTCGCGGACGCTCCGCGGGTCCGCTGTCAGTCCCTTCCATATATCCCAGTGCGACGGAAGCAGCCGGTCGAGTTCGAGCTGGGCGGCCGCCTCGGCCACCTCGTTGGGCGAGGAGTACCACCGTTTGTAGACGGGCTCACGGGTCTCCTTGTCCAGCAGCATCCCCGAGGAGCCGAACGCCAGCACCCCCAGGTCGATGTCGTAGCGCTCCCCCACGTCGACGAACGCGTCGCTCGGGCGGGCGTCGCCGCCGTGGAAGAACGTCCCCGACTCGTGCTCGACGACGTAGGAGACCGGGTGGGTCGCGTCCGGGTCGTGAGCCGGTTCGACGTGGATACGCAGCGAGCCGACCGACAGCGTGTCGCCCTCCACGACCTCGTCGATATCGGCCGTTTCGACACCCTCACGGTCGGTCCAGCTCTCCTCCTCGACGACCGCGACGGAGTCGTCCGGGGCGACGTAGTCGGCGCCGCTCGCCACCAGCGGGGCCTGTGTCTCCTCGTGGACGTGGTCGGAGTGCTCGTGCGTGGCGAGAACCGCGTCCGGTTCGACGAGGTCACCGAACGTCTCCGGGTCGAACGGTACCGGCACCATCCGCACGGTACGTGGCGGGTCGCCCAGCCCGCAGTACGGGTCGACAAGTACCGTGGCGCCACAGGAGGCCTTCAGGACGAACCCGTTGCAGCCCAGATACCAGATGTCGACGCCTTCGGGTTCGGCATCGGCCACCTCGCGTGGGAGCCAGTCGCTCCAGTCGGAGGTGCCGAGTTCGTGTGCGCACATGCGTGTACGGGGCTGGATGCGCACGCGGGTTGAACGTTCCTCCTCGGGGCAAGGCCTACCCGGGAGCCGGCACCAGCGCCCGTATGGACCCGCGCCACCGCGACGGCCTGCTGGCGCTCCTTGCTCTGGTCGGGCTGGCGCTCCCGCTCGAGCACGACCGCCGCCGGCGGCTGCGCGACCCCGGCGCGGCCTTGGCCGGTGTCGGGACCGCGCTCGCCGTGGAGTGGGCCTTCCTCCGGTGTCCGCACCGGTTGCTGTCTGTGTGGGAACGCCCGGCCGTCAATCTGGGGAGCGCCCTCGCGGTGGTCATGGGTGGGATGCTGGCCCGTCGTCGTCCCCGACTCCTGGTCGCCGGGGTATGGGGAATCCTGACCTACCTGGGGCTGCTCGCACGGCTCCTCCGGAGGGGCGAAGCGGCTGATAATCGATAATGGGGCCCACGGAACGCCCAGATGACGTATCTATGGGACGTTCTCGTCTCGAAGGGGACTCGTCATCCGGGAATTTGCGGCTGCCGCATCGACCCGTGAATCCGAGGCCCGACACGTAAACCGTATGGCCCGATATCGAAGTCCGGGCCGGGACGGGTCGGCGTTACTCTCCGGACCGGTGTCCGGGGTTCCACTCGCCGTCGAAGTCCTCGTGGCGGAAGGGTTTCGCATCGTCGCCGGCGTACGTGCCGACGAGTTGGCCGTCGCCTTCCAGATACCACTTGTAGGTGGTCAGGCCCTCCAGGCCGACGGGACCGCGGGCGTGGGTTTTGCCGGTGCTGATGCCGACCTCTGCGCCGAGTCCGTAGCGGAAGCCGTCGGCGAAGCGGGTGGAGGCGTTGTGGAAGACGCTCGAGGAGTCGACCCCGCGCATGAACCGGGCGGCGCGGTCGGCGTCCTCGGTCAGGACCGACTCGGTGTGCTTCGAGCCGTATTCGGTGACGTGCCCGACGGCCGCGGTCAGGGAATCGACCACCCTGATGTCGAGTTCGAGGTCGCCGTACTCCTGGCCCCAGTGCTCCTCCGTGGCCTCTCCGACATCGACGTGTTCGCGCGTGCGCTCGCAGCCGCGCAGGGTCACGTCGTGGTCGCGGTACGTCTCGACCATGTCCGGCAGGAACTCCGCGGCCACGTCCTGATGGACCAGCAGCGTCTCGACGGCGTTGCAGACCGCGGGGTACTGCACCTTCGCGTCGAGCGCGACCTCTTCGGCCATGGCGAGGTCGGCCTCGCAGTCGACGAAGACGTGACAGACACCCTCCGTGTGCCCGAGGACGGGGATGGAGGTGTTATCCTGGATGTACTGGACGAACGCCGAGGAGCCTCGCGGCATCAGGAGGTCGACGGACTCGTCCATCCCGAGCACCTCGTCGACGTCCTCGCGGGCCTCGATGTTGGCCGCCCAGCCGTCGGGCACGTCGCTGGTCGCCTCGACGATGCACTCGTAGAGGACGCGGTTGGAGTGGAGCGCCTCGCTCCCGCCCTTCAGGATGACCGCGTTGCCTGACTTCAGGCCGAGCGAGGCGATCTGGACCAGGGCGTCCGGGCGCGACTCGAAGACGGCCGCGACCACGCCGATGGGGACGCTCACCTTGTAGAGGTCGAGGTCGTCGTCGAGGTGGCGGGCGCTGAGCGTCCGGCCGAGGGGGTCCTCCTGCCCGGCGACGCTGCGCACCATCTCGATGATGCTGTCGAGCTTGCTGTCCGAGAGCTTCAGCCGGTCGACCAGGGCCTGCGTGTACTCGCCCTGTTCGAGCAGCGTCTCTGCCTCGGCCACGTCGCGCTCGTTGGCCTCGAGGATGCGGTCCCGGTTCGCGTCGATGGCGTCTGCGATGTCCTGCAGCGCCTCGCTGCGGGCCTCGTCCGACAGCGTGGCCAGTTCGAGCGCTGCGCGCTCGGCCCGTGCGACCTTCTCGGCCGTCGTCCGGTCGTCGGTGGTCTCGGCGGTGGTGTTCTCAGTCATCGGTGACCCTGTTCACGGGGACGAATATCGTTCCGACGGGTTTGGCGTTAGCGATTCTGTCGAGGACCGCGGGCTCCGCGGAGCCGGCGATGATGGCGGGGATGCCGTGCTCGCTCACGTCGCGGGCGCCCTCGACCTTGGTGCGGATGCCGCCGAACTCCGCGTCGGCGGTTCCGGAGACGAGCCCCTCGACGGCGGCGTAGTTGCGCCCGACCGCCACGATGCGCTCGGCCCCTGGGTCGTGCTTCGGATTCCCGGTGTAGACCCCGTCCACGTCGGTCAGGGTCACCAGCAGGTCGACGTCGACGCCGATGGCGATGGAGGCCGAGATCATGTCGTTGTCGCCGATCTGCAGTTCCTCGGTCGCGACGGCGTCGTTCTCGTTGATGATGGGCACGACGCCCCAGGAAAGCAGCGTCTCGATGGTGTTGTGGAAGTTGGTGAACCGCTCGGGGTTCTCGAGGTCGTGCTCGGTGAGGAGAATCTGTGCGATCTTCCGGTCGTGGCGCGCAAAGCTCGCCGTGTACCGGTGCATCAGGTGACTCTGCCCGACTGTCGAGAGGGCCTGTGCCTCCTCGACCGTGCGGTCCGAGTGATCGAGACCGACCCGGCCGATGCCGGCGCCGACGGCGCCCGACGAGACGAGGATGACCTCCTTCCCGTGCGAGAGGAGGTCCTCGATGTCGTCGACGAGCTTGTCCAGCTTCGTGTTGTCGAGGTTCGACGACTCGTCGGTGAGCGAGTTCGTCCCGGCCTTCACGAGGACGCGCTCGGCGTCGGCCGCCAGCTGCCGGGTCCGGTCGACCTCCTCGGCGGTCACCTCGCCGTCGGCCTCGTACTCGCCCGGCTGCCCCCGCTCACTCATCGCCGACCTCCGCCGAGAGCTCACGTGAGCGCCGGGCCGCTGCCTCGACCGCCGCGCCGACCTCGTCGTAGACGTCGCTGTCGCGGAGGACATCCATCCCCTCGATGGTAGTCCCGTTCGGCGAGCAGACGGCGTCGATGAGCTCCTCGATGCTCCGGTCCGAGCGCAGGACGGTCTCGGCGGCGCCCTTGAATGTCTGGGCCGCAAGCGTCTCCGCGGCCTCCTCGTCCATGCCCTCCTCGACGGCCGCATCGCGCATCGCGCCGATGAGATAGAAGACGAATGCCGGGCTGGAGCCGTTCAGTGCCGTGGCGGTGTCCATCAACGACTCGTCGATGACCGCGTAGTCCCCGAGGTCGTGCAGCAGCTCGAAGACGACCGACGGGACCTCCCCGTCAGCGCCCACCACCGCGGCAGCCATCGTACCCGTCTCGGCCGCCAGGTTCGGCATCAGCCGGACCACCCTCGCGTCCGTGCGCGCCGCGACGTAGTCGGTGGAGACGCCCGCGGCGATGCTGACCAGCGTCTGGTCGGCCGAGAGGTCGAGGTCCTCGAGGACCGCCCCCACGATGTCGGGCTTGACGACGACGAACACGACCTCCGAGTCCGTCGCTTCGGACGGGTCCGTGGTCGTCTTCTCGCAGTACTGCTCGACAGCAGCGAGTGCAGCCGTATCCAGGTCGGCAGCGACGATGTCGTAGCCGCCGGCTCGCGAGAGTCCTTTGATCAGGGCGCTTCCCATGTTCCCACAGCCGATGACGCTGACGGAGACCATTGTTACCCGCTGAATACGTGGACACCGGTATACGGGCTTTGGTTTCCGCGTGCGCGGGACGCTGGCTCCCTCGGGCCGGCACCGCCCGGTCGGATGCCGCCGGTCGGACGCCGCGACGGCCACTCACTCGCTCGATAGCGTCTCCCGGGCCGCCCCGACCGCCTCCGCGACGCCGTCGAGCAACATCGCGGTGTCCACCCCGGCGATGAGGAACCCGAACCCGAGCGAACCGAGCGTTCGAATCTCGTCCGGGCTCGATCCGAGCGTCCCCACCGGCGTTCCAGCCGTCTCGCCGGCCTCGAGGACCGTGCCGATGGCCTCCCGCAGTTCGGGACTCGACCACTCGGCGAAGACGCCGAGGTTGGCCGACAGGTCGGCTGGCCCGACGAACAGCGCGTCGACCCCCTCGACCGCGGCGATATCGGCGGCGTTCTCGACGCCCGCCTCGGTCTCGATCTGCAGGATGGTGAGGACCTCCTGGTTGGCCGTCTCGACGTACGCCTCGAAGTTCCGGCCGTAGTCGGAGGCCCGCGCGGCCGCGATGCCCCGCATCCCGCCCGGGGGATAGCGACAGGCCTCAACCGCGGCCGCGGCCTCGTCGGCGGACTCGACCATCGGCACCATCACGCCCGCGACGCCGGTGTCGAGGACGCGCTTGATGCGAACGGGGTCGTTCCAGGGGACCCGCGCGAGCGGGAGCGCATCGCCCGGCGCGGCGTCGACAGCACGGGCACAGTCGGTCACCGTCTCCAGCGAGTTCGGCGTGTGTTCCGTATCGAGCATCACGAAGTCGGCATCGGGAGCGAGCAGTTCGGCGACGGCAGGGTCGGCGAGCGAGGCCCAGGTCCCGACGACGGGGTCGCCACTGCGGAGTGCGTCACGCATGGCTCGGAGGTAGTGCGGTCCACGCAAAAAGACCGGTGCGGCGCCGGGGGTTGTCAGTCCTCGCAGCAGCCGCCGGCCTTGCCGCCGAAGTCGACCGCGAGCGGGTCGGAGATGAGCTCGTTCAGCTCCTGCAGCGAGAGTTCGAGTCGGTTCTGTGCGGCCTGGAACTCGGCCATCTCCGGGATGTCGTTGAGCTCCTGCTGGGCCTCCTGCAGTTCGCGGAGGTCCTCGTTGGTCGCGTCGCCGGTCTGCCGGGCGAGCATGAACTCCTCGCGGAGCTGCTCGAACTCCCGGACCTGCGCCTGGATCTCCTCGTCGGACTCGACGGCCTCCTTCGCCTCCATGAACTCCTGGTAGGCTGGCAGTTCGGTGATGACCTCGCCGAGTTCCGAGGCGAGTTCCGTCGCCTGTGCCGCCGGGTGTTCCGCCTCCGTGTCGACCTCGCTCGAGTCGATGCTCATTGGCCGCGCTTGGGACTGACACGATTTAGGTCTGCCGAACGCACGCGCCGAGGGACGCCGGGACGTGGCGGGTCCCGGCACCCTCAGTCGGGACCCTCGACCCCGTAGTCCTCCTCGGCGACGACGACGTTGAGGATGGTCCCCACAGGGAGTGCCATCCCGACGACGTACATCCAGGTCAGCAGGAGCAACACGCCCCCAGCGACGCCGTAGAGCTGGACGCTCTGCGAGGTGGAGGCGTAGAGGCTGTCCCCGATACCCGATACCCGATACCACCCCGACGACTGCCACGAACGTTGCGACGGTCCGTGCGGTGGGGACGTGCGACCCGCCACGACGTCGTTCGACACGGACAGCTCAGAGGACCAGCGAGACCACGAGCAGGACGAGGAAGATGACGACCATGATGCGGGCGATCTCCATACTGATACCCGCGACACCGCGCGCGCCGACGAGCCCAGCGACGATGGCCAGCACGAAGAAGACGAGCGCGTACTGGAGGAAATCACCCGAGAACAGCAGCGGCATCATCGGAAGCGACGAAGCGAGTCCAGACGCAAGTGATACTGGGAGGCTCACTGACATCAGCTGTGGTCGCCACGTGGATACTTATCCTGGACCTAAGCACTGACAGTCCGGTTCCTCGCCGGAATCCGATGGCGACAGCGCCGGCGGCTCGGGACCCGCGGAAACACCGACGTTATACGCGCCGAGGCGTACCCTCGGACAATGAGTCAGGACGCCGACGCCCCCGAGCGGACGGAGGGTGACCTCACGCGGACCGGGATGGCGCTCAAGCACGAGCGCACGTGGGACTACGAACTCGACCGCATCGTGGAGGCCGTCGAGGAACGGGACGCCGAGAAGGTCGGCCTGCAGTTCCCCGAGGGCCTGAAACGCCGGGGGCCGAACGTCGCCGACGACCTGCGCGAACTGCTCCCCGACGGCGTGCGGGTGATGATATCTGGGCAGCCCTGCTACGGCGCCTGCGACCTCGACACCTACCTGATGCGCCGTACCGACGTGTTCGTCCACTTCGGTCACTCTCCGATGAAGGAATCCGACTCCATCATCTACGTCCCGCTGTTCTCGAACGTCGACGTGGCGCCCATCATGGAGGAGTCGCTCGACGAACTCGCGGACCCCGATGTCGACCCGGACGTGGGCCTCGTGACGACGGCCCAGCATATGAACAAGTTCGACGAGATGCGCGCGTGGCTGGAGGAGCGCGGCTTCACGGTCCACACGCGCCGGGGCGACGACCGCCTCACCCACGAGGGACAGGTCCTGGGCTGCAACTACGCCTCCGCCGATATCGACGCCGAACAGGTCCTCTACGTCGGCGGTGGGAAGTTCCATCCCCTGGGCCTCGCGATGGAGCACCCCGAGAAGAAGGTCGTCATCGGGGACCCCGTCAACAACGTCGTGACGGTCGCGGACACGGAGAAGTTCCTCAAGCAGCGCTACGGTGCCGTCCACCGCGCGATGGACGCCGAGACGTTCGGCGTCCTCTTCTGCACGAAGATCGGACAGGGTCGCTGGGACGTGGCCAACGAGATCGTCGAGGCCAACGACGACGCCTACCTCATCACGATGGACGAGATCACGCCGGACCGGCTGGTCAACTTCGACATGGACGCCTTCGTCAACACGGGCTGTCCGCGCATCACCACCGACGACGGCCCGCAGTTCAAGAAGCCGATGCTCACCCCCGGCGAGTACGAGATCGCCATCGGCGAGAAGCCGCTCGACGAGCTGTCGTTCGATACGTTCCACGGCACCTGGTAGAGCGTTTTTCGGGTCCGGATTCCGCGCGCTCCGGCCGGTGAAGCGCGCTCGCTTCGCTCGCGCGCATGCTCTCCGCAATCGTCAACCAGATGCCGTATGCCGTAGATGGCTTCGTCGGGATTCTCCGAGAGTTACGGGGTGAGCAGCAGTGATACTTGATACAGGCTCCCGAAGTCACGGGAACTCCGGTTCATCGGGCGTATTAGGTCAGGAGGCGAACGAAGTCGGCGATTCAGTCGCTGAGAATTACACTTGTTCTCGATTCTCACGGTTTGGGCAAGCGCCCGAGCACCTTTTTCTATCGTAGGAGGAGGTAGGATATGACACTGCTCGTTCCGTTCGATGGGTCTGACCTCGCTGAAGCAGCGCTTGTGCGCGCAACCGAGTTCGGGAACGTATTCGACGAGGATGTGCTGGCTGTAAGTGTAATCCCGAAAGGGAACACCGACTATGCCAGAGAACGTGGCTGGGTCAAGCGGGATGAAGAATTCGCTATGGAATCTGTTGTGGCAACATTACACGAGCAAGTGACCGACCTATGTCCGAGTGCCGATTTCCGTCATAAAGTCGTGGACCGCTATGCTCCATCCGGCTCTATTGCGAAGCGCCTGCGAAAAGTGGCACGAGAAGAGGACGCCTCGATGGTCTTCCTCGGTAGTGAGAATGCCGGTCATCTCGTTTCGACCCTGAGTAGCGTGGGGTCAACTGTTGCGACAGATGGGGCCTACGATGTCGTCATCGTTCGTGACCGGACCCCCGCCAAAATCGCCAAACTGAAAAACGTCTCACCGTACAAAAATCCGAAATCGGATTTCTATCTCCACGAGTGAACGCCGAGGAGGATGGCAACTGGTCAGCTAACTCAGTCCGCCGCCTGCGCCTGCCCCCCGGAGCTCTCCTCGCCCATCCCACTCTCGCGGTGGAGCCAGTAGAGGAAGACGAACAGGCCCGTGGCGAACACGTTCAGCACGAGCTTGTAGTTCAGTTCGATGCCGACCTCTGCAATCTTGACGCTCGACGCCGGCGGGATGAGGCCGGCGCCCAGGAAGAGGAAGTGGACGACGACCCCGACGATGACCGCCGAGACGAATATCATCCCGGAGAGGACGGCGGCGAAGGTGGTGCCGTAGTAGTCGCGGTAGGCGTCCATGATGGGCGGGACGATGAGGTCGGCGTAGATGTACGAGAGGACAGCCCCGAACGGGAGCCCGTTGCTGAACAGGACTGCCGCGAAGGGGACGTTGCCGACCGAGCAGACGAACGTGGCCACGCCGATGAACGCACCAACGACCGCCGTCCAGAACACGTACACCGGGAGGCCGAACGTCGGGCCGGAGAAGATGGTCGTCCAGACCGACTCGGGGATGAAGCCGGCGATGAGACCGGCGAAGAGGAAGCCGATGGCGATCTCGTCCCAGAGCATCCCCCACTCCTTCCACTGCTTGTCGGCGAGGGCCTTCCAGCCGGCCGGCGAGGTGGCCTGCGCGCGGATGCTCGAGTTCGTCTCCTCCGGGTCGAAGCTCTCCCTGCACGACTCCGAGCAGAAGTAGTAGGTCCGGCCGTCGTGCTCCGTCGAGTAGTCGGTCTCCTCGGGGTCGACCTCCATCCCGCAGACGGGGTCCTGGGCCGTCTCGCCCGCGTCGTCGGTGACGTTCGTGCGCGCCTGCTCGATGAGGTCGTCAGGGACGAGGTAGACGAACCCGAACGCCAGCAGACCGATGAGCATGAACCCGCCGACGACGTCGGCGACGAGGAACTGCCAGCCCAGCAGGAGGACGATGACGACGCCGATCTCGATGACGAGGTTCGTCGACGCGAACATGAACGCGCCGATGGTTGCGGCCGCGGAGCCACCCTTCTTGAACAGGTTCTTCGCGGTGGCGATGGCGCTGTACGAGCACGACGAGGAGACGAACCCGAACAGCGAGCCGTATCCCAGTTCCCGAGCGCCGTGGCCGTTCAGCAGGTCCGCGACCTGCTCGTCGGAGGTCCACGCCTCGACGCCGCCGGCGATGGCGAACCCGACCACGAGCGCCCACCAGGTTATCCACGCCATCGCCGCCGTGGTAGTGGCGAACTGGCGGAGGCTCTCGGTGAAGAACGTCCCCAGCGGCTGGTTCGTCGTGAATACCCCGATTCCAACCGTCAGAAGCGCGATAACGGCAAGGATGGCGTACTCCCTGCGTTCCATGGCCGGATGTACCGGCGTCTCACTTACCCTGATTTCGCTTGTTGCAGCAGCACTCGCCACGGGGAGAACGTTTCGGGAATCGGGGCTCCGGACGACGGCTCACCTGTGGAACCAAACCGGGGCGGCGTCTGTCCCGATTTGCTCGGAGCGGCAGCGTACGACTGGGCCGACACCGAGGGGTCGCTCACGGAGGTTCAAATACCAGGGCCCGGCCAGCGTTCCCGTGACCTGACGAGTCGTCGCCGGACCGCCGACCCGAGCGGGTGGGACGCCACCGCGCGCTCGGTTCCGCCAGCGCGGTACCACGGTCCGGCGGTCGGGAGCGGTACCGCCTGTTCGCAAGCAGGCACGGGGGTCGATAACCGCCAGGGGACGTCGACACCGACTCCCGCGCGTGGCGGCATTTTAAATATCGGGTCCGTCTACTCTCGGGATATGACTGACGCCGGCGACACGGACGATTCGCAGTCGGCCGTTGCCGACGAGGACGACCCGCGTGAGGCGGTCGTGCTGGACTACCTCCCGACGGGGTTGCCGGACGAGCAGCGGAGCAACACCCCCGTCGCGTACGCACTGGGTGTCGACGAGTTCGACCTCTATCTCGTTCGCTTCGAGGGCGACACCGACCTGAACGTGGGTGACAGGGTTGCCACCGACCCTCGGGGCGAGGAGGTGAGTCGCGTGGGACACGTCGGTTTCGACGAACTCTCGGGGGCCGCGGAGTCGGAGCTGGAGTACGCTGTCGCGGCGATCGTCGACGAGGAGGAGCGACGGTTCGTCGACTTCTTCAACGAGGCCCAGGCCATCACAACACGTCTCCACGCGCTCAACCTGCTCCCGGGCATCGGGAAGAAGCTCCGCAACAACGTCCTCGACCTGCGCAAGCGCCAGCCCTTCGAGTCGTTCGACGACCTCGAGGAGCGGGTGTCCGGCCTTCACGACCCCCGGCAGGTTCTCATCGACCGCATCGTCGAGGAGATCCGAGAGGACGACATGAAGTACCGCATCTTCGCCACCCGGGACCGGGGCGAGTGAGGCCGAGTCACGCGGCCGGTCGGTGACGCCAACCCTTTATCGCCCCGGCGACGAACTGGCGATAGCGCGTATGACACGACGGGACCCGGATGCTCTGCGGCGCCGTGCCGGCGTCCGCGGGGACCCGGACCAGGACCAGCACTTCCTCATCGACGACCGTGTGTTGGACCGCCTTCCGGACTATCTGCCGGCCGACGCCGCGGACCACGTTCTCGAGATCGGCGGGGGCACCGGCGGGCTGACCGACCGGCTCCTCGCCGCCAGCGACGGCCACGTCACCGTGGTCGAACGGGACCCGGACCTCGCGGCTTTCCTCCGGGAGGAGTTCGCAGACGCCGTCGACGCGGGACGACTCGATGTCATCGAGGGGGATGCCCTCGAGTGCGACCTGCCAGCGTTCACCGGCTCCGTGTCGAACCTCCCGTACGGGGCGTCCAGCGAGTTCTGTTTCCGGTTGCTTCCCGAGGGGAGACCCCTCGTGCTGATGCTCCAGCGCGAGTTCGCCGAGCGGATGGCCGCCGAGCCCGGGACAGACAACTACGGCCGGCTCTCGGTGACCGCGGGCCACTACGCCGACGTGGAGGTCGTCGAGACCGTTCCACCGACGGCGTTCGACCCCGAGCCCGCGGTCGAGAGCGCCGTCGTCAGATGTCTCCCCCGCGACCCGGACTACGACGTGGACGAGGCCGCGTTCATGGCACTCGTTCGGGGTGTCTTCACGCAGCGGCGCAAGACGATGCGGAACGCCGTCCGGAACACGGTTCACATCAGCGGCATCGCGGACGCCGATGCCGTCGTCGACGCGGCCGGCGAGGAGCTGATGAGCCGGCGTGCGGGCGACGTGACACCGTCCGAGTTCGCCGAGTTGGTGAGACTCGCGACCGAGGTGACGGAGGTCGACCCACCGTGATGGAGGTGGTCGACGCGGCCGGGATACTGCTTCAGACCGAACCGCAGCTCGACCCCTGGACGTGGACGCTCTCCCGCACGGAGCAGTACCTCGTCAGTGCGGGGCTCCTGGCACTGTTCCTCCTCACGGCCGCGTTCGTCTACGCGCTGGGGCAGCCACTGAAGCGACGCATCCGGGACGACGAGGTCGTCGAGGCACTCCAGTCTCTCTCCATCAGTCTTACCGGGCTGGGCGTAGCGTTCGCGCTGGTTGTGGTCTGGCGGCTGCGCGACGAGGTGACGACCGCCTTCACCTTCGTCCGACTCGGCCCGACCGACGGGGTTCGGTTCCTCGTGACCGCTGCCGCATTCGGGGCGGCGTTCACCGTCACCCGTATCACGAAACGGGCCATCCGGCGGGGGTCGGAGGCCGACGCCATCACAGCCCACCAGAAGGAGGTTGCTCACCACGTCGTCCAGATTCTCGTCTTCGCGCCCGCGGCGCTGTTCGTCCTCGCGCTGTACGGGGTGAACCCGCAGAACCTCCTCATCGGCGCCGGCGCGGCGGGCCTCGTCATCGGGCTGGCGGCTCGCCAGACTCTGGGGGCCATCGTCGCCGGGTTCGTCCTCCTCGTCTCGCGCCCGTTCGAGGTGAACGACTGGGTCGTCATCGACCAGGAGGAGGGCGTCGTCACCGACATCTCCATCTTCAACACGGAGATACGCACGTTCGACAACGAGGTCGTCGTCATCCCGAACGACGAGGTCACGAAGAACAACATCATCAATCGCTCTCGGAACGGGAAGCTCCGTATCCAGGTCGACGTGGGCGTCGACTACGACATGGAGATAGCGCGGGCGATGGAACTGGCCCGCGATACGATGCACGTCCTCGACGAGGTGCTGGACGAACCGTCACCGGACGTCGTCATCGACGAACTCGGGGCGTCCTCGGTGGTGCTGACGCTGCGGTTCTGGATTCCGGACCCGACCATCGAGCGCAAGTGGGCCGCACAGAACGCCGTCATCGACGGGGTCAAGAACGCTTTCGAGGAGGATGGTGTGAAGATACCCTACCCGCAGCGCGAGCTGATGGCCCGCGAGGAAACCGGGGGCTTCCGGCTCACCGACGACCGTCGTGAGGTCCGGGCAGGGGAGACCGGCGAGACCGAGGCAGTGGTTCGGGAGGTCGAGTCCGGTGGTGACGAAGACGGTCCGGGCACGCATATGAGCGCCGTGACCGACCCGACCGTCGAGATCGACGACGGGGACAGCACCCTCCAGCCTCGCACTACGGAGGGGGAGTACATCGCCGCCATCGAGCGCGTGGAGGGCGGCTCGGAGCTGTCCGACCCCGTCGAACCGATGGACCGTGACCATGACTGACGGCGACCGCCCGCGGCTGGCGAGCCTCCGGGGCGAACCGGATGTCTACCGCGCGGCCGAGGACTCGCACCTGCTCGCGAAGACGGCGGTCGCCCGCATCGAGAGCGACGACCTCGTGCTCGACCTCGGGACGGGCTCGGGCTACGTCGGGCGCACGGTCGCCGAGGCGTGCAGCGCCCGGGTCGTCGCCTCCGACCTCAACCCGCATGCGTGCCAGCAGGCTGGCGACGCCGGGCTCGCGGTGGTCAGAACGGATATGGTCTCGGCGTTCCGCGACGACACCTTCGACTGGGTCCTGTTCAACCCGCCCTATCTCCCGACCCCCGAGGACCGCGAGTGGGGGGACTGGATGGAGCAGGCGCTCTCCGGGGGCGAGGACGGCCGTGCGGTGGTGAACCCGTTCCTGGCGTCCGTCCGGCGCGTCCTCGCTCCGGGTGGCCGCGCGCTACTGCTCGTCTCCTCGCTCACCGGACTCGACGCGGTGCGGAACACGGCCCGCAACGAGGGGCTGATGACGGACGAAGCGGCCGAGGAGCAGTTCCCGTCCGAGCGGCTGGTGGTACTCGAACTCACGCCGACCGGCACGTGAGCGGCGCCTCCCCCGCGGCAGATTACTCCTGAGCATCAATCTGATTAGCAAATATTATTCGGGGTGGTACCGTATCCGTCTCCGATGACCGAACTCGTCGCGACGACACCGGGGCTTCTCCCGCTGCCCGACTGGGCGAAGGGGGAGCTCTCGGACCTGAAAGGGCACCAGAAGTCCGACCTCATCGACGGAACCGAGGGCGAGGACGTGACCGAGGCGTACGACCGCGTCCGCACCGAGGAGCTCGAGTGGCAGACCGAGGCCGGGCTCGACCGCGTGGTCGAGGGGCAGGGTCGCTGGGACGACAACATCGCGCACCCGCTCGCCGTGTCCGACGCCGTCGACACACGCGGCATCGTCCGCTACTACGACAACAACAACTTCTACCGCGAGCCGGTTGTCACCGACGAACTCGCCGCGAGCGGCGACGTGGCGGCCGAGCTCGACGCGGCGGCCGAGCTGCTGGAGGCTGACGCTGGTGGGCTGCAGGCGGTTCTCCCGGGACCGTACTCGCTGGCCGACCTCGCCACGGACGAACACTACGGCGACGAGGCAGCGTTCCTTGACGCCGTCGCCGACTTCCTCGTCGACGAGGTCGACGGGTTCCCCGGCGTGGAGACGCTGTTCCTGCTGGAGCCCTCGCTCGTCGAGAACCCGCCCGAAGAGGGGGCTGACGAGCGCGCCAGCGCGGCCATCGACCGCGTGGCCGGCGCGACCGATGCCGAGGTCGTCTGTCACACCTACTGGGGTGCCGTGCCCGAGAAGGCGTACGCCCACCTGATGGACGCCGACCTCGACGCCATCGGCTTCGACTTCGTCAGCGACCACGAGGCGAACCTCTACAACATCACGGAGTACGGAACCACCGACGACATCGCGCTGGGCCTGGTCGACGGCCAGAACACGCGCGTCGAGTCCGTCGAAACCGTCCGCGACCGCGTGGAGTGGGTGAACGAACAGGTCCCCGCGCAGTCGTTCGAGACGACGTACCTCACCGCGAACACGGAGCTGTTCTACCTGCCCGTGAACCGCGCCCGCGAGAAACTGGACGTGCTCGCGCGTGCCGCCGCGGGCGAGACGGAGGTGGAAGCATGAGCGACTGGCCCGAGGTCGGCGACGATGACCGTGACGGACGTGACGCTCGCGAGGCGGTGCCCGCGACCGCGCCCGACGGTGGGGTCGACGTGCGCGAGCAGTTCCGCCCCGACGACCACCCGACCGACCACTTCCTCCTGACGACCGTGGTCGGCTCGTACCCGAAGCCCAAGTGGCTCAACCGGTCGGAGGACCTGGTCGACGACGAGGAGTACGACTTCGACGAGGACCACCTCCACGAGGCCCACGACGACGCGGCGCGCCTCATCACGGAGGAGCACGAGCGCGCCGGCCTCGACGTCGTCTGCGACGGCGAGATGCGCCGCAACGAGATGGTCGAGTACTTCGCCCACCGCATCGACGGCTACGAGTTCAACGGCCCCGTCAAGGTGTGGGGTCACAACTACTTCGACAAGCCCTCGGTCGTGGACGAGGTCGCCTACGGCGAGCAGTGGCTGGTCGAGGAGTTCGAGTTCACCAGCGGCGTCGCCCAGCGACCCGTCAAGGTCCCCATCACGGGGCCGTACACGCTCGCGAACTGGTCGTTCAACGAGCACTACGAGGACGAGGAGACACTGGCCTACGAGCTGGCCGACCTCGTCAACGAGGAGATCGAGGCGCTCGTCGACGCGGGCGCACGCTACATCCAGATCGACGAGCCGGCACTCGCGACGACGCCGGACGACCACGCCATCGTCGGCGAGTGTCTCGAGCGCATCGTCGACGACGTGCCCGCGGACGTGCGGCTGGGGCTGCACGTCTGCTACGGCGACTACTCGCGCATCTATCCCGAGATACTCGAGTTCCCGGTCCACGAGTTCGACCTCGAACTCGCCAACGGCGACTACGAGCAGGTCCCCGTCTTCCAGGACCCCGAGTTCACGAAGGACCTCGCGCTCGGCGTCGTCGACGCCCACACCGCCGAGGTCGAACCGGTCGAGGTCATCAAGGAGAACATCAAGAAGGGCTTCGAGATCGTCCCGCCGGAGCGCCTGACCATCTCCCCGGACTGCGGCCTGAAGCTCCTCCCCCGTGACATCGCGTACGGCAAGATGGAGAACATGGTGCAGGCCGCCCGCGAGGTCGAGCAGGAACTCGACGACGGCGAAATCGACGTCGGGTTCGCCGCGCCGGCCGCAGACGACTGAGCCGCACACCGCCCGTCCTTCCTGGCCGCGCTCAGCCCCCTTCCGGTCTGGCGGTGGTGCCCGCCGGTGCGAGTTCCTCCCGCCGCGTTCCCGCACGCAGTCCCATCTCGGCGATGTTCCCGCCGCTCTCGACGGTCCGGCGGAGCGCGTCGAGCACCCGGCCGGGCCGGTAGCTCCCTGCGGCGTCTGCCAGTCGGCGGTCCATCGACTCCACCGACGCCCGGATCTCCTCGCGCCGCTCGAGGGCGTCGTTCGCCGTCTCGACTGCCGCGTCGCCGACGACGACGGCGGTCGCCTCCTCGACCACGGCCCGTGCCTCCCGGGCCAGGCTGTGGAACTCGCTCGCCGGAACGGACTCGGGGAAGGACTCGACCGCACCGGCGACCTCGGCGATGGTTTCGGCGTCGTCGGCGACCCGCTCCAGTTCGCGGGCGACGGTGCGGAGCTCGAACAGTTCCAGCCGGCTCAGTCCGAGCGCGTCCACCTCGTCGAGCCGGGCGAGCCCGCGCCCGAGATGCCGGTCGATCATCGCGTACAGCCGGTCGGCTTCGGCCTCGCGGTCGGCCACGTACGGGGCCTCATCCGCGGTGAGCGCGTCGGTCGCGTCGCGGTGCATCGAGAGCGCCGTGAACCGGAGCTGACGAACCGACTGGTGGACCGACACCTCGCCGGGGTCGAGCAGCGCCCGCACGACGAGTTCCGTTCCCGTCTCCGCTGCGAGCGTGACGCCGACGAACGTGTTGGCGACCCGCTCGACGGCCGCGCGCTGCTCGGCCGAGAAGCCATCGGGCGCCCGGAGCGTCAGGTGCTCGAACCCCGCCGCGTAGGCGGCCCGTACCGCGCGTTCGAGTCGGACCGGCGACTCCCCGGCGACCGGGAGCTGGACCCGGGCGGTCGCGTCCTCCTCGGGCGCTTCCGGCTCGAGAACCAGCTGGTCCTCGCTGCGGGGGTCGATGTGGACGGTCGTCCCGGCGGTGATACCGGCTCGCCTGGCCCACTCCTTCGGGAGCGAGACCGTGTACGTGCCGCCGCCGACCCGCTGGACCTTGCGCCGCTCCATCAGTAGATCAGCTCCGGGTCGCTCTCGACCATATAGAGGGTGCGGGCGGCGATGTTGACGGCGTGGTCAGCGACCCGTTCGAGGTCCCGAACCGTGAGCAGCAGTTGAGACACGTCGTCGAGCAGACGCTCCAGCTCCCACGCGTCGGTCGCGGCCTCGCGCTCGACCAGGTCGCGCGCGACCGCCTCCGATGCGCGCCCACACAGCGCGTCGACCGTGTCGTCGTCCTCGTGGATAGCCCGACAGGCCGCCGCGTCCCGGTCGGCGTACGCGTCGAGGCTGCGGGCGACGAGGTCACGGGCCGCCGTGCCGATATCCCCGACGGAGACCTCCGGCACCAGGCTCTCGTCCCCGGCGAGGGCGTAGCGGCCGAGGTTCGCGGCGAGGTCGGCGATCCGCTCCAGGTCGGTGAGGATCTTGAACGAGGCGGCCACGAACCGGAGGTCACCGGCGACCGGCTGCTGGAGCGCGAACAGGTCGATACACCGGCTCTCAAGCTCGAGATAGCGCTCGTTGACCGTCGCGTCACCTTCGGCGACCTCGCGGGCGAGCGACTCGTCGCCGGTCCGCAAAGCCTCCAGCCCGTCGTCGAGTCGCCCGAGGACGAGCTGTCCCATCGCGAGCACGTCCCCGCGGAGGTCGTCGAGGTCGTCCTGGTAACCCGTTCGGGGCATCGTGGTCACCCGAACTTGCCGGTGATGTAGTCCTCGACCCGCTCGCTGTGGGGGTTCTCGAACACCTGGTCGGTGTCACCGTACTCGACGAGCTCGCCGCCGGTGAGGAAGACAGCCGTCTGGTCGGAGATACGGGCCGCCTGCTGCATGTTGTGGGTGACGATGACGACCGTGTACTCCTCGCTCAGCTGGTCGATGAGGTCCTCTATCTTGGCGGTCGCGATGGGGTCCAGGGCCGAGGCGGGCTCGTCCATCAGGATGACATCCGGGTCGACCGACAGGCAGCGGGCGATGCAGAGCCGCTGTTGCTGGCCGCCCGACAGTCCGAGGGCGTTGTCGTCGAGCCGGTCGTTCACCTCGTCCCAGAGCGCCGCGTCGCGGAGACACCGCTCGACGAGCTGCTCGCGCTCGTCCTCGTCGCTCCGGTCGAGCAGCCGCGCGAGCAGCCCCGTCTGCAGGTCGCCATGCTTCTCGGGACCGTACGAGATGTTCTCTCGGATCGACTTCGGGAAGGGGTTCGGCGACTGGAACACCATCCCGACACGCTTGCGGAGTTCGACGAGGTTCACCCCGTCCTGGTAGATCTCCTCCCCGTCGATACGGACGGAGCCGTCGACCCGGGCACTCCCGATGCGGTCGTTCATCCGGTTGAGACACCGGAGGAACGTCGACTTCCCGCAACCCGAGGGGCCGATGAGCGCGGTGACGCTGTTCTCCGGAATCTCGATGGAGACGCCCTTCAGGGCGTGGTCGTCGCCGTAGTGAACATCGAGGTCCTCGGCTGCGAGCTTGGTCCGGCCGTCGAACGCGTACTCGCGCCACTCCTCGCGGACCTGTTCTTCGGTCTCGCCGCTCGTCGTCTCGAGGGGCTGGTCCGGTGCTGTCTCCGCTTCCGTCCGCTCTGCCTCCGCCTGTGTGGTTTCACTCATGGTTGAGTCGCCTCCGGAAGTAGTACCGCGCGCCGATGCCGATCGCGTAGAACGACAGCACCACCACCAGCAACATCAGTGCCGTCGCCCACTGGAACTGCTCGGGGCTGGCGACGTTGTCGCCGAGGCCGACGCCCGCCTTGATCAGCGCGAACAGCTGGAACGGGAGCGCCGTCGTCGCATCCAGCAGCTCGGGGTTGGCGACGAACGGCGGCGTGCTCGTGAACTGGAAGCCGCCAATCACGTCGACGGTCTGCCCCCCCGAGACGAACGTCCCGCCGGTCATCGTCAGCAGGATGGGGGCGGTCTCGCCCGCGATCCGGCCGACGCCGAGGATGACGCCCGTGACGACGCCTGGAAGCGCAGCCGGGATGACCACGCTCTTGACCGTCTGCCACTTCGTGACCCCCAGCGCGGCGCTCGCGTCGCGGTACTCGTCGGGCACCGCGATGATCGCCTCCCGGCTCGTGATGAGCACCAACGGGAGAAGCATGAACCCGAGCGTGAGCATCCCCGATATCAGCGACTTGTTCCCCCCGAACCGTGGGACGAGGAAGGCGAAGCCGAACAGGCCGAACACGATGCTGGGCGTGCTCCAGAGCCCGTTGGTCGCCACCTCGACGGCCTGGGTGAGTCGACCCCGCTCGGCGTACTCCGTGAGGAAGATCGCCGCACCGACGCCCAGCGGCACCGCGAACAGCACCGCGCCGACCACCAGCCAGACCGTCCCGACGATCGCCGGCAGCACGCCCTTCACCTCGGCGAACAGTCCGGCTCCGTTCATCACGAACGGCACCGAGACCGGGAGCGCGACCGGTCCCACTGCCGGGCCGACACCCTGGCCGACCCGGGCCCCGTTCAACAGCCCAGGAATCCCCTTCACCGCCGTGAACGCGACCAGAACGAACAGCACGCCCACGATGGAACTCGCGTTCAGGTAGATGAGTACGTACGCGCCCATATGCCGGCCACGGGCGCCGAAGCCGCCGTACGCCTTCGCCGCGGCCCAGCCCGAGAGGAGCGCGGCGAACAGCGTCGCCGTGGGGACGACGAACTCGGCGGTGAGCGAGGCCTGCTGCTCGAAGGCCAGCTCCCACACCCAGGCCGGCCCGATGGTCCCGGTGACGAAGACCAGTCCCGTCAGGAGGGTGAGGGCGCCGGCTGGGAGCGTCGAGCCGATGTCCTCCCGGGGGAGCGCGGTCAGGGCGAACGCGCCGCCGCCCACGAGGAGGGCGACGGGCAGCCAGGTGAGCCCACCCAGCCCGAGTGTCTGGGAGGCGACCAGCCCACCGACCGTGAACCAGATGCCCGAGAGGACCGCCGTCGCGACCAGGCCGGCGCTCGGGCTCGGCTGGGTCTCGACGTAACCCAGGAACGAGCCGACGCCGAAGGTGATGACCGCCCCGCCCAGGCCCGCGAGGATCAGCCCGAGCAGCGTGACGACCGGCACGCCGCCGACCGGGTCGCTGATGGTGACGAGTTCGAACAGCGCCGCCAGCGAGAGGGCAAAGAGGAGTGCCGCGAGCGCGATCGCGCCCGCCGCGACCGCGTTCGTCTCCGAGGTGTCGCCCTTGACGAGGTTCGTCCGCGTCGTGCCCGCCATCAGACATCACCTCCCAGCTTCCGGCGCATCCGCCACTCGATGTACTGTGCCCCGATGGAGATGACGAGTACCGTGATGAACAGGATGACGCCCGCGACGAACAGGGCGTCCATCTGGAGCCCGTCGGCCTCGCCGTAGTTGTTGGCGATGAGCGAGGTGAGCGTCGCCTGGCCGTAGAAGGCGTTGTACAGCGGCTCCGTCAACTGCGGCACGCCCCGCAACATGACCGTCGCGGCCATCGTCTCGCCGATGGCCCGCCCGACTCCCAGCAGGACCGCCGCCGAGACGCCCGAGAACGCCGCCGGCAGGGTGATGGAGGTCATCGTCTGCCAGTCGGTCGTTCCCATCGCGAGCGAGCCGCTCTTCATCGACTCGGGGACGCTCGAGAGGGCGTCCTCGGCCACCGAGACGACCGTCGGCAGCGCCATCAGCCCGACGACGATGCCGACGAACAGGTACGACCCCTGGCCGACGGTCTGGAACTGGTCGGCCGCCCACGGGCTCAGGATGGTGAACCCGATGAACCCGTAGACGATGGAGGGGATACCGGCGAGGATCTCCACGCCCGGCTTGACGACCTCGCGGACGGTCGGTGGTGCGATCTCCGAGAGGAACAGCGCTGCGGCCACGCCCAGCGGCGCCGCGACCGCCGTCGCGATGGCCGTCACCATCACCGTCCCGTGGATCATCGGGACCATCGAGTACCGGATCGGCGGGGAGACCGCGTCCCACTGCGTCTGCGTGAACAGCCGCAGCCCGGGGATGGAGACGCCGAACACGGTCGCGCTCTCGTACTGGATGACGGGAATCGACTCGACGAAGATGAAGACGATGATCAACAGCAGTATCAGGACGGTCGAGACCATCATCGAGAAGGTCAGCACCCGGGCGGTCAGGCCCTGGTGCCGGAGCCAGCCGTACCCCGTACTGACGAGGAACACGGCGAAGGGGATGATAGTCAGGGGCGACACCGCGAGGAACCCGGCGAGTGCCGACAGGAGCGCGACGGTCATCACGCTGACCGTGGCCAGCGCCGCCGGCTCCGTCTCCTCGACGAAGTCCCGGAGCTGCCGGCGCCGTCGCGCGAACATGCCCGCACTCGCGGCCGGTTCGTTCGTTGTGTTCGACATGGTATGTGACGTATCGTATGAAACGGTGAGGACGGGAACGGCAACGGCCTCGTCGACAGGAACCCCCGCGTTACGCCTGCTCGGGCAGCTTGTCGGCCTCTGACTGGATATCGCTCGTCGGAAGCGGGATGTAGTTGTTCTGTTCGACGAAGACGATCTGACCGAAGTTCGTCAGGAACATGTTCAGGAAGGCCCCCTCCCGCTTGTCCGTCCCGCTCGGGGTGTCCTCGGTGATCTTCGTGTACATGTGGAGGTCGCGGTTCAGCGGGTAGGAACTGTCGAAGATGGTGTTCTCGGCGTCCTTGTCCGGCTGGTACAGGGTCCCCTCGAACTCGATGCCGATCGGCTGGACCGTCTCGCTGGTGAACGCCAGCGCCATGTACGCGATGGCACCGTCGTTGTTGGAGACGGCCTCGGCGACCTGCTGGTTCTGTCCGAACCGGGAGTTGACGCCCGGCATCGGTGCGTCGGCGCTGCCGAGCATGTTGAGCCGGAACGCCGTGTCCGTGCCCGAGCCCTCCGCACGGCCGATGACGAAGATCTCCTGGTCGGGGCCGCCGACCTCGGACCAGTTGGTTATCTCGTCCTGGTAGATCTTCCGGACCTGCTCACCGGTGAGCTGCTGGACGCCGTTGTCGTAGATATCGCTGCTCACGACGACCGGCTGGCCGTCGCGGCCGACGACGTGGTCGACGACCTCCTCGTTGGCCTTCTCCTCGCTCCAGCCGAGTTCGGCCGTGATGGGGCCGGAGGAGTTTCCGATGTCGACCAGCTCGTCGCGGACCGCCTTGCAGCCGGTGCCGGAGTGGCTCAGGCTGACCGTCGTGTTGTACGGCGGGTTCGACCGCTGACCCGTCTTCTCGAAGCCGTACTTGGCCGCGAAGTAGTCCGCAAGGTTGTCGTCCGTCTGGATCTCGTTCCAGCCGGGCACCTGCCCCTCGTCATTGGAGCCCCAGTACTCGCCGTCGCTCGGCGGCGCGTTCGCGTTCCAGTAGGAACTGCCCTTGTTCGAGATGGGGTAGACGGTCGAGGAGCCCTCGGCGGTGAGCAGCGCCGGGCCGCCGCTGCCGCCGTCGCCACCGTCGCCACCGTCGCCGCCGCCGCCGCTGTTGTTCTGGCCGTTGCTGGTGCAGCCAGCCAGCCCCGCTGCCCCGATGGCGCCCGAACTGACGAGGAACTTCCGCCGTGATACGCCGGTACCGGACGTTGTGCCGTCTGACATCAACTGAGAGGACCCGGGATTCGATTAAAGCGGTTTATAATACCGCTATGCGCCGATACAGGCCGATTCGGAGCCGAGGGGTCCGCCCCGTTCGGGTGGGTTCATCCACGTTCGAGGGGGTTCGCCCACGTTCGACCCATGACGGATATATATCCGACCCGACCGCTACCGAGGGGTGCTGTCCCGAACGAACGGCTCTGACGGAAGGTATACGGGCTGTGACCGGTGACCCCGGAACATGAACGAGAGCGGGCTCGTTGGACTGCCAGTGGGGAGCGCGGTCGATGCGATTGTCGACCGCGGGGACGGCGACCGCGACCCCGACACCGTACGCGAGGCGCTCGACCCGGTCACCGAGGACGGCGTCGTCACCCGCGAGGCCGTCGACGACACCGTCTCCGATACGTCGAAGCTGGTCGCCACCGCGGAGACGCGGGTCGAACTCGCCGGTATCGCCCACGAGGACGCGACCGCGGCAGCCGACCCCGTCGCCGACATCGACGTCGTCGCGGCCCGGCTGGGGACGTACGACGACCGGCTGGCAGCGGTCGAGGCGCGTGCCGCCGACCTCTCGGATGGGCTCCGTCCCCCCGTCGAGCAGCTGGGCGACCCGGGCGCGGTGTACGAACTGGCGGTCGAACTCCGCGAGGTCGCGGCGACCGCGCAGAACGTCGCCCGGGAGGCCGACGAGCTCTCGTTCGACCTGGAGGCGTTCGAGTCGTGGCTCGCCAGTCCGGACCGCCGGTACGACGAACTGGCCGAGGACATCGACCTGGTTTCGGGGTCGCTCGAGGAGCTGTCGGCCGCGGCCGACGCGCTTTCCGCGAGCGAGACGCCCGCGGCGGACTGGGCGGATGCCACGATGCGGGCGCACGTGATGGCGCTGCTCGCCACCGACCTCTGCGCCGAGGCCGCCGACCTCCGGACCTGGGCGGACCGCGAGGGCGACCCGTTCCGGGCGGAGCTCGCAGACCGGGTCGCGGCGACGGAGCGGGAGGCACGAGCTCTCGTCGAGACGCTGTCGGAGCACGGCGAGCCGGCCTGGCACGACCGGTTCGGTTCGGACCTCGCAGCGTTCGAGCGCGCCCTGTCCGCGTTCGCACCGCCCGTGGACTGGGACCGGGTCCAGGAGACCCTGGAGGAGCGCCGCGCGGCAGCGTTCGACTAGCCGACCCAGTCCGGCCGGTCGATGGTCGTGTTCCCGACCGCCGTGAGTCGGTGGGTTATCTCGACCCGGACCGTCTCGCCCCGGACGGTCGTGTCGTAGCGCAGCCGGAGCGACCGGACCAGCCCCGATTCCTCGACAGTCAGTCGCGCGGTCACGTTCCGTGGTTCGCCCAGCGAGATGGGGATGACTCCCTCCTCCAGCGGCGGGGGCTCCGCGGTGCGCAGGACGACCCCTTCGGTGGTCTGCTCCACCCGGTACTCGCCGCCGGCCGCGAGCTGCTCCCGGAGCATCACCCATCGGCGGAAGTGCCCCGGAACGGACGGGAACGGGCCCCGTTCGATCCGGGTGCCGTCCTGGTCGTACGTCCGGACGAACACCGCCGAACCGTCCTTCCACAGTTCGCTCCGGGCGACCGCCGGCGTCAGCCCGGGAGACCCCTCTGTCTCGACACGCTCGTAGATGGTACCGTTCGCAGCGACCCGCCGGTCGCGGTCGATGCGGGTGGTCCAGTTCCGGCCACGGATCTCGACCGTCCGCGTCAGGCGATAGCTCGTGGCCTCGCGCCGCCGCGCGTCCGCCGCGAGCAGCCGGTCGGCGTCCAGCGCCGTCACCCCCTCGGCAGCCGGGACGCCCGGGGCGGCCGTCGGTACCCCCTCCGGCACCGCCGCCGGCGTCAGCGTCTCCGTGCCCGACGACGGTGCGGACAGCGCGTTGCACCCCGCAAGCAGGATGAGAGCGAGGAGGGCGACGACGAGCCGGCGTCGATGCATCACACGGGGATAGGTGGAAGCCGAGTTTAGCTCTTGTGTCGGTCCTACCTCAGTTGTATCGACACGTACTACACAATACCCCAATCATATCAATATATTCGCCAGTATGAAATATACTCGGCGAGCCTCCGTCGGTCCCGGGAGGGGCCCCGAGCCGACTGGCGTTCAGGAACCGGGTAGCAGGTCCCCCAGCGCCGCCCCGATGACCATCGGCACCAGCGTGACCGACACCTGGCAGAACGAGAGCCACGGCTGTGACCAGTCCAGCCGACCCCACGCGGTCATCGCGACCAGCGCCGTGACGAACGAGATGATGAGGATACCGGCGAGCCGCCGGGGGATGAACCCCAGCAACGGTCGGTAGACGCGTACGTCCTGGAAGTCGGCGACGTAGAGGATACCGACCGTGAGCAGGACGGACGCGCCGAGGGTCCCGGCGAGGTAGAGGGGGTTGGTGGCGACGAACGCGCCGACCTCCAGGGTGCCTCCCTCCACGAACATGGGGATACCGAACAGGAGCGCCCCCAGCAGCGCCTCGGCGGCGTCCGCGCGGTCGAAGCCGTAGACGACGTTGCCGAACGGCCCCGACTGCATCTCGCCGAGGACGAGTTTCGCGCGCTCGACAGCCTCGCGCTCCTCGGGGTCGTCGACAGTCCGGGAGAGGGCCTCCAGTTCGTCGAGCACGTCGCTCGTCGTCGGTGGCGGCTCCCCGAGCGGGCGCGGTGGGTGGTCCTCGCTGGCGGTCGAGCCCTCGTCGTGGGCCGCGCCGTCCTCGGTCATCCTACGCCTCGTCGACCGGGCGGACGGCCTCGCCGTCCTCCCAGACGTAGAACCCGCGGCCGGACTTCTGTCCGAGGTGGCCGGCGCGGACCTTGCGACGCAGCACCTCCGGCGGGCGGAAGCGCTCGCCCAGTTCCTCGCGCAGGTGTTCGAGGATGTCGAGTCGGACGTCCAGCCCGACCACGTCGGAGAGCTTCAGCGGTCCCATCGGATGGCGGTACCCCAGCTCCATCGCGGCGTCGATATCGGCGGTCTTCGCGGTGCCCGTCTCCAGCATCCGCATCGCCTCGGCGCCGAGCGTGACGCCGAGCCGCGAGGATGCGAACCCTGGCGCGTCACGGACGACGACGGCCTCCTTCTCCAGCGACTCGACGAAGTCGATGGCGTGCTGACGGGCGTCGTCGCCCGTCTGCTCGGCGGTCACCACCTCGACCAGCCCCATCACGTACGCGGGGTTGAAGAAGTGGAGCCCACAGAACCGCGACGGGTCCTCGAGCGACGCGGCGAGTTCGGTCACCGGAAGCGAGGAGGTGTTGGAGGTGACGAGTGCGTCGTCGTCGACGACGGCCACGGCTTCATCGAGCACGCTGGTCTTCAGGTCGAGTTGCTCGGGAACGGCCTCGATGACGACGGTCGCGTCCGCGCAGGCGTCGATGTCCTCCGTCGTCCGCACGCGCTGGCGCGCGGCCTCGGCCGCGGCGGCGTCGAGTTTGCCACGGTCGGCGGCGCCGGAGATGCTCTCGTCGACCGCGTCGGCGGCCTCCTCGAGAACCGACTCGTCCACGTCCCGAAGCGTCACCTCGTGTCCCACGACGGCGGCGGCGTGGGCGATGCCCCGCCCCATCGTTCCGGCACCGAGGATGGCCACGTGTTCTGTCGTATCTGCCATGTCCACGAACGCGAGCGGGACCCCGTTAAGGGTTCGGCGCTGGAGTCGCACCCGGGCGACTCGACGGCGGATTCGACCGCAACCTTCATAACTCGCCGATTCGACTCCTCAAGCGGCGATAATTAAAAAATAACTTCGTTATATTTATTATTCTGCACCTATTCGACTAATTCCTGACTCTGGTCTCCGGATACCCACGATGAAACGAAACTCCGACGACAGCGACTGGAATCGTGCTTCCAGTACCCTCTCCATCGAAGTCCCGTCCCGCTCACCGAACGACGAGGCAGTCGATCTCCGTGTCACCGGCGCGGCACCCGGCTCGACCGTCGAGTTCCGTGCCACGCTCGTCGACGACGAGGGCAGGGAGTGGATATCGCGGGCGGCGTACACGGCCGACGGGGAGGGCATCGTCGACTGCCGCGACCGTGCCCCCGAGCGAGGGACGTACGAGGGCGTCGAACCGATGGGGTGGCTGTGGTCGATGCGGACCGACGCCGATGCCCGGTTCGTGAGCCTCGGCGACCGTGCCGAGGTGCCGGTCGCCCTGCAGGCCAGTACCGACGCTGCGGCGAGCGAGCGGGAGGTGACACGGATGCTGTACGACCCGGCCATCGAGACACGAGCCGTCGACCACGAGGGCCTCGTCGGCGACCTGTTCCTCCCGCCGGACGGCGGGCCGCATCCGGTCGTCCTCGACCTGCACGGGTCGGCCGGCCGGACCTCCCACCGGCTCGCGCGGACGCTCGCGACCCACGGGTTCGCCGTGTGCTCGCTCCAGTACTTCGGCGAGCCCGACCCGATTCCGGACGAACTCGCTCGCGTGCCGCTCTCGTACTTCGACGAGGCGGCAGCCTGGCTCCGCGACCAGCCCGACCTCCGGGGAGGGCGGCTGGGCGTCGTCGGAACATCCCGCGGGGCCGAACTCGCGCTCCTGCTCGGCGCGAGGGCCGACTGGGTGGGCGCCGTCGTCTCCTACGCCGGGAGCGGTGTCGTCTGGGATACGCCCGACGGCACGCCGGCCTGGGTGGTCGACGGGGAGCCGATTCCACATCTCTCGGGGGAGGGACCGCCGGAGCGGACGGACGACGGTCGGGTCCGCACGCGGCCGGTTCTGGAGCGGGGCTTCGAGAACGCCTCGGAGGCCGCCCGCCGCGCCGCGACCATCCCGGTCGAGCGGATCGAGGGGCCCGTCCTCCTGCTCTCTGGCGATGCGGACCCGGTGTGGCCGGCCCGACGGCTCTCGGCCGTCACGGCCGAGCGGCTGTCGCGACACGACTTCCCCCATCCGTTCGAGCACCTGACCTACGACGGCTGTGGCCACCTTATCGGCGTGCCGCACGTTCCGTTCGGGGGTGTCGAAGCGGGCGATGTGACCGCCCGCGCGACCGCACACGCCGCGGCGGACTCCTGGCCGGTCGTGCTGGAGTTCCTCGACCGTGGGCTGAACGAGCACTGACGGCGGGAACCCTTTTGTCGAATCCCGGCGAACACCCGCCCGATGGAGTTAGAAGACCATGCCGAGGAACTCGCCTCCGACCTCGGCGTCGACAAAGAGGAGGTCTTAGAGGACCTGGAACGGCTGGTACAGTACAGCGTGCCGGTGGACGAGGCGAAGGGTTCGCTCCGCCGGAAGTACGGCGGTGGCGACGGTGGCGGCGGTTCCGAGCCGACCAAGGCCGACATCGCCGACATCGAACCCGACTCCGGCAACGTCACCGTCACGGCCCGCGTCCTCACCGTCGGCAAGCGGTCCATCCGCTACAACGGCGAGGACCAGGTCATCCACGAGGGCGAACTGGCCGACGAGACGGGCGTCATCGATTTCACCGCGTGGAACGACTTCGGCCTCTCGGAAGGCGACACCATCACCGCGGGCAATGCCGGCGTGCGCGAGTGGGAGGGCGAGGCCGAGTTGAACCTCGGCGACTCGACGACCCTCGCGTTCGAGGACGAGTCGCTCGACGTGCCGTACGAGGTCGGCGGCGACCGCAACCTCGCCGACCTCGAACCCGGCGACCGCGGGCGGAACCTGGAGGTCCGCGTGATGGAGGTCGAGTCGAAGGTCATCGACGGCCGCGACGGCGAGACCGAGATCCTGAGCGGTGTCCTCGCCGACGAGTCGACCCGGCTCCCGTTCACCGACTGGGACCCGCATCCCGAACTCGTCGAGGGCGCGTCCGTCCGAATCGAGGATGTCTACGTCCGGGAGTTCCGGGGCGTCCCCTCGGTGAACGTCTCCGCGTTCTCGCTGGTCGCAGCCATCGACCGCGAGGTCGCGGCCAACGACGAGGCCCAGCAGCTCCCCATCGGCGAGGCCGTCGACGGCGGTGGCGCGTACGACGTGGAGCTCGTCGGTAACGTCATCGAGGTCCGGGACGGCTCGGGGCTCATCCAGCGCTGTCCGGAGTGTGGCCGTGTGGTCCAGAACGGCCAGTGCCGCTCGCACGGACAGGTCGACGCGGAGGACGACCTCCGCGTGAAGGCCATCCTCGACGACGGGACCGGCACCGCGACGGCGGTTCTCGACCGCGAGATGACCGAGGCCATCTACGGCGGGACGCTCGAGGACGCCCTCGACGCCGCTCGCGACGCGATGGACCGCGAGGTCGTGGCCGAGGACATCGCCGCCGACCTCGTCGGCAAGGAGTTCCGCGTCCGCGGGACGCTCTCGGTCGACGAGTACGGCGCCAATCTCGACGCCACCGAGTTCGCGTCCGTCGACGACGACCCGGCCGCGCGTGCGACCGCCCTCCTCGAATCGCGGGGTGACGCATGAGCGCGAACGGCGACGAGAACGGCGACGGCAGCGACGACGGCGACAGCGGCCCGGGGACCCGGGAGGTGGCCTACCGGCTGTTCGCCGCCGAGTTCGAGGACTGCGACTTCCAGTTCTCCGAGAGCGACGAGGAGCGCGCCCCCAACTTCGTCATCACGCCGACCGGCGGGCGCGTCAACCGGATGTTCCTCGTCGGCGTCCTCACCGAGCTCGAGCAGGTGAACCAGTCCATGCTCCGGGCACGCATCGTCGACCCGACGGGCGCGTTCGTGGTCTACGCCGGACAGTACCAGCCCGAGGCGCTCTCGTTCCTGGAGCGGACCGACCCGCCGGCGTTCCTCGCGGTGACGGGGAAGGCCCGGACCTACCAGCCCGAGGATACGGATGTCGTCTACTCATCCGTGCGCCCGGAGAGCATCAGCGAGGTCGACGCCGCGACCCGGGACCGCTGGGTGGTCTCGACCGCCGAGCAGACGCTGGACCGTATCGGCGTGATGGCCGCGGCCATCGAGTCCGGGCACTCCGGCGACGTGCTCCGGCAGCAACTCGAGGACGCAGGCGTCGACGCCGCACTCGCGCAGGGCGTCTCCCTCGCCCGGGAGCACTACGGCACGACGCCGGCCTATCTCGATGCACTCCGGGACCTCTCGCTGGACGCGACGCGCGTCGTCGCGAACGAGCGCGACGAGGCCGGGTCGCTCGATATCGCTCCCGACGAGGGCGGCGAGGCCGACCTCGCGATGCTGCAGCCGCCGGACGCACCATCCATCTCGGGAGGGGCAGCCGACACCTCGACCGGAGCGAGCCCGACAGAGGGGGCTGACGACGCGACGGTTACGACCGCATCGGAGTCGCCGAGCAAGGGCGAGGCGGCGGCTGCCTCCGGCGGTGACGCGACGGCGACCGGCACGCCGGAGTCGCCCGACACGGCCGAGGCGTCGGAGCCATCGGATACCACGGCGGCCGAGACCACGGCGGAACCTGCCTCGGCGGAGGCCACCGCTACCGAGGCGACTGCTACCGACTCCCGGGGGACCGACTCACCCGAGACGACCGGGACCGACGAGGGAACGTCTACGACGGCCGAGACCACGGAACCGGGCGAGACGATGGACTCGACCGAGACCGCGGAACCGGCGGCTACTCCCGAGCCGGACACGGGCGAGGCGGACGACGACATCGGCGAGTTCGAACCTGGTGAGTTCGACGCCGAGGAGCCCGAGGAGGACCCGCTCGGTGACGAGGTCCGCGAGCAGGTCGAGGAGGAGTACGGGACGGAGTTCTCCACCGGGACCGAAGTCGAATCCGAGCCGGACCTGGAGCCCGAAGCCGAACCGGAGTCGACCCCCGAACCCGAAGCCGAGGCAGAGCCGGAGGCCGAACCGGAACCGGAATCCGAATCCACCGACACCGACGCCGGTGACGCGGAGCCAGCCGAGGATGTCGACCTCTCCGAGGCCGTGATGGACGCGATGCAGGCCCTCGACGACGGCGACGGCGCGCCGACCGACGCGGTGATAGAGCGTGTCGTCGACCGGACCGGCGCGTCCCCCGACGAGGTCGACGACGCCGTACAGGACGCGCTGATGGGCGGGCAGTGTTACGAACCCGAGGACGGCCTGCTGAAGCCCATCTGAGCGGTGGCCCCCGAGACTCCACGCGTCGAACCGCTTCCCGGCGAACCGGCGGCCGTCGCCGAGACGGATGAGGGACGTGTACTCGTGCTGGCGGACTACCACGCCGGGCTGGAGGTGGCGCTCCGCCACGACGGCGTGGAACTCGGCAACCGTGCCGACGAGCGCCGCGAGTCCGCTCTCCGGCTGCTGGCCGAGAGCGGCGCCGACCGCGTCGTCCTGCTCGGCGACGTGGGCAACGCCATCGGCGACCCGAACGAGACCGAACAGCGCGAGCTGGACGAACTGTTCGCCGCGCTGACCGAGCGCGTCCCCGTCACCGTGACGCCGGGGAACCACGACGGCGGCCTCGCGGAGGTGGTGGCCGACCTCGGCTACGCCCCGGGCGACGCGCCGGACGGGCACGCCGTGACGGTCACCGACGCCGCGGGCACCCGCGTCGGTGGGGTCGGGTTCGCGCACGGGCACACGTGGCCCGGGCGCGGGGTCGTCGAGGCGCCCGTGGTCTGTACCGCTCACGAGCACCCGGTCGTCCGGCTGGAGGACGAGGTCGGCGGCCGACGGGTCGAGCGCGCGTGGCTCAGGGGTCGACTCGCACCCGACCCCTTCGTGGCTCACGCCGCGGACGCCGGTGATGAGTCACCCGAGGTGGTCGGTGACCTCGTCGTGTGCCCGGCGTTCAACGACCTCACCGGCGGAACCTGGGTGAACGAGGGCCAGGACTTCCTCTCCCCGTTCCTGCCCGAGGGCCTCGTCGATGGGGAGGCGTACCTGCTGGACGGGACGCGACTCGGGGAGTACCAGTCCGTCTGACTGTGGTGCAGTTCAGCCAACAAATCGGGCCGATAACTGGGTCTGATGGCCGATACAGATAGAGATGATTCACCTGGAGCGTAATCGATTGCAGTAGCCGAACACGGCCGCCCCGGAGAGTTAACCCGGCGGGCTTCGTCCAGGGGGACGTGCTCGGGCAGATACCCGTCCAGGCCTCGATAGTTCGTAGCGCACTCGACGAGTTCGTCGCCGGGCTGGCCGCCGCCCTGCCGGACCTGCTGACTGGGCTGCTCTTCCTGGTACTCGCCGCGGTGGTCATCAAGCTCGTCATGACCGTCGTCAGGCTCGTTCTTCGGCGGAGCGTGCCGCAGTCACAGGCAGTCTACCGGCAGTTCGTCTCGACCATCGTGTTCGTCTTCCTCTGTTTCGGGGCGGGGCTCAGTTTCCTCTCTATCGTCGGGCTCACCGCCATCGCCGCCTCGCTCGGGACGGCCACCGGCTTCCTCGCACTGGGCGTCTCGTACGCGCTGTCTGGGATGCTGGCCGACGCCGTCGCCGGGGTCTACCTGCTCCGCGACCCGGATTTCATGCCCGGTGACCGGATAGATGTCGGCGGCACCGTCGGCGAGGTGAAGAGTATCGAACTCCGGAAGACCCGCTTCCGGGTCGAGGGGGACACGATGGTCCGCGGGAACGCCGAGATCGAGAAGAAGTGGACGAAGCTGGACGACAACGACTAGTCAGGCGATGCCGAACAGCAACAGTTCGGCGCCGAACCCGAGCAGGACGACGCCCGACACCGCCTGGAGGCCCACCGCGACCCGCGGACGGGCGGCCAGGACGCCCCGGACGCGGTGGGCCGACAGTGCAACGGCCCCGAGGTAGGTCATCGTGAGGACGGCGTACCACCCCCCGTGCGCGGCCAGGTCGACCACGTCGGGACCGGCGAACTGCGGCAGGAACGCCAGGAAGAACACCAGGACCTTCGGGTTGAGGACGTTCACCGCGACACCCTGGAGGTACGCCCCGGGGATACCGTCGCTCGGCCACCGCCGGCTGCTCCCGCTCTCGTCGCGGCTTTTCCGGTCGCCGATGGTGGCACCCGAGCCGTGGGCGAGCCGGCGGAGTGTCGACCCGCCAAGGAAGAGCAGGTACGCCGCGCCGACGAGCCGCAGTCCCCCGTAGGCCGCCGGCGACGCGCGCAACAGCGCGGACAGGCCGAGCGTCACGCCGGCCGTGTGGCCGAGGATGCCCGTCGCGACGCCGGCCGCAGCGGCCAGGCCGACGCGCTGGCTGTCACCGAGCCCCCTATCGAGGACGTAGAACGTGTCCGGGCCCGGAGCGAGGACGAGCGCCCCGGCGGCGAGCAGGAAGGCGACGGGGAGGTCGACCGGCATCCGATGGGGGTGCGAGAGCAACGCGCGAATAGCTGTCGCCTGGCTCGCCCGCAGGCATTTATCCGAGCCGGGAGTGGCCCTGCTCATGACGTCCGAACACGTCGACGTGACCCACGCCGCCGACGGTGCTGTCGGCCGCATCACCTTCGACCGACCGGAGCGGAACAACTCGATGGACCAGCAGGCGGCCGACGAACTCCAGCGGGCCGCCATCGACCTCGTCGAGGACGATGCGGTCCGGTGTATCGTTCTGACGGGGACGGGCGGCGCGTTCAACACGGGGGCCGACCTCACCGCGCTCTCCGGCGACGGGAGCGACGGGGCCACGGTCCGGCGCATCGCTGGCGCGCTGCACGGGATGGTGAGCCAGCTCGCTCGCGCCCCCAAGCCCGTTGTCTGTGGCGTCAACGGCGTCGCGGCTGGCGGCGGTGTCGGCCCGGCCATCTGCGGGGACGTGGTGCTTGCCGCCGAGTCGGCCCGATTCGAGTTCGCCTACCCCCGAATCGGGCTCTCGGCCGACGGCGGCTCGTCGTACTTCCTGCCACGCCTGGTCGGGCTCCGCGAGGCACAGCGCATCGCCTTCCGCGACGAACCGGTCGGCGCCGGGGAGGCCGCCGACATCGGTCTCGCAACCGAGGCGGTCCCCGACGACGAGTTCGAGGAGCGGCTCGCAGCGGAGGCCGCACGGCTCGCCGAGGGTCCGACGCTGGCCCACGCCGCGACGAAGGGCCTCCTGCGCTCGTCGCTGGACCGCTCGCTGGACGAGCAGCTCGCGACGGAGGCCGAGACCATCGCCGGACTCACCGCCACCGAGGATTTCTCGCGGGGACTGGACGCCTTCCTCGGCGAGGGCGGGGCCGACTTCCAGGGCGAGTAGAGCCAGACTCGACGGCGGCCCCCTCAGTCATCGGCGGGAACCGTCCGGCCGCCTGTGGGCCGACTCTCGACCAGCGCGAGCCCCGCCAGCCCGGCGGCCGCGAACGCGAGCGTGCTGGCGACCGCGAACGCGGCCGGGTAGCCCGCGAGTGTCGCCATGCCACCCACCAGCGTCGGGCCGACGACGCCGCCCAGCCCCTTCGCGGTCGAGCGCAGGCCCATCAGCTCGGACTCCCGGCCCGCCGGAGCCACATCGCCGATGAAGGCGACGGCGCCGGTGGTCATCGCCGAGAAGGAGACGCCGAGGACGAACAGCGCGCCGCCCGCGACCGCCACCCGGGCCAGCCCGGTCCCGAGCCACGTCGGGCCGGCGACGCCGAGGAGGCCAGCGCCGGTGGTGGGAACGGTCGCGGTCGCCGCCAGAACCGCGAATCCACCGCTTCCGGCCATCCCGGCCACGATGAGTGGTTTGCGGCCGATGCGGTCCGCCGCGACGCCCAGCAGGTACATGGCCCCGACCTGGGTCCCGTGGTTGACCGCGAGCAGGGCGCCCATCACGGGCTCGGCGACGCCGACCACGTCGACGAGGTACGGGGCCATCAGTGCCATCACGCCCAGGACGGTCACGTTGCGCACGGCGAGAGCGACGTACAGCCAGCGCAGGCCCTTCACGCGGAAGTGGCCGCGCTCGCCCGCCGCGGGGAACAGGCGGTGCCGGACCTCTCGGAGGAGTTCGGTGCGGGTCTGTTGGGGCGCGTCGTCGCCCGAGTCCACGTCGGTCTCCGTACCTGCGTCGGTCGGGTCGACGAGGAACGCCGCGGCGACCGTCGACAGTGCCGAGAGGCCGGCGACGACGAGGTAGAGTTCGGGGCGTGCGACGGCGCCCAGCAGGAGCCCGGCGACGAACTGGCCGCCGGCGAACCCCCCCGACCGCGCCGAGTTGAACGTTCCGAGCGACCGGCCACGTCCGTCCGCGCCGCCGCGCTCGCTGGCGATGGTGAGCGCGACCGGCGCGAACCCGGCCGCGAAGACCGCGTACAGCCCCCGGAGGCCGACCGGGACCCAGACACCGTCGGCGGCGGCCAGCGGTGCGGCGGCGAGGGTCGCGAGGGTCCCCGTGACCACCAGCACCGTGCGACGACGGCCCGTCACGTCCGCGAGCGCGCCCCAGACCGGCGAGGCGAGCATCAGCCCCGCGAAGTAGGCCGTGGCAACGGCGCTCACGGCGAGCGGCGACCCCTCGCGCCCAACGTAGACGGCCATCGCCGTCCCCATCAGGACGCCGCCGCCGAAGCGCGTGGCTGCCGCCGTGGCGAGCAGTACCCACTGGGTCCGGACCGACCGGAACACGCCACCGTCTCGGCGAGGGCCGGTCTTGAGCGCCGTGGTTCGACCGCGCCCCCCGGCGAGTCCCGACCGTCGGTTTCAGGCCTCCGGCGGGGGAAGCCGACCCATGCACTACCTCGTCGCGACCGACTCGGTCCACACCACTGCGGTGGCCTGTGACTACCTCGACAGCCGGCTCGACGGCCCCGGCGCCGACACCGTGACGCTTCTGACGGTTTCGGCCGGCGACGCGCGCGATGCCGGTGACGCGGCGAACGTCGCCCGGGCCCGCCTCGCCGGGCGGGCGACGCTGGCGACGCGGACGCGCGATGGCGACCCCGCCGAGGCGATGCTGGCGGCCACGGACGAACTGGGTGCGGACGTCCTCGTCCTCGGCCCGCGCTCCGGTGCTCCCGGCAGCGATACCGAACTCGGGTCGACGGCCCGGACGGTGCTGGCCCGGGCCTCCATCCCGGCGGTCGTCGTCCCGCTGGAGCGACTCGACCCCGACGGAGTCGAGTAAGCGACGCCCCGCACGGAAATCGCCACGTGGCCGGCCGCTCCGGGGGTGACAGGCTTAAGCACCCTCCGGCGTAGAGTCCGACAGGAGATGACACGGTATCTCGTGGCCACGGCCACCTCGGCGACGACCGAGGCCGCGAGTGACTACCTCATCCCGAAACTCGACGACGAGGACGAGGTGTACGTCCTGACCGTCGAGGAGGCGGGCGTCGAGATGGACCGGGACGCACTCTCGACCGCACAGGTCAAACTGACGGAGGAAACGACCGTCCGTACCGTCCGCCGTGAGGGCGACCCGGCCGCAGAGATCGTCGCGTTCGTCCGCGAGAAGGACATCGACGAGGTGATTCTCGGCCCGCGCCGCGAGGGCGGCGAGGGGTTCAGTACCATCGGCACGACCACGCGGACCGTGCTCAACAAGGTCGAGGGGCCGGTGTTCGTGGTACCGAAGTAGACACGGGGTCGTTCTGGTGGTGACTCAGTCCTCCAGCGGCTCGATGAGTTCCACGACGTGCCCGTCCGGGTCCTTCACGAACGCCGTCCGGGCGCCGGCGGCGGGCTGGTCGCCCGGTTCCTTCACGACGCCGTGGTGGTCGATGGCCTCGAACGCCGCGTCCACGTCCTCGACGCCGACGGCGAGGTGGTCCCAGAGGTCACCGGCCTCGCCGGGCTCCTGGCCCTCGGTCTCCGAGAGCTGGAGTTCGGTGCCGTTCTCGTCGGCGACGTACAGGTTGGTGGTGTCGCCGCTCTCGAAACCCCAGCTGTGCTCGAAAGAGAGGTTCTGCTCGTACCACTCGACCGACCGCTCGGCGTCGGCCACGTTCAGACAGGTGTGGAGTATCGCCATCGTCGGAATCGGCGGCCGCCGGCGGCAAGTCCGTGTCGGTCCCGGAGCCGACGCGGGCGCTGGGGGTGAGAGCAACCGGGCGTGTCGGAGGAGCCAAACCGCCCGGGGACCAACGCCGCCCATGCACTGGCGGGCGGTTCTGGTCGGCGTCGCCTGGGGTGTGGGGTATCTCGCGGTCTGCTATCTCTACCCTGCACTGGAGCGGGTCGGACTGGTCGCGGGCCTGTTGCTCCTGGGTTCCGGGGCGCTCGCGGGCGCGGCAGCGGGATGGCTCGCGCGAGGGGGGCCCGCAGAGAGTGCCCGGCACGGCCTCTTCGCGGGCGCCGTCACGGGCGTCGTGTTCGCCGCGGCGTTCTGGCACGTGCTCTCGGTCAGCCGGTTCAACAGCTTCACCCCGTTCGGGCACGGTGGCGCGTTCTTCGCCGTCAAGCTGAGCTTCGTCTACAGTGCCGGGGACTTCCCGGTCATCGCCCGGAACCCGGGTCGCGTCGGGGGCGCCATCGCCATCGCCGGGGGCGCCGTCATCACCCTCGTCGCGGCCTACGCTGGCTACGTGGCGTCCGTCCGTGAGACGGTCGACTTCATCGGATAGCTTCTCGTTCCAGCTGTCGCGACCGTGTGTGCCGAGTCAGCGGGACAGCAGCGACTGTGCACGGCCTCGACGCGGAGGTGGCAAGACACTTGCCGGCGGAGGCGACACCAACCGGGGATGCCCTCCAGACGAGCACTGTTGGCGGCCCTCGGCGCAGCCGGTGCAGCGGGTGCGGTCGGTGCTGCCAGGGTGGCCGGTGTCCGCCGTCCGGTCGGCCTCTCCGACGCCGAGTGGCACCGCGGTGCGTACGACCGCCAGCGGACGGGGAACGGCCGTGAGCGCGACGCCCCCGGCCCGGGGCTGACACGCCGCTGGGCCACCGACGTTCCGGACGACGCACACTCGTCCTCTCCGATACTGGTCGACGGGAGCGTCCACGTCGTCGCCGCCGTTCCCTCCACACGGGCAGGAGACCGACCCCGCCCGGTCCGGTTCCTCCGACTGGACGCCGCGAGCGGGGCCGTCGAGCTGGACAGCCTGGTAACCCGCCACGAGAGCCCCGGGACGAGCGACGCGGTCGCCTGGGACTCGCTGGTGTACGCCGACGGGACGTTCTACCTGCTGGCGTTCGACGGCGTCCACGCGCTCGCGCCCGACGGGACCGAGCGCTGGCACCGCCCGCTCGGCGGCGCCCCGAGCAACAGCAACCTCGCCACCGCGCATCCCGTCGTCGTCGACGGCTCGGTGTACGCACCGACCGCGAGCACGACCTGGCACACCGACGCCAGCGAGGGACTCTACGCCCTGGACGCGGCCACCGGCGACGTCCGGTGGCGCTACGAGGTGCCGAACGACGTACGGGGCTGGACCTTCGCGCCGTCGTACGCGGACGGGACCCTCTACTGCTCCGTGCTGGACCTCGGCGTCGTCGCGCTGGACACCGCGGACGGAACGGTACAGTGGGAGCGTCGCGTGCCCGTCACCGGCCCGCCGACCGTGGGCGAGGGCCGGGTCTTCGCCTCCGTCGAACCGTCGGACAGCGACCGGTCCGGGGTCGTGGGCCTCGATATGGGGACCGGGAAGCCGGACTGGCGCACGGAGGCCGACGGGACCTGGCTCGGGCGGTCGGTCGCCACTGCGGGTGGCCTCGTCTTCCACCGCGAGCGCCTCTCGGACATCGTCTGCCGGGAGGCGGCCACCGGCGAGGAGCGATGGCGGCACGGACTGGCCTTCAGCGGGCTGGGGACACCAGCCATCGCCGACGGCCGGGTGTACGCCCTGGCTCGCCCGGAAGAGAAGGGACCCAGCGGCCTCCTCGCCATCGATGCGGAGAGCGGCGACCGCGTGGGGTTCGCGCGGACCCGGTACGAGACGGGCGGGGACACCAGCGTCGCGCTCGGCGGCGGACTGGCGTTCGCCACGTCGTCGTACGGCGTGGTGCAGTGCTTCGAGTCCTGCCTCGCCGGTGCCGAGGGGCACTGTCTGCACTGAGAACGGGGCGACCGGTAGCCGAGTAGCCGACTCACCGGTCCCTGGCCGCCCGGCCGGCGGCACGGGTCACGGCCAGCCCTACCATCCCGCCGGCGGCGCCGAATGCCCCGACCAGCACGGCGTCCTGAACTGGCTCCGGAGCGAGTCCGAGGCCGAACCGGAACCCGATGATGGTGAGCAGGAGCGCGAGGAAGGCGACCCGGCCGCGCCGGGTGCTGCCGAACCACTCCTCCAGCCCAGCGAGGCGGTCACGTACCCGACAGACGGTCGCCGCGACGGCGAACGGGACGAGGAGCCCGACGGCGAGCGCGGGACGGACGATAGTGGTTCCGGCACTGGAGAGCACGGCTCCAGTGAATATCAGGTACACGACGCCCAGAACAGTCAGCAGCACGTCGACACCGGTCGCCGAGCGGAGCATCCCGCAGCCTCCCGGGCTACAGGTAGCCTTCCGCCAGCAGCAGCTCGCCGTTCAGCACGCTCGCGCCGGCGGCGCCACGCATCGTGTTGTGCGCGAGACAGTTGAACTGGATGCCGGTCGTCGTGCTGCGGATGCCGCCCGCGGAGACGGCCATCCCGTCGTCGAGCATCCGGTCGAGGCGGGGCTGGGGGCGGTCGGGCTCCTCGAACACCTTTATCATCCGCTCGGGCGAGGAGGGGAGGTCAGCACCCGGCAGTTCGGCCATCGCGTCGGCGGCCTGGTCGGGGGTCAGGTCCTCGGCGGTGTCGGCCCAGACGTTCTCGAGGTGGCCGTCGAGGGTCGCGATGCGGTTGCAGGAGGCCGCCACGTCCACGTCGTGGAGGTGGACCTCGCTGCCATCGAACGTGCCCAGCAGCTTCGTCGTCTCGGTCTCCATCTTCTGCTCCTCGCCGCCGATGTGCGGGATGGCGTTGTCGATGATCTCCATCGAGGTGACGCCGGAGTAGCCGGCGCCGGAGACGGCCTGCAGCGTCGAGACGCGCACCGATTCGAGGCCGAACTGGTCGAGCGCGGCCAGCGTCGGGACCATCGTGATGGTCGAGCAGTTGGGGTTCTTCAGGAGCGCGCCGTCCCAGCCGCGCTCGTCTCGCTGGACCTCGAGGAGGCCGACGTGGTCGCCGTTGACCTCGGGGATGACGAGGGGCACGTCGTCGGCCATCCGCGCGTTCGAGGAGTTCGAGGAGACCACGTAGCCGGCCTCGCAGAACTCGGGTTCGACCTGTTCGCCGACACTGGACGGGAGCGAGGAGAAGATGAGGCTCACGTCGTCGGGGACCTCGCTCGGGTCGGTGGCGGAGACGGTCAGGTCTGCGACGGATGCCGGAATGGGCGAGTTGACGCGCCACTTCGCGGCGTCGCGGTACGTCTCGCCGGCGGAGTCGGCCGACGCGGTGAGCGCGGCGATCTCGAAGTCAGGGTGCGGTTCGAGCAGCTGGATGAGGCGCTGGCCCACGGCGCCCGTCGCACCGAGGATGCCAACCTTCGTCGTCATTACCCCTTCGTGTGCTACGGGTACGCAAAACGGTTCTGAATCGGGACGGCACCCGGGGACCGAACCGAGGTCGACGAGACGCGAGGGGATGTGATGGGACGGGTCAGGCCGAGAACACGCGCACGCCATCGTCCATCCGGTCGGTCGCGCGGCCCCGCTCGACCAGTTCCGCGCACGCGCCGATGGTCTCGAACAGGACGTAGGGCTCCTCCGCGATGTCGGCGCGGGTGTTCGCCACCTCGAAGGCCGGCGCCGGGCCGACCTCCGCGAGCGTCGACTCGACATCGTCGAGCAGGTCGTCGAGGCTCTCGAGGGAGCGCTCGACGGCGCCCGAGTAGTCCGTGAAGACGGGACCGTGCCCCGGGTAGACGCGGTCGAACGAGTACGACTGGAGCGAGCCGTAACACCGGTAGGAGGCGCTGATGGAGTCGAAGGTACCGCCATCGAGCCCGGCGTGGAGGGCGGCCGCACGGAACGGCTCGATGACCGCGTCGGCCGAGAAGAGGACGCGCTCGCCCGCGTCGGCATCGGCGCCGTCGGCGTCCGGCCCGAGTGTGGCGGCGAAGGCGAACTGGTCGGCCTGGTGACCGGGACAGTGGATGCTCTCGAAGGTGACGCCGCCGGCATCGAACGCGTCACCCGCCGCGAGGCGCACATCGACGGCCTCGGGCGGGCAGTAGCGGGCGTTGCGCTTGAGCGACTCGACGGCCTGCGAGACGACGTACTCGCGGAGCCCCTCGGGAACACCGACCACGCGGGCGTTCTCCGTGACGACCTCGTGGAGGTCGTCCGGGTCGCGTTCCAGGCGCTCGACGGCCGCAGCAGGCGCGTACACCGTCGGGTCGCCCGCGTCGAGGAGGTTCGACACCTGCCCATCGTGGTCCGTATGTGGATGGGTGACGAGGACGTGCGCGATGTCCGCGGGCTCGAAGCCGTGCGCGTCGAGCCCCTCGCGGAGCTCCTCGGCGCCGCGGTCCTCGGGGGCACCGGCGTCCACGAGAACCGGCTCCTCGGCGTCGACGAGGTAGCAGGCGGCGTGGCCCGGCGGCCAGTCGACGGTCGTCTCGATGCGGTGAACGGGGGGCGCCGTCGAGGTGCTCTGCGTGTCGGTGCGTGCGTCGGCGTCTGTCGGTGGGGTAGCGTCAGTCATCGTAGGTGTCGGGGTCGAGCGTGTCGGGGTCGAGCGTGTCGGGGTCCGACGCGACGTTTCCAGCGGATTCCTCGTCGGGAACCGAGTCGCTGTCGGTTTCCGTGCCGAGCAGTGTCGCGTTCACGAGCAGGAGACAACCCACCGCCAGCCCCGCACACGCGAGGTAGGTGAGGTCGTACCCGACCGCCGTGACGGCGGGGAACGCGACGAGCGGGCCGAGCGAGAGGCCGATGTCGCCGAACACGTTGTAGAGGCCGCCGAACTTGCCGGTCTCACCGGTCGGGGAGAGGTCGCCGAGTGTGGCGAGCAGCGCCGGGCCGGAGCCGCCCGTCCCGGCCCCGACGAGTGCGACGCCCGCGGCAACGCCGAGGAACGAGGGGACGAGGGCGAGCGCGGCGAAGCCGGCCGCGAGCAGCGCGAACGCGGGCAAGGTCACCAGCGCCCGGTGCTCGACGCGGTCGGAGAGATGACCGCTCACGACCGTCGAGATGGAGGAGACGACGACGCCCCCGCCCATGACGAGGCCGCTGACGCCGGCCGCCGTGAGGACGCCGACCTGCAGTTCGAGTTCGGCAGCGTACTTGACGGCGGTCGTCAGGAGGATGCCGCCGAACAGGAAGCGGATGGTCCCGTTGGCGATTCCGACCGGGACGACGCCGGGCGTCGAGCGCGCGAGTCCGGGCAGTTCACGCAGTGGCACGCGTGCGCCGGCACTCGCCCGCACGTCGGGGAGGACCACGAAGGCGACGACGCCCGCCAGCAGCGCGAGGGTCCCCGCGGTGAGGAAGGCGGTCTGCACGTCGAACACGTCCGTGAGGACACCGCCGACGACGAGGCCGGCCGGGAAGCCGAGCGACTGCCCGCCCCGCATGTAGCCCGTCCACTTCCCGCGGGTCTCCCGGGTCGTGATGCCGGTGATGATGGCGAACGCGCCGACGAAGACGAACGCCGAGCCGACGCCCCAGAAGGCCCGGGCGAGGACGAAGACGAGCCCCGGCGCCGAGACGGTCCCGACCACCGGGAGCGTCGCGAGGTCGACGGCCGGCGTGTAAAGGCCGACGACGTAGCCGAAGGGAGCGAGGCCCTGGACGAACAGGCCGGCTATCATGGGCTTGCGAGCGCCGCGCTCGTCGATGAGCTGCCCAGCGGGCGTGTTCATGACGAGCCGGGCGATGCGGTTGGCCGCGAGGATGACGCCGAGCATCACCGCGGAGATGCCCAGCACGCGGTCGAGCAACGGAAGCGTCGGGAAGGCGACGCCGGTGGCGACGCCGCCGAGGAAGACACCCGCGGTGACGGCGATGGCGACGGTCCGAACGGAGTGTTCGGAGCCGTCGCTGCCGGCTGCTCCGTCGTCCGGCGGGCCGCTCGCGCCCGCATCCGCCGGCACGGAACCGCCATCCGGCGCCGCGACACGGCGCTCGTCGGCTCCCGACTCGACTGCCTGTTCAGCCATCGGTGTCGATGGTCCGCTTCGGTGTTACCACTGTTAAGTGATGTGTCTCGTTTTATCGGGTTCGTTTATGCAGGGTGGCTTCCGGACGGGCGCGCCGACCCGTCAGTCGGCATACGGCGGCGTGAGTGGGTCGGCATCGAGCGCCGGACGGCGCCCGTCCAGCGGCGCGAACGTCTCGTCGCGACGGCGCTCCAGCCAGCGGAGGAGGCGCGCGGCCCAGTCGAGTTTCGCGTGCTTCTCCGCGCCGACCGTCGGGTCCCGGAGGTCCCAGCCCGGGAACCGCAGGCTGTCGGCGCCGAGGTGGTCGGCGAGGAAGGCCGCCCGGTCGCCGTCCGTGAACCCGCCGAAGTTCCGGACCGGCCCCACGGGCGCGGCCTGCGTCGTGGGGAGGAGCGCGTCGGGGGCACAGTCCGGCACGACCGACTCGACGAGGCCGAGGTTGTCACCGTGGGCGTGCGCGGCCACCGGGACGCCCTCGTAGGTCAACCGTCGGACCGTGTCGGGGTTCTTGTCGAGGTCGGTCACCATGCAGTCGACGGTGACACCGTACTCACGGCAGGTGTCGGCCGCGACGGAGGCCGCGAACACCACCTCGGCGTCCCGGGCGACATCGAGTTCGTCGACCAGTCGCTCGGCGCCGCCGGCCACGGCGACGGTCGCCCCCGACACCTGCTCGCGGAGGGGACCGATATCGAAGGGGGTCGCCAGCGCGGCCAGTCGGTCGCGGGCTCGCTCGTCGCCGCCCCGGTCGTAGCCGAGGTCGGCGAGGAGTCGTTCGTAGACGGGGTTCCACTGTTCGAAGTGCATTGCTGGACCTGTAGCTCCGAGACTGCTGTGACTCCGCAGATAGGTTGCGGGCCGAAGGGCACCAAGGTACCCCTACCCGGTGTGCCCTCCGGCTTCCACCTGCGCGTTGTCGTGGGGATGTCATAAGTTTTCTCGTCCGAGCGCTGATACCTGGCGTTCGGGCGTCGGACCCCTGTCGGACGTGTGTTTTCACGCTGGGAGAACGGTCGGGGGGCTTTCAAGTACCGGTAACGAACGGGTAGTTGAATGAGCGTCGGGACCGATGCGGACGACGGAGCAGGTGTGGTGGGCCGGGTGGGTGAGCTCTCCTCGCTCGGGCGCTTCTGCACGGAGGAGTTCGCCAGGCTGTGGCTCATCGCCACGGCCACGTACGTCGTCGGTGACAGCGTGACCACACTCGCGATCGTCAAGCACTCACAGACCGTGGCCGAGGGGAACGTGGCCATGGCCACAGCCATCGACGCGTTCGGCGAGGCCGGCCTCATCGGCCTGAAACTCGTGGCCATGCTGTTCGGTATCGCCGTCAGCATCTACGCGACCCGCGACCACGACCGGATGCTCTACTACACGCCACCTGTCTTCCTCGCCGTGGTCGGGGCGTTCGCCACTGCCTACAATATCCGATTACTTGTCGGATAGTTCCGAGAATCCCAGACTATTTCGATTATTCTCGATTTACGCAGGCATTATATCGATAACTCATAGCGCATCCTCGATACGCTCCAGCGCCGCCCGTAGTCGGTCGGAGCCGTCCACCTCGCGGACGACCGACCGGAGTGCCGCGGGCGTCCCGTAGAGGACGCCGGTCCCCGTCTCGCTCCCGGGCGCGAAGCCGGCTCCCACGGGTGGGGCCGTCAGCGTCGCGCGGTCCCGCTCGCTCAACCCCGACAGTTCGAACACGCGGGTCGCAGCACGGGCGGCGTGGTCGATGTCCGCTGGCGCACCGAGCCGGTTCAGGTGTCGCTGCACCTCCGCCGGCGTCCGTGCGTCCAGTTCCTCGACGCCAGCGGACGCGTCCCGCAGGCGGTCCGGCGTGAACGCGTCGCCGACGAGCGCGGCGTCGCGGGTCTCGGCCACGTCGTGTGTGCGGACGACGTGGGCCCCGCGTTCGATGGCCATCGCGGTCGCGGCCAGTGACACCGGCAGGGCCGCCTCGGTGTCGCGGCCGGCCAGGTCGCGGAGAAAGTTCTTCCGGTTGATGGAGACGAGGATGGGGCGGCCGTACCCCCGGAACTCCCGGAGCCGCCGGAACGTCTCGCGGTCGTTCTCGAGGGTCTTGGACTCGGACCAGCCGCCGAAGGCCGGGTCGACGATGGTCTTGTCCGTGAACCCGTTCATCGACAGGGCCTCGTAGATGTCATCGACTTCCTCCACAGCACCGGGGCGTTCGAGGTCCGGCGGCGAGGCCATCTTGCCGACGGCCACGTCGTACTCCTCGCAGACACGCGGCATCTCGGGGTCGGCGAAACCACAGATGTCGTTGACCATGTCGAACCCGCGGTCGAGAGCGGCTTCGGCGACCTCGTGGTAGCGTGTCTCGATGGAGAAGACGGCGTCGCCGGAGACGGACTGGATGGTGTCGACGGCCGTATCGAGGCGGTCGAGCTCCTCCTCGGCCGACAGGACCTCGAGGCGCTTGTTCGCGGATTCCAGGCCCACGTCGACGATGTCGGCGCCCTCACCGATGAGCGCCTCGTCCACGTACTCTGCCGCTGCGCCGGGGTCGTCGAACACGCTGGGCTTGTACGGGGACTCCTTCGAGACGTTCAGCACACCCATGATGCGGGTGGGCTGGTCGTCGCCGATGGCCAGGCCGGCCGCGTCGACGGTTCGCATAGCCGAATCGAGGGGCGGCGGCCGGAAAGACCTACGGAAACCGGTGGTCGGACGAACGCCCGCGGTCGGGTCCGGCGGGCGACCCAATCCCAGGGCGGTGGGTTCAGGACCCCCGGCGAGGTAACGCCGCCATGGTGTGGCGTAACCGTCGTGCAGCCTACTACTTCGCCGCCGTTCTGCTGGTGACGGTCGGGTTCACGCTGACCTACAATGCCGGGATGCGGGTGTGGGAGGGCCGGCCCCAGCCGCTGTACCGGTCGGTCGAGGTCGTCTTCCAGACGTTCACCACGACCGGGTACGGCGAGGACGCGCCGTGGGCGACCCCGCAGATGAACGTGCTCGTGGTCGTGATGCAGCTGACCGGTATCGGGCTCATCCTGACGGCTGTCGACGTGTTCGCCGTGCCGTGGATCCAGGAGGCACTGGCCGTCGAGCCCCCGACGGCGGTGCCGGACCTGGCCGACCACGTCGTGGTCTGTGGTTACACGTCGCTCGGCGAGACGTTCCTGGAGGAACTCCGGAACCGGAATCACGACTACGTCATCGTCGAACCCGACCGCGAGGCCGCGGTCGAGTTGCACCGCGAGGAGGTGCCGGTCGTCCACGGCGACCCGGAGCGACGGGAGACGCTGGAGAACGCAGGGCTCGTCGACGCACGGACCGTCCTCGTCGACGCGCCGGACGACATCAGCGCCAGCGTCGTCCTCACCGCCCAAGACGTCGCGCCCCACGTCGACGTGGTGACGCTCATCGAGGACGCGGACCTCGCACAGTACCACTACATCGCCGGCGCCGACGAGGTCCTCTCGCCCCGGCAGCTGCTGGGCCGGAGTCTCGCTGCGCAGGTCCCCACCGCCGTCTCCACCAACGTCGAGGAGGGCGTCGTCATCGGCGAGAACTTCGAACTCGTGGAGCTGGCCGTCCGCGAGGGGAGCGACCTCGCCGGCCAGTCGTTCCGGGAGGCCCGCATCCGCGACCGCTTCGGCGTGACGGTCATCGGCGCGTGGGTTGACACCGACTTCCGGATGCCCGTCGACCCGGGGACGATCATCCGGGCGGGGACCCGATTGCTGGTCGCGGGCAGCGAGGCCGAACTCGACCGACTGCGCGACGCCACGGCCGCCAGCGTCCGTCCACTCGCCCCCCAGCACGTCGTCATCGCTGGTCTCGGGCAGACCGGGGTGGCCGCCTGCGAGGCACTCTCCGACACCAACACCCGGCTGACGGTGCTGGACCGTGAGTCGGACGAGGGGGTGGACGTGGTCGGCGACGCGAGGGAACCGGAGCGACTCGACGCCGCCGGCATCGGCGAGGCACGGGCGTTCATCCTCGCACTCGGCGACGACACCTCGACCGTGTTCGCGACGCTCGTCGCGCGCGACCGCAACCCGGACCTCGACATCGTGGCCCGGGCCGACGAGGAGGCCGACGAACCCAAGCTCTACCGGGCCGGCGCCGACTACGTCCAGTCGCTGGCCACGGTCAGCGGGCGGATGCTCCTCTCGACCGTCTTCGAGGACGAGGAGGTGCTGGGCTACCACCAGCGGATCGAGGTGGTCCAGGTTCCGGCCGGCGACCTCGCCGGGCAGACGCTGGCGGACGCTGCCGTCCGCGAGACCACCGGCTGCACCGTGCTCGCCGTGGAGCGCGACGACGTCACCGTCACCGACATCGACCCACACGAGTTCGTCTTCGAGGCCACCGACGAGGTGGTCGTCGCCGGCACGGACGCGAGCGTCGAACAGTTCGAGGCCCAGTTCCGCGACTGACCCCGGCAGGCGGCCACCCCCGCCCGGCCAACCACGCCGTTCAAACACCCGCCGCACGCATCGCCGGTATGACCGAGGACGATTCGACGGACGACGCACACGAAGAGCCACCCCGCGAGGAGTTCAGCCACGACCCTGTCGACCACGTCGACGTGCGCGGGGGGATGAGCGTCGCCGACCTCGTCGCGGAGTACGGCGACGCGGGCATCGGCGCCGCGGACCTCCACGAGGCCGTCGACGTGACCGCAGAACTGTTCGACGACGATGTGACCACCCTGATGGGCCTGGCGGGCGCGATGGTGCCGGCGGGGATGCGAGCAATCGTGGCGGACCTGATTCGGGACGGCCACGTCGACGCGCTCGTGACGACGGGTGCGAACCTGACCCACGACGCCATCGAGGCCATCGGCGGGAAGCACCACCACGGCCGGGTCCACGCGCCCGACCGCACGGAGCGCGAGCACGACGAGCAGCTCCGCGACGAGGGGGTCGACCGCATCTACAACGTCTACCTCCCGCAGGAGCATTTCGCGGCGTTCGAGAGTCACCTCCGCGACGAGGTGTTCCCGGAACTGGGCGAGGAGGTCGTCTCCATCGCCGCGTTCACCGACGCACTCGGCGCGGCGAACGCCCGCGTGAACGACGCGGACGACGTGGACGAGGACGCCGGTATCGCCGCGGCCGCCCACGAACACGACGTGCCCATCTACGTCCCGGCGGTGCAGGACTCCGTACTGGGGCTCCAGGCGTGGCTCCACTCGCAGGTGTCGGGCTTCTCGCTCGATGCGCTCTCGGACATGAGCGACCTGAACGACCTCGCGTACGAGGCCGACGAGACGGGCGCGCTCGTCGTCGGCGGCGGCGTCCCGAAGAACTACGTCCTCCAGACGATGCTCGTCACGCCGGGCGCGTACGACTACGCCGTCCAGTTGACGATGGACCCACCACAGACCGGCGGCCTCTCCGGTGCGACGCTGGACGAGGCCCGGTCGTGGGGGAAACTGGAGAAGGAAGCACGGAACGTCTCCGTCTACGCGGACGCGACCATCACGCTCCCGCTGGTGGTCGCGGGCGCACTGGACCGGCTGGAGTGACCGGACAGGCTCCCACCGGCGGCGGGCCGTTTCGAGCGTCGAATCCGACTCCGAATTTATATACTGAGGGAGCCCACCTCACGATAGCATGCAGTTGAGCCCCCAGGAGTACGACCTGATGGAGCTCCGGCAGGTCGCGCGGCCGGCGGAGGACGGGACGGAGCCGCCTCGGGAGGACCGGCCGGGGGGAGACAGGGGAGCGCACCGGGCCGACGGCGGGGCCGCCGTCGCTGGGGGGCCGGACCCGTGGGGGGAGACGGGCCCTCGGCAGCCGGACGCGACGCCACCGGGGGCGTCGAACCAGTCGTCGGAGCGCGGCGACCGGTCGGCGGCAAGCGAAGAGCAGTACACGGGCGGGGTGCCGGACCACCTCAGGGCCTCGGATGGACGGACCCGCGCGACCGCGGCCCGCCGACCCGAAACGGCCGGGCGCGAGCCGCCGGCCCGTGGTCAGGCACCGCGCAACGAGCGGCCGGGACTCGCGTCCCTGGCGCTGGCCGGCACGGGCTCGCAGGAGCGGCCGTACCTGCGCTCGCTTCCGGAGGGGGCGGCGACCGAGTTGCTGATCTTCCGGTGGCTGGAGGGCCTCGTCGAACGGGCCGGGAGTCAGGGAGCCCACGACGCGCTGGAGTACTACCGGGCCATCGACTGGCTGACCGAGGATGCGGCCGCGAACCTGCAGGACTACCTCGGCGGCCTGCCCGACCCGGCCGGCGACCAGCCCGGACTGACGACCGAGGACCACCGAACGAGCCTCGAGTTCGTCATGCACATCGCCGGGCATCACGGAGACTGACTCGGCCCACTGGAGCGGGTGACCGTCCCGCTCCCACCGCCGTCAGGCCACGCCCTCGCCCGGTTCACCGGGAGTGACGGTCGGCGTCCCCGCCCGGGTCCCGTTGGCGAGCGTCCGGACGATATCGAGGTCGCGCTGCATCCGTTCGGCCCTCAGCGCCTGCTTCTCGCGGGCGAAGTAGTCGGCGAACCGGTCGAACCGGGTCCGATACACCGGGGACACCTGCAGGTCGAGCGAGCGCTGTTCCCACTCGCTGCCGCCGGTCGCCGTGAGTGCCGGAATCCCGTCGCCCTCGGCGGGTGTGGTCGGTCCACGGCCGGCCGCCTTCCGCCGTTCGTAGGCCGCCCACGACCGCCCGAGTTCGGCGTAACGCGCCAGCGCGACCGCCTTCCGGACGCCCGTGGTGGCGAAGAACTCCGGCTCACGGTCCCGGAGGTCGACCGTCCGGGTCGTCCGGTGACGCTCCCCGTCACGGGTCCGGTAGGTGGCCACCAGCGTCGCCCGCCTCGGGCCGTCGCCGGTCGGTTCCAGCTCGACGAGGGTCACGCTCCCCTCCGTCCGGTTCCCCTCACGCCGTGAGGGGAACAGCGTGGTCACGTGCATCACCTCGCCGCTCGTCGCGTTCGCGTCGGGGGTCCCGTGGACCCGGGCCACGTCCATCCCGTCGGACTGCACCTGCACCCGGAGGTCGTAGACGAGCGGCGTCACCATGTACTGGAACCCCTCGTCCATGCGCTCCCGGAAGGCCTCGGCCGAGCGGACGGTGTAGTGGTTCGCGCCCTCGACGGCGTTGAGCTGCTCGACCAGCCGCGAGTTGAAGTCGACGCCGACCCCGACGAAGGTGGAGTGTATCCCGTTCGCGGCGTGCCCGCCGAGCCGCTCCTCCAGCGCGCCCTCGTCGGTCTGTCCGGTGTTGGGCATCGCGTCCGTGACGTAGACGATGCGGGTCGCACGGTCGCTCTCGGGGTCGGCCCGCTGCTGTGCCATCTCCACCGCAGTCCGCATCCCGTCGTCGAGGTTGGTTCCGCCGTCGGCACGCAGCGAGTCGATGCGCTCGTCCAGGCGTTCCTCACCGGCCTCGTCGACGCGCTGTAGCTCCTGGACCACTCGCGCGGAGTCGTCGTAGGCGACGATGCCGACCCGGTCGCTCGCGTTCAGCCGGTCGGTCATCGTCTCGACTGCCTGCTTCGCGGCCTGCATCTTGCGCACCGTCTCCGGGCTCTCGCCCGAGGGCGTGCCCCCCTCGCCGTCGTAGTAGTAGCGACGCATCTCGTCGGACATCGACCCGGAGGTGTCCACCACGACGACGAGGTTCAGTTTCGGGCGCTCGAACGCGGCCTGTGAGATGCCGGAGTTCAGCCCGACGGTCGTGAAGTACTCGGTCTCGTTGGAGAGCGGGTCACGGCTCACCGCGGGCGATGCCGAGGGGCAGAACGTCCGGTCGCAGCTCCCGTTCCCGGTATCGAAGTAGTAGTCGTGGTAGAGCCCGGCAGCGGTCATGTCCGTCGGCTGGGGGACGTAGCCCGCGTCGATGTTCTCGCGGAAGGCGTGAGCGTCCTGTGCGCCGCCCGCGGCGAGCCCGACGCTTCCCCCGCCGCTCGCGGCGAACCCGCCCCCATCCGGGCCTCCGACCCCGGAGCAGCCAGCAGTCACCAGCAGTGCAGCCGTCGCCACCGCGAGGACCACCCGACGCATGACATCAGAACGTGTGGGTCGCTATCACATGTAGGCGACGTAGCATCAAAGGCGGATTTGAGCGATTGGACGGGGCCGGTATCGCCCCGGTACGGGACTGCATCGCAGGTTTCGGGCCTGTCGTCACACCTATCACCCGGGTTCCCTTATCCCCGACCGCCATGAGTGCGAACGACGACAACGACCCTGTCGAGGAGCTGACCCAGATGTTCGAGGACGGCCCCTTCTCGGACCTGCTCGAGGGCACCGACATCGACCCGGAGGACTTCGTACAGGACCTCATCGACGCGGCCGACGAGACCAACACCGCGCTCGAGGACCTGTTCATCGAGTTCAACGAGTCCAGCCCCGTCCCCGGGAGCGACCTCCTGGCGGAGCTGGGCGAGGAGACCCAGCAGACCCGCAAGGAGCTGCTGGACATGTTCCGCGATGCGGCCGAGGAGATGGGCGACCGGGGCGGCCGGAACTGACTCGCGACCCACCACGGAAACTGTCTACCGCCGTTTTATTGCCGGTACGGGGGAGAATAGTCCGCCACGACCCCCGTAAAACGTTTTAGTCCGACGGCACTCGACCCGGATGCAATGAGCAGTAGTTCGACACTCATCGACGAGCTACAGCAACGTCTCGACGAGACCGAGGACGGCCTCCAGGACCTGCTCGACGAGGCGCAGTCCGACAGCGACAACCCCGGGTCGGTCGTCAAGACACTCCGTGAGGACGTCCAGAACACCGGTCAGAGCGTCGGCGAGATGATCCAGACCGCCTTCGAGTCCACCGACTCGAACGACGAGGATTTCCTCCAGAACCTCAAACAGGACATCCAGCAGGAGGGCCAGGACCTGAAGCAGTCGCTGCGGGAGCGGACGAACTGAGGTCAGGACACGCCGGCCGTCTCTCCTCTCGATCTATCGCGCGAACAGTGCCCGCCGGTCCACATCCAGCCGCAGGAGGAACGGGAGCGTCGCCAGCGCGAGCAGGAGTTCGAGCCCGCCGGCGAGCAGGAACGCCGTCTCGAACCCGAACGCGTCCGCGGCGGTCCCGCCGCCGACGATGCCCACGAGGAAGCCGATACTGCCGAAGATGTTGAACCCACCCATCGCCGCCCCGCGCTCGCCGCTCCCGGCGAGGTCGGTCACCAGGGCCATCGTCGCGGGCGCCATCAAGGCACCCAGGACGCCGACCGTGACCATCGCCGCCGCGACGAGCGGGACGCTCGGGGCGAGGCCGACAAGCACCACGCCGACCCCGTACAGGGCCGAGCCGGCGACGATGGGTGTGGTGCGGCCGATACGGTCCGAGAGCACACCGAAGGGGTACTGCAGCAGTGCGAACGGGACGAAGAAGGCCCCGAGCAGGAGGCCCGTGGTCGCGGGCGTGGCCTCGAACGCCGACCGGAAGTAGAGCGTCCCGACGAGCGCGAAGAAGCCCGCGGTCAACCGGTCCACGAAGCCGAAGGCGTACGGGACCGCCAGCGCCGGCGTCCGCTGGAGTCCCGCGACGACCTCCCGGAACGAATCGCGGTCCCGGTCGGTGCCGTCTGCCGTCGAAGCACCGGCAGCGGGCTCACCGACGGCCAGGGCCAGTCCCGCGGCGACGAGCAGGACCCCGGCGGCGACCCACAGGGGGAGCAGGGGGGTCACGCCGTAGAGCTGTCCACCCAGCGGTGCGCCCAGCGCCGTTCCGGAGCCGATGGCGATACCAGCGGCTCCCATGTTGCGACCGTGACCGCCGTCGAGTTCCATCAGCGCCGTCATCGCCAGCGAGAAGGGCGCGATGGTCGCGGCACCCTGCAGCGCCCGGACCAGGAGGACCACTTCGAACGAGGGGGCAACCAGCTGCGGGAGGAGCGCGAGTCCGACGTAGCCGAGCGCGCCACCCAGCGCCCCCGCGACGATGAAGGGGACGCGGCGGCCGGCGGCGTCGCTGGCGGCGCCCCAGAGCCCGGCGAACAGGACGAACGCACCGAACTCGGCCGCGAGGAACCACATGCTCGCGTCGAGGTCGGTGGTGGCGCCCAGCGCCCCCACCAGCCGGTCGACGCCGGGGTAGAGGAGGACCTGCGCGAGCAGGACGCTGAAGACCACCAGCGCGAGCACGGTTCGGGCCCGACGGTCCGGCATCGGTTGCTCTAGCTCGGCCCGATACATCCCTCTTTCTTGCGCCTCCGGACGAGGCTTCTTGCGCTCCCGCATGGCTGCAAGGGTGTCCGCCCTCCGTCGGGCCGTGGGCTTCTTTGCGCTCGGCGGGACATCTCCGACGAGGGATGCGATTCGACTTCACGGAGCCCGAGCGGGTGTTCGAGGCGCTCGACCGGGGGCGGGACCAGAGCCGAGACCGGAACCCGGCGTCCACTGGCGACCATCGATACCGGGCGGCCGTCGAGACGGCGCTGCCGTCGTTTCCCGACGGGCTGGACCGTCTCCCCTGTCGTGTCATCGACCGGTCGGACGACGGGGAACCGGTCCACCGGTTCGGCGTGACGCCGGTGATGACCACGCCGCTCGTACACACCTTCGACCTCCCCCTCTCCCGCGTCCGGACGTACGACCACCGGGTGCGGGTCCTCGGTGTCGGACACGGGCGAACGCCGACGGCCGCGCTCCGGTCGCTCCGGCGTCGAGGGCTCGTAGTCCAGCTGGAACTCCGGCGCGGCACCGGCGAGTTCGAGCCGCTCCTGTGGGCGACCGACACCCAGGTCTACATGGAGGGCGTCTCGGGGTACGACATCCACCGGGAACCGGATGTCGTCGACAAGGGTGTGCAGGCGAGGCTGCTGAGTCGGGGGGAGGAGTTCGTCCACGTGGACGAGGCGTCGGACCGGAACGACGCCGAGGGATAGCTGCCCGTCCGCGGGCACGTCGTAGCTGGTGACGGAGTCAGTACGCGCCCCGGTCGACGAGGCGGTCGGAGATACGCTGTGCGCCGCGGGCCGCCGCCGTCACCGGGTCGTCCGGTGCGATGACCTCGACCTCCCGCTGGAGTTCCGCGCGCAGGCGCGCCTCGAACTCGTCGACGAGACCCGGGATGCAGGTCATTCCCCCGGTGAGAACGACGGGGTTGTCGAGCGCGAGGTTGTACGTCTTCATCGAGTCGTTGGCGAACTCCGGGAGGAAGGTGTTCGCGAGTTCGTCGACCGCCGCGTCGACGTACTCGTCCATCGCGTCCATGACACTGCGCTCGATGGTGAACTCGTGACTCCCGCCACCGGGCTGCTGGATGACATCCGTGAACGGCTCGAACGAATCGAAGTCAGCGTGTTGCTCCTTGTACTCCCGGGCGGTGGTGCGGTCGATGTTGACCCGGCCCTGCGTCTCCTCCTCGACGAGGTTGGCGATACGGCGGTCGACCTCGTTGCCGGTGACGGCGCCGGTAGCGAAGTGCGAGAACTGCTCGCCGCGTCGGTACGCCGAGGCCTCCATGTTCGTCGACCCGAGGTTGATACCGACGAATATCTCCTCGACGGCCTCGAGCCCGTCGCCCAGCGCCGGAATCGCCCCGCAGAGCGACTCGGGATACGAACGGATGCCGTGGTCACCGATGCCGCTCTCGTCGATGACGCGCTCCAGGTTCGCCAGTCCCTGCTCGTTGTCGATACTGGGGATGGCGTAGACCACGACGCTGTCCGAATCCACGTCGTTGGCCGAGACGACCTCGCGGAAGAACCGCTCGGCCAGGTCGGCGCGCTCGTCGTCCTCCGGCAGTCCCGACCGGAGCATGAACTCCACCTCGTCGGGGTACTCCAGTGCGGCCTCCTCGCCGTAGAGCAGGCGCTCCTCGCCGGTGATGGCGTCCTCGTAGGTGGCGATACAGGTGAGCGTCGTACTGACAGACAGGTTGCCGTCGGCGTCCGGGTGGACCACGACCGTCCGCGTGCTCCCGAGTTTGACGCCGACGGGCGCCGGGTCGTCGTCCGTGCTCTCGCCCTGCTCGTCCTGCTTCCCCCCGTCGTCTTCGGATTCACTCGCCATACGCGTCGCCTCTCGTGAGGATAGTAAATAGCTCCCGGCTAGCACCGGGTCCGAACGGCCCCTTATCGCTCCCGGACCTCCCACTCAGCCAGCCGCGCGATGCGTGCGAGACTCCGCATGTGGTCGGCGCGGTCGAGGTCGTCGAACCGGCTGGGGCGGTTCCCGACACCGAGCAGGTACGCTTCCAGGTCGTCGCGGACCTCCGGAGTGAGCCAGCCCATGAAGCGGTAGTACTCCAGCGCGGCGACCGCGCCGTCGAATCCACCCGACGCGACGAGGTCCGCTAGCCAGTCGAGGACGAACGACGTCGTCTCCTCGTCGTTCGGAAGGGCGGAGAGATACGGGAGTTGCACCCCGAGATTCCCACCGGTGCCCGGACCGGACGCCGACTGCTCCCGGAGCGCCCGCAGTTCCTCCACGTCGTACTCCAGCGGGTTGACCCCCATCGGGCGTCGATGTGAACCGCAGGTTCATAATGGGCCGGGCCACTCCGGCCCCGTCCGGTCACAGCGCGCCATGCTACGGCGGGGTCGTGGCTCCACCACGAGGAAGAGCCAGGTGCGGCGAGAACTGTGATTACGACCGAAGCCGGCGCCGTCCCCGACCGTTCAGGTGGTACGGGATGGTAGAACCACACGAATAGCAGAACACCTCATCAAAACGAACGTATTCGAAGCGGACTTCCGATATTTTCGAGCTACACTGGGACTTTCGGAACTCTTATCCCCACTCTCCGGTTCCCTTTACTCGCAATGGCAAACGGTAAGGTTGACTTCTTCAACGACACGGGCGGTTACGGTTTCATCACGACTGAGGACTCTGACGAGGACGTTTTCTTCCACATGGACGACGTCGGCGGCGAGGACCTCACCGAAGGTACCGATCTGGAGTTCGACATCGAACAGGCCCCGAAGGGCCCGCGCGCGACGAACGTCGTCCGCGCCTGAACTGACGGCTACGCACGTCGCCTGACGGCGACACAGCGCACCGAACTTTCTCGGACTGCTACACGGTGAGCAACAGTGCCGCCTCCATCCTGCCGTGGACCCGACCCGTTTTGACATCGGGCGGCCTACCGACGACCGGCCGATGACGAGCGCTCGCACCGAGCCGGCGTAGGCACCCGGCGATGACGACCCCTATGAGTGCCGAGGCCGCTATTTCGACAGTAGCACCGCCTCCGGGAGAATCTTGCCATGAAAGTAGCCGTCGGCCCCGTTCTGGGCCGTGCCCGTCAGACGGCCCGGAACGCCCGGAGTGTGTCGCGGTCGCAGTCCTCGACAGCCACCTGCTCGAATCCGCGCTGGGTGAAGACCGCGTTCCAGTCCCGGTAGTAGAGCGGGACCTCGTCCTGGACGTAGTTGACCTCCGTCTCGGCCGGCGGCTCCTCGTCGTGCCCTTCGTTCTCGACGGTGACGATGAGGTCGTCGGTCACGCGGGCGATGTCGTCGAACACCCACTCGGCGTCGGGATGGATGTGCTGGAGGGTCTCGACGGAGTAGGTCACGTCGAACGCGTCGTCGTCGAACGAGGGGACGACGTCCTCGATGGCGTCGAGGTAGAATCGGCCCGTGGCGGCGAGGTCGGGGTAGTTGTCGGTCATCACCGCCAGCGCCTCGTCGTTCAGCTCGATGCCGGCGAGACGCTCGAACCCCTCGTCGTGGAGGTGCGCGAGGTGACGCCCGGAGCTACAGCCCAGCTCGAGCACCCGGGCGTCGCAGTCCACGAACCGCTCGAGCACGCCCAGCACGGCCTCGCTGCGTTCGTCCGGGCCGTAGTAGGCGTAGTACGCCGGCGAGAACTCGCCGGACCGTTCCGCCCACTGACGCCGGACATCGTGAGAATCCACAGTGAGACAACCGGGAGCAGCGTGATAGACCCGTCGGAATCGTCGGCCCAGCTCGTGGGGTGCGGCCGGAGGCGGGCGCAATCGACCGGATGTCGCTATGAGGAGTTCGCGGCTGGTGCCCCGACGGCCTCCCGGATGCGCTCGACGAGCAGGTCGTGGTCCGGGTCGGTGCCCTTCGGGACGTAGTCCGTGACCCCCTGTTCCATGGCCGCGTCCGCCACCGCCTCGGAGCCCTTGTTGGTGAAGAGGATGAACGAGACCTCCTCGTCGCGTTCGCGGACTGCATCGAGGAACTCCAGGCCGTCGACCGCGGGCATCCGGTAGTCGCTGACGATACAGTCCACCGCCGTATTGGTCAGCTCCCTGAACGCGGTGACGGCACCGGTGGCGGTCGTCACCCTGATATCGTCGTGGTCGCGCTCGATGAGCCCCGCGACGGCGTCGACGAGTTCCGGCGAGTCGTCGACGAGCAGCACGTGGATCTGCCGGGCAGCCGCGTCCGCGTCTCCGTCCGGGCGGTCGGTCGGCGCTATCGGCGAGTCCCCTGTCGGTGGGTCCTCTGTCGGTGGGTCCTCTGTCGGTGGGTCCTCGGATGTGGTCATGGTGGGTCACTCACGGCGGCCCCGCGGCAGGCTATCGGGGCGCCACACTCCGGGCCGGGAGGCCCGCGCTCGCGGGTGCGGCGCTCGGCTCACGACCCGTGTCCGCCCGGGGCGTGCCTGATGGTCCCATGCGTGCTCCGGGCTCTTAACCTGGGCATGTGGCTCATCTGATATATCCTGGCGGCGAACGACCGCCGTCCTGACAGCGGACACCCGGGACGACGGTTCCGTGGCGATTCCCCCGCGTCGCGGGACAGTCCGCGCCCGAGGGTTTTCCTCCGTTCGTCACGCTCGTCCGTCACGGATGTCGCCGACACGCCGGGCCGTGCTCGCGGCCACCGCGTCACTCGTCCCGCTGGGAGGCTGTGCCGGGTCGGCCTCGCCTGGGCCGACGAGCGGTGGAAGCGGTGGGGACGCGCGGATCGGGCTGGCTGGTGACGTGATGCTCGGACGAGGGGTCGACGAGCGCCACGCCAATCGACGGCCGGCGTCGGTCTGGGGGACGACACTGCCCGACCTGCGCCGACTCGACGGCACCCTCGCCAATCTCGAGTGCTGCATCTCCGAGCGCGGTACCCGGTGGCCGGGGAAGGGCTACTACTTCCGGGCTGGCGAGTGGGCCCTCCCGGCGCTCGACGTGGCCGGCATCGAGGCGGTCAGCCTCGCCAACAACCACACGCTCGACTTCGGGCCCTCGGCGCTCCGGGACACGCTCGCCGGGCTCGAACGGACCGGAATCGAATCGGCTGGTGCCGGGAGGGACCGCCGGGCGGCGCTGGAACCCGCTATCGTCGACATCGGCGATGTCTCGGTCGCCGTCCTCGCGCTGACCGACCGGATGCCGACCTTCGCCGCCGGCCCCCGACGGCCGGGCACCGCGAGGATGGGGCTCGGCGAGCGGAGCTGGCGTGCGCGCCGGCTCGTCCGGGACGTGCTCCGACGGCCGGCCGTCGCCCGCGCGGACCTCGTCGTCGCCTCGCTCCACTGGGGGCCGAACTGGACAGTGGTCAAACACCCCACACGCCGGGCCTTCGGCCGGTGGCTGGTCGACGCGGGTGTCGATGTCGTCCACGGCCACAGCGCGCACGTCCCGCACGGTATCGAGGTGTACGAGGGCGCCCCCATCCTGTACGACTGTGGTGACCTCGTCGACGACTATCTGGTGAAGGAGTCCCTTCACAACGACCGGAGCTTCCTGTTCGAACTCGTAGTCGAGGGCGGGAGCGTCATCGCGGTCCGCCTCCATCCGGTCGAAATCAGCGGGCGTACGGCCCACCGCGCGACGGGCGAGGTGGCACGCTGGCTGCGCGAGCGGTTCCGGACGCTCTCGACCCGGTTCGACACGCCGGTCCGCGCCGTTGGGACGGGACCGCTCCGGATTCCCGTCGCCGACGAGTGATGGCACCGGTCCATACCGGAGACAGGTAATCACCCGGCGTTATCCGCGTAAAGCTTCTTGCGGGGAGCGGTTCCAGTGGGCCCGTGTCGCGGGAAATCGGCGATAGCGAGATGGGGGTCTGGGCCTGGCTAGTTGTCATCATCGGGGCGCTACTCCTCCTCGGGGGCATCGCGTACGGGATGCTGTTCGAGATCGTCATCGACCGGCCGGCGACGACCCGCGAGTACCTCGTGCTGGTACTGGAGGTCATGACGCTGGTACTGCTGGCCGGATTCGCGCTCGGCGTCGTCGCCGGCGGCGTCTGGCTCGGGCGGTCGTCGTTCGGGCCGGAGTGCCAGCGCCGTGTGGCCATGTGGTGTCTGGTCGGTCTGTTCGGGAGCTGCCTGGTCATCGTCGTGCTGCAGGGGAACGAACTGCTGGTCGGGAGCAGGAGTTCCATCCGGTTCCTCGTCCAGGACGCGGTCGTGGCGGTCTCGGGCGGGACCTTCGCGGGCATGTTGCTCGGGGGCTACGATGCCAACCTCCGTCGACGTGCCGCCGAGGTAGTCGCCCAGCGCAACGCCCTCGCGACGGCGAACGAGCTCCTCCGCCATCACGTCCTCAACGGGATGCAGGTGGTGCTGGGGTACACAGAGATCGTCCGCGAGGAGCCCCAGGAGGCCGACGAGCGACACCTAGACGCCGTGGCAGACCGCGGGCGGGGCGTCGTGGACCTGGTGCAGCGGATGGGGTACCTGATGCGCTCGCTCGCCGAGCGAACCGAACTCTACCCCGTCGCTGTCGCCCCCATCGTCAGGGACCGTGTCGATGACCTGCAGGCCGAACACCCCGAGGTCTCGCCCTCGGTGAGATGCCCGGAGCCAGTACGGGTCCAGGCCGACGACCTGCTCGGCGAGGTGGTCTGGAACCTCCTCGACAACGCGGTCGTCCACAGCGACCGCGAGACACCCACAATCGAGGTCACGGTGACCCGGAACGGCGACCGGGCGATAATCGAGGTGGCCGACGACGGACCCGGAATCCGTGACGAACGGAAGGAGTCGGTCTTCGAGCCGGAGGAGTCCACGGCCGACGTGGGTCGCGGACTCGGGCTCTACCTCGTCGAGACCATCGTCGACCGGTACCACGGAGCCGTTCACGTCGAGGACAACGACCCCCGTGGCGCCGTCTTCGTGGTGGTGCTGCCGGGCGCAGCCGCCTGAATGGCGTTCCCCGGGGCGGAGCATCCCGATGGGACTACGTGGGACGGCCGCGTGGAGGCGTGACGTGACGACGCCTCCTGCCGACCTCCGCAGGACCGTCCGCTTCTACCTGCTGGACCACGAGACGCCGCTCGGCAAGGCCATCGACATCGGGCTGCTGGTCCTGAACCTGCTGTTCGTCGTGGTGCTGGTCGTGGAGACCTATCCGCTCCGGGCGGCGACGGCGGACCTCCTCCGGACGGTCGAGGTGGCGCTCGCGACCATCTTCCTCGTCGAGTACGGTCTCCGACTGTACGGTGCCGAGTCACGGATGGCGGAGGCGACGGACCCGTACACGGTGGCCGACCTCCTCGCGGTCCTCCCCACCGTCCTCGTGTTCGTCGTGCCCGGTGTGGCCCTCGTGTTCGCGGCGGAACTCGGCTTCTTCCGGGCGCTCCGGGTGGTCCGAGTCCTCCGGTTCTACCGATTCACCCGCGACGCCGAGTTCTTCTTCGGCACCGTCTCGGACAACACGTTGCGGGCGCTGAAGCTCCTGTTGACCGTGCTCGTGGTGTTCTTCCTCTCGGCGGGGCTGTTCTACAGCGCAGAGCACGCCGTCAACCCGGACGTGAACACGTTCGGTGACGCGTTCTACTACACCGTGGTCACGCTGTCGACCGTCGGGTTCGGTGACATACTGCCGACCACCCCTGCAGGGCGCTGGGTCACGGTCGCCTCCATCCTCGGTGCCATCATCCTCATCCCGTGGCAGGGGAGCCGCATCGTCCGTGAGTGGGCCCGCCGGGACAAGGTGGACGTGACCTGTCCGAACTGCGGACTGGCGGCCCACGACCGCGACGCCTCACACTGCAAGGCCTGCGGCGAGGTCATCTATCAGGAGTACGACGGCGAGCCCTGACACTCCGTAGCTATCCCGTAACTAGTCCTCTTATGCACCGGGTTATCGAGCCGAATCAACGATAACTCCCGAAGGTCATGAAGTAGCGACTCGAAACGAAGTAGAATGGAGAGATACGCTCCGCGTAGCCGACGGCCGACGGCGTTACTCGATGTGGCCTTCGCGGCGGAGCTGCTCGGCGTCCTGCTCGTCGTAGCGCCACTCCACGTTGGCCTTCTCGTCCTGCCAGTCCCACGGCTCGACGAGGACCACGTCGCCCTCGTTGATCCAGACGCGGTACTTCATGCGACCGGGGATGCGGCCCATCCGGTTCTTGCCGTCCTGGCACTGCACCCGGACGTGATTCCCGCCGTTGTGTTCAGTCACAACGGCGAACAGCTCGTCGTCGTTGGGCATCCGGAGGTTCCGGCGCCCGCTCTCTTCGCTCATACGTACGGTACGTCGTGTGGCCGTATAAGGTTCCTGATAGCCGCGGTACCACGAGACACGGGACCGAGATATCGGTGCCACCGGCTGGCAGTGACTGGAATCAGCGGTCAGCAGGTGGTGGGAACCGTTCCTCACAACCACGAGCTACCGACCGATAGATGACCCACCAACATTTATGACAGTTCGCGTGGTACCGACACACATGAGCTACAAACAGCGACCCACCGGCGGGGAAGATGGGGCCCCGGCGACGGTCGCCAGTGTTCTGCACCGGCTCGCAGAGAAGTTCCGTACGCACGTGGCCGAATGGCCGTCCCGGTTCGTCCGGATGCAGGAAGAGGCCCTCCGCGGCCTCGAGTAGGTCAGTCCGCGGCCAGTTTCACCGTCAGCACCGGCGCCGGTGACTTCCTGACGATCTCCTCCGTGACGCTCCCGATGAGGTAGTGGTCCAGCCCCGTCCGGCCGTGCGTGGCGATGACGACCACGTCGATGCCGGCCTCGTCCACGTAATCGAGGATGCCCTGTTTGGGTGTTCCCTCCTGCACCACGCGCTCGATGGTGAGCCCGTCGTCCAGTTCCGTGACGGACTCGTCGATGGCCTCCTCGGCGCGCTCGCGCTCGCGCTCGGTCCATGCTTCGGGCGCGAGCCCGCTGGAGGGGCTCTCGAACCGGTTGCGCGTGTCGACCACCGAGAGGACGTGCACCGTCGCATCGTAGGTGGTCGCGAGTTCGTTCGCGTGCGTCACGGCGGCCCGGGTTCCTTCGCTCCCATCGGTGGGGAGCAGGATATCGTCGTACATGAGCGTCGGTTCGGCGGCCGGATAGAAAACGCCCGTGGTGGCTGGTTCCACGCCGGCGGCGCGCGCTGAAGCCGCGGTTCAGAGGCCGATGAATCCCACGCCGCCAGCCGCCATCAGGAACAGCGCGACCGAGATGACAGCGAACAGGCCGCCGACACCCTTCTTGATGGTCCCGGTGTCCAGCGCGTTCGAGACGTACGGAGCTATCTGTCCACCCGTCACCGTCGCCGGGACGGTCCAGACGACCATGTTCCACGGCGTGGCGGCGAGGTCCAGCGAGTGGCCGCCGACGAGGCCGCCACCGAAGACGTGGACCAGCGAGGCCAGGATAGCCGTCGTCGCGACGATGATGTGGTTGGTTCCGATGGCGACCCTGACCGGTACCTCGGTGCGGAGCATCGAGATGATGCCCAGTTCGCCCGACCCGAAGCCGGCCAGCCCCTGGAACGTGCCACCGACGGCGTAGTTGGCGAACCGTTCGAGATACCCACTCCGGGTGTAGCTGTAGTCGTCACCCTCGCGGTCGACACGGGTGACGTTGCCCTCGGCGTCCGTCTCGACGCCGGCCGGCCCGAGTTTGTCGTCGTCGTTCGGGAGATCGCGCTGGCCACCGTCGGAGCGAGGCTCGCCCCCGTCGGCCGCAGCGCCGGCCTCGCTCTCACTCTCGCTGTCCGACTCGTGACCGTGCCCGAGGTCGGCCTTGAACAGGAGGTACGACGCGGTCATCAGCGCCAGCCCGAGTGCCAGGTGGAACAGGGGCTCCGGAATGATGAAGGAGAGCAGCGCTCCACCCACCACGAACGGGACCGAGCCGCCGACGATGGTGAGCGCCACCCGCCGGTCGACCAGCCCGTACTGGATGAAGGCGATGGACGAACTGGAGAGGCCGAACGACTCGCTGATGAGCCCCACCTTCACGATGGTCTCGGGGGAGAGCGGCCGCGCCAGCAGTGGGAAGATGAAGATGAGGAACGGCACGAACAGCGCCGAACCGCTGATTCCCACGGTGTTGACGATGGTGGCACCCAGCAGGAAGAAGAAGAACAGCCACCAGTACTCGAACCAGTATCCCGGTTCGACGGTCCCGGTCGGCGCGAACAGGTAGACGCCCGCGACGAACAGGACCGGCGCGAGGAAGACGAACACGTGCTGGTACTTGAGGAAGGACTTCTGTACCCGGCTGGAGGACGGTGTATCAATCATCGTCTGGTGACACCAACTTGGACGTTACGAGGAGAGAGCGGCTGTCGGCCTCGGACGTTGACATCTAGGAGAACTCACCCAGCAGTGAACGACGGAATCGTTCGGCGGCGCGAGCGGTCGACGCAACCGTGGTCATGAGTACCCGGCAGTACGATGTTCCGTATAAAAAAGGCCTTCCGTTGTCTGGCGGCGTGTGGTGCCGGCACACGGGTGTGGCGGCACCTGGGGACGGAACGAAACCGGCCGAGTGATTTACTCGGACATCGAACCGGCACGCGTGTACGACCGCATCCTCGTCCCGACCGACGGTAGCGACGCGATGGAGACGGTGTTCGACCACGCCGCGGACCTCGCTGGCAAGTACGACGCTTCGGTCCACGTCGTCCACGTCCTCGACAAACGGGCTTTCCTCACCCTCGACGAGGGGATGAAGGCCGACGTGGAGGCCGAGCTGGCCGAACAGGGCGAGCGAGCCGTCGCCGCGGCCGCCGACCGGTTCGACACGGCGGGCCTGACGGTGACGACGGCGTGCCGGAGCGGCGACCCGGCCGAGGAGCTGTCGGAGACGGTCGCCGAGGCCGACATCGACCTCGTCGTGATGGGAACCGAGCGCGGTGAGTTCAGCCGCTCGATGATGGGCAGCGTCTCGGGGAAACTGACCGCCAACGTCGACGTGCCGGTGCTGGTCGTGAACCTGCCGGCCGAGTGAAGCGTGTTCAGGGCGACGACGGTCCCGACGGCGCCCCGGAGGCCGTCGACCCGTCGCCGGTCGAGTCGTCCGCGTAGGACTGGCGGAGCTCCTCCTCGAACACCAGCCGGGTCGCGTGCCCGCAGTAGGGACATCGGAGCTCCGTCACCGCCTCGACCGTCCAGCCGTTGAGGACGCCGATCTCGCCGCCGCGGACGCGTTCCTCGAACGGGCGCCCGCACTCGTCACACTCGATGCCCGTCAGCTGGACGTAGGCGATGTTCTCCAGGTCGAGCTGCTGTACCACGGGTGCGACCGTTCCCACTCGAACGGCTTAAACCTCCGTCAGACGCCCGACACACGGGCGACGGCGGCCCTCGGAGCCCGTACCGGCGGCTCGATAGCTGGTGCTCCCGTCGACGTTCCGTTCCGGGTCGTCTCCTGCACGACGTACCGCTGGCCCACCATCGGGTCGAGCAGGCTGTCGACGGGGGCACGGTCGTCACGCAGGACGGGGACGTCGTCGGTCGGGGGCGGCTCCTCGCGGAGCTTCCGAACCTCGAACGAGAGGTCGATACCGATGTCACGGCGCACCTCCCGGGCCCGGAGGGTCGCCTCGCTCACCCGCGTCCCGTTCCGGGTCGCGACCAGCTGGATGTTCTGGACGATCGAGCCACCGACCGTCGGGAACGTGTAGACCTGCGGGTACACCTCCGACATGGTGCGGTACTCCGCGCGGTAGAACTTCGACGCGGGCCCGCTCTCCGCGGAGATGACGTTCGCGTACAGCATCCCGTCGGCCGAGAGCCGAGACTCGGCCAGTTCGAAGAACTCCACCGTCGTCAGCTGGAAGGGGACCTTGTCCTTCTTGTACGCGTCGAGGACGATGAGGTCGTAGGACCGGTTCGTCTCGCGGAGGTAGCGCCGGCCGTCGCCCTGGTAGATGTTGAGCCGCTCGTGGGACTCGTCGACGGCGAAATATCGCTTCGCCACGTCGATAACCTCGGGGTCTATCTCGACCACGTCGACGGTCGCGTCGTACTCCTCAACGAACCGCTTGGGCCCGGTGAACCCGCCCCCGCCGATGAACAGCACGCGGTCGATGTCGTCGGGGTCGTCGGTCAGCAGGTAGGGGAGGTGGAAGTACCGCGTGTACTCGAAGACGTGTCGCGTCGGCCGGTCGACATCCATCGCACTGTGTTGCTGGTCGTCGAGGTACAGCGTCCGGGTGTCGTTGATCTGGGTCACCTCGAGTTCCTGGTACGGCGTCTGGGTCTCGTAGAGGACGCGCCCCTCGACGGCGAAGCCGAACGAGCCGCTGGTCGCCGCCAGGACGAGCAGTACCGCGACGGCGAGCGAACGCGCCGTCAGCCCGGATAGCGGCGGGTAGCTGAGGTAGACCGCCGTCCCGACCAGCAGCCCTCCGAAGACGAGACCGATGTACTCCACCGACAGCGTCGGGATGAGGAGGAAGGTGGTGCCGAAGGCGCCCAGGATGCTCCCGACCGTGCCGACCGCGTAGACATGGCCCGAGGCCCGACCCACGCCGTCGGCCTCGGCCAGTTCGGCCGCGTACGGGCTGATGTAGCCCAGCAGGTACGTCGGCGGCCCGAACAGGAGCGTGACGGCCGGGAGCGACGCGAACCGGGCCGGCAGCGGGAGCCCCGCGACCGCGGCCAGCATCAGGTCGCCCGCGAAGATGATGGCTGCGACGTACCCCGCGGTCGCCATCAGCGCCCACGCCATGCGGTCGGTCGAGGCGTGCTCGGCGGCGCGCTGGCCGCCGCGGTGGTAGCCCAGACTGAGCGCCGCGAGGAACACGCCGATGATGGTCCCCCAGGTGTAGATGCTGCTCCCGTACTGTGGCGCGATGATACGACCGGAGAGAATCTCCAGGCCCATGCTGGCCACGCCGGAGACGAACACCGCCAGTCCCGCGTCGGTCACGACCGGCAGCCGCCCTCGGACCGTACTCATTCGTTCCCGGTTCGGCCACCGGGTGATTAAACGTTCCCCGCGAGCGGACGCCAGCTACTTGTTCGCGATTCCCCGACGGAACGGTATGCAGGTCCGGGAGGCGACGAGCGACGACGCGGCCGACGTGCTGACCGTCCACCGGGCCGCCATCGGGGCCATCGAACCGGGCGCGTACACGGCGGCGCAACTCGACGCCTGGGCGGCTGCACAGGACGACCCCACGCAGTACCCGTTCGACGATGCGAGCCAGTACCTGGCGGTGGCCGAGACCGATGCGGCCGGAGTGGTGGGATTCGTGGGCGTGGACCGCGACGACGGCGTGCTGGAGACACTGTACGTCCATCCCGACCACGCCGGGGCAGGTGTCGGGGGCGACCTCCTGACCCACGCCGAGAGGGTGCTCCGGGAAGCCGGGCACCACCGTGTGGTGATGGCCGCGTCACGGAACGCCGTCCCGTTCTACGAGCGTCACGGCTACGAGACGACGCCGGAGACGTTCGACCTGGAGATGGGCCGGGAGACGCTCTCGTTCGTCCGCATGGAGCGCCCCCTCGACTAGCGGAACGGCGAGGCTGGTGACCCGGTCCCGAGCGCCGTCGTCCGAATCGGCGAAACCCACTAACCGCTCGCGTCCCTCGTACACGTATGGCACGCGAACTCCCGAAACCGCCCGAGGCCGGCATCCTCAACGCCCTGCGGTTCGGGACACAGACGTTCCGGTTCCTGGAGGGAGTGCAGTCCCGGTTCGAGGACATCGTCGCCGTCCCGGTCCCGGGGCGTGGCCCGCTGGTCATCGTCACGAACCCGGCTCTGGTCCACGAGGCGCTCTCGCGCCCGGAGGACTTCCCCCGCGTTCCGGCGCAGGGTCCCTCGGCGATGATCGCCGAGCAGGGCCTCGTCCAGAGCGAGGGCGACCTCTGGCGCCAGCAGCGCGACATCGTCGGCGACGCCTTCGCCGGGCCCCAGGTCCGGGCGTACGCGAACACGGTCGGCGAGCGCGTCGAGGGGCTCGCCGGGGAGTGGCGCGAGGCGCTGGAGGAGGCGCCGACCGCCGCGGCGGACGGGGGAGCCACGGCGAGCGGCGGTGCGGCCGAGTCCGTGACGAGCGCAGGCCCGACGCTCGACCGCAACCTCCACCGCGAGATGACGACGCTCACGGTGCGGGTGGCCAGCGAGATACTGCTGGGCGAGGACATCGGCCGGTCGATGGCCGACCGGTTCCACTCCTGGATGAGCGTCGCGGGCGACGAGTTCGAGTTCGACGCGAGCGCGGCCGCCCCGGCGTGGTTCCCCACCCCCGTCACCGCCGAGTTCGAGGGCGCGGCCGAGGGCGTCCTCCGACTGGCGGAGCTGATGATCGAGCGGCGCCGCGAGGCGATGGCCCGCGGCGAGACGGGGTCGATGGACATGCTGACGCTCCTGCTCGCCCGCGAGGACGACCCCGAGGTGGACTACCCGCCCAACCAGATTCGCGACGAGGTGGCCACCTTCCTCATCGCCGGCCACGAGACGACCGCGCTCTCGCTGACCTACACGACGACGCTGCTCTCCTGGCATCCCGAGGTGCGCGAGAAGGTCCGAACGGAGGCCCGCGAGGTACTCGGCGACGCGACGCCGCGCCACGACCACGTCGCCGACCTGGAGTACACGGGGCAGGTGTTCCAGGAGGCCCTGCGGCTCTACCCGGCCGCGTGGGCGGTCTTCCGCCGGACGACCGAGGACCAGCAGCTGGGTGACTACCACGTCCCGGCGGGCTCGGGCGTCATCATGCCCCAGTGGTCCATCCACCGTGACGGCCGCTACTTCGACCGCCCCGACGAGTTCGACCCCTCGCGCTGGGACGACCGCAACCCGCAGGCGGTCGAGGCGTACTTCCCCTTCTCTTCGGGGCCGCACGCCTGCATCGGCCGGCAGTTCTCCCTGACGGGCGCCCGCCTCGCACTGGCTCGCCTCGCACAGGAGTTCGACGTGGAGGTGCCCCGGCACGCGCTGGACGACCTCCGCGCGACGCCGACGCTGCGCCCGCCCGAGGGCGTCCCCGCGACGGTCCGGTTCGCCGAGTAGCCTGCCGCTACCCGTAGACAGGTGTCCGTGGCCCGACCGCTCCCGCCGTGGTTTCCGTCGAGACACTCGTCACGCTCATCGTTCTCGCCTTCCTGATACCGGCCCTGCTGGTCGGCGCTGCAGCGGGCTACGCCGTCGCCCGGCTGTTCGGGTTGCCCTCGCAGCTCGCCGTCTACGGCCGGGTCCTCGGCGTGGGGCGCTGGTCCGCCGCCCTCCCGACGGCCCTGGCGCTGGCGGTCGTGTTCACCATCCAGTTCGCAGCCGGCATCCCGGGCGGGGGGGAGCCGGGGGCGGCCCTCGCGAACGGCGCGATGGCGGGGCTGTTCGTCGGTGCCTTCGCGCTCTCGGTCGGCCTCGGCAACCTCCGCCGCTACCGCCGCGTCCGGACCATCGACGATGTCATCGACGCCACGGACGGCCACGTGACCGTCACCGGGACGGCCGAGCCGGGGCCGGACGGCGAGACGGTGGCACCGCTCAGCGGCGAACCCTGCCTCGCATGGGCCGTCAGGGTGCGCGAGCGCCACGGCATCGGTCAGCGGGGCATCCGCGGCCTGACCCGGACGGACCACGGTGGCGTCCCGTTCACGGTGCGTGATGGGACCGGCGGCGTCCGGGTCGACCCAGCGGCGCTCGAACTCCGTGGCTGGTCCGTGCCGCCGCGCTCGGGCGACTACCGTGTCGAGGCGCACGATGGCCACCCAGAGCGCGTCGCGACCTATCGGGACGAGCGCGACCTCGGTGACGGCGACGAGCGCATCTACGAGGAACGCCGCCTGACCGCCGACGAGACGGTCACGGCGACCGGCCAGGTCGTGACCCGGAACGGCGTCGCCACGGTCGGGGAGTCGGGAACCCTGCACGCCGAGCGAGCCAGCGACGTCCAGCAGTCCCGCAAGCGTCGCGTCCTCGTCGGGGTGGCCGGCGTGGTGTCGATGCTGGGCTCGACGGCACTCCTGGCGGTCGTGGTCGGACTGGTCTGAGTCACCCTGCAGAACGGCCGACCACGGGTCGCATTCCGTTTCCGGACAATAATATCTACACGCGTAATAGTTGCAGATTACGCCAGATATACTGCAATTATTCCGAGAATGCCTGGCGTTGAACCAGAGAGTTCCACAGGTACCCGGGAACTCTTCCGCGTCGGTGTCCTATCGGAGCGTACAATGACTTCGGCACTGCTGGTCGTCACTGAACACGGCTACTGGGGAGAGGAGTGTACCACGCCGCTGACCGAACTGGACGATGCAGGCGTCGATGTGACGGTCGCGACCCCCTCGGGCGCGGCCCCCGAGGTCGACGAGATGTCCGTCGACCCCGACGAGGTCGGTGCGGAGACTGCCGAGCGCGTGCTCGAGGTCCACGAGAACGACGCGCGCCTGAACGACCCCGAGCCGCTCGCCGAGCAGTCCGCCGACGACTACGACGCCGTCGTGTTCCCCGGCGGCCACGGCACGGTCTGGGACGTGAACCAGGACCGTCACGCTCGCACGCTGCTGCGCGACGCCGTCGAGGGGGAGGCGGGCCTCGGGGTCGTCATCTGCCACGCCGCCGGTATCCTGGCGCACACGCGGGGCAGCGACGGGTCGTTCCTGGTCGAGGGCCGCGACGTGACCGGCTTCCCCAACGCGTGGGAGGCGGACATCGTCGACGAGAACGACGTCATGCCCGACGGCCGGAAGCTCCCGTACTGGGTGCAGGACGAGGTCGAGGCCGTGGGCGGGAACTGGGACGCTGAACTCGACGCGGAGGCGAGCGTCACGGTCGACGGCGACCTCGTAACCGTCCGCGGCCCGGGCTCCTCCGAGGCAGGTGCGGAGCGACTGCTCGAGGAACTGCGCGTCGAGCAGACCGCGGCCGACTGAGGTCGGGCGCCGCGGCCGACGAAGCGCACCGACGGGAGACCCCTTCTCGATGACTGCTTCTGGATGTCACCGTACCGACGGCGCACGTTCCTGGCCGACTCTGGCACAAGGCATATACTCGGATCGGGACCAGACCCGCACAGACGACGGCGCTGACCACCAGACCATGACCGGAGACACCTCACCGACGGAGCGAACACTGCATCCGCATTCGGACCACGGCATCCTGGAGTGCCCCGACTGTGCCACGACCATCCTCGGCGACTACCAGGACCTGAAGCTCCACTACCTCGACGCCCACTTCCACGCCGGGCCGGACGATGAAGAACCGGTCGGGAAGGACACTCTGGTCCAGATCAAGCGCGCGCAGGAGGCGGCCAGGCGGGAGGACTGACGCGCTGACGACGGCCTCGATGGTCCGTTGCCCTCACCCGCGCCTCCGACACCCCTAAGCCCGCGACGGCCCTCGCTCCACGCATGAGTCAGGCGCTGGTCATCGTCGCCCACGGGTCGCATCTCAATCCCGAGTCCAGCACGCCGACCTACGAGCACGCCGACACCATCCGGCGGGTCGGCGCGTTCGACGAGGTCGTGGCCGGGTTCTGGAAGGAGGAGCCCCACGTCCGCGAGGTCCTGCGGACCGTCACCGCCGACGAGGTGTTCGTCGTCCCGCTGTTCATCAGCGAGGGCTACTTCACGGAGGAGGTCATCCCCCGCGAACTCCGACTCGACGGCTGGGCGGAGGACGCCTGGGAGTCGGACGGGACGAGCGCGACCTCGGTGACGCTCACGGCCGCGGATACCGGCCAGCGCATCCACTACTGCGGGCCCGCCGGCACCCACGACGCGATGACCGACGTCATCGTCCGGCGCGCCGAGTCCGTGACGGGCGACCCGGACGTGGGCGAGGGGTTCGGCCTCGCCGTCGTCGGCCACGGCACGAACCGCAACGAGAACTCGGCGAAGGCCATCCGCTACCACGCCGACCGCATCCGCGAGATGGACCGCTTCGACGAGGTGCGCGACCTCTACATGGACGAGGACCCGGAGGTCGACGACGTGACGGAGTTCTTCGAGAGCGAGGACATCGTGGTCGTCCCGCTGTTCGTCGCCGACGGCTACCACACCCAGGAGGACATCCCCGAGGATATGGGCCTGTGCGAGGACTACCGCGACGGCTACGACGTGCCCGAACCCGTGGACGGCAAGCGCATCTGGTACGCGGGCGCCGTCGGGACGGAGGCGCTGATGGCCGACGTCATCATCGAGCGTGCCGCGGACGCCGGCGCCGACGTGGGTGACGCGGTCGAGCGGGTCCGCGAACTCACGCGGGTCGCCGAGGAGGATGGCGGGGCAGAGGCTCCGCCCGCCGACGACTGAGCCCCTGCCTCGTCCGGCCGCTGAATCCCCGCCGTATCCGGCCGCTTCGATAGCCTTCTTGCACGGGGAACCCGTACGTCGAGCCATGACCGAGGACCGACGCCGGACGGGCGGGGTGGTGGCGTGAGCGCGCCGGATACGCCGAGCGCGAGCGACGAACGGGTGACCGTGAGCGACGGGGCCATCGCCGCGCTCGTAGCGGCGGCCGAGGAGGGGGTCGAATTCGACGGTCTCCGGGCCGTCCGCGACGGCGACGGGGACGCGGGCTACCGCTTCGGGACCCCCGAGGTGACCCGCGAGGGGCTCACGGAGTCGGAGTTCCGCGACGCCTGCAGCAACCACCCGGAGTACGTCGACAACTGGTGGTTCTTCGAGGGGGTCGACCGGTCGCCCGCCGACCGTGCGTTCCTCCGGTGGCTGGAGAGCGGCGACGCCGAGGACTGGGATGTGGCGACGCGCTACGACGCGCTCCGCGAGGGTGTCGTCCGTTCGTGGGGGCAGGTCGCCGTGACGGCGATGCTGGGCGCCGGCGGCCGCCGCTACGAGCTCCGCCACGAGGACGATATCGGTACCCCGCTCCCCGACCTCGACCGGCACGAGGACCCCCTGACAGCCCGGGAGCTGGTCAAGCACGACGACCGGGGCCGCTACCGACCGCTCAAGACCGCACCCACGCTCCCGACGGGCTGGGCCTTCGTCGGGCTGGCGGGACGCGACTGCACGCGCGCGCTCGACCTCATCTACCCCGCCACGGTAGCCAACTGGCACCTCGAACGCGAGGGCGAGCTGGACGTGGACCACTGGCGCCCGACGATGGAGCGACAGACCGGCATCTACGGCGTCATCGAGACGTGGGACCGCGGTGACGGCCACGAACACGTGGAGTGGGTCGCAGAAGCGTGCTGTGAGGACTCCCAGTGTCTCAAGCGCCGTGAGTGGCAGTACGACGACGAGACGGACCTCGACGCCGACGGCGGCGACGGCGTCTTCCCGTGCCGGGAACCCTGCTCGCTGGTCGTGGCGGCCGCGCGCAAGTGGACCCGGCTGGAGGGTGAACAGTCCCGGACCTACGAGTTCGAGTTGACGCCGAGCGAGAAGGAGCAGGTCGAGGCAATCATCGACGCCGTCGCGGACGGTCGTACCGAGGACATCCGCGAGGCCGACATCTACGAGGGCGCGAACCGATACCGGACGCGGTTCCTCCGAGCGAAGCGATTCGACGACGAGGGGAACCTCTGTGGCGTCGAGACCGACCCGGATGGGGAGGGGACGAACGAGGAGGAACACTGAGTCGCGCGTCGGACCCGGACCGTCGCGTCCGGGGTCACGTGAGGAGGAGATAGGCAGCCGCTAGCACGGCCGCCGCAACCGCCAGCCCGCCGAGCGAGAGGTTCGGCGTGCCCGCGGGCACCACCGCCGCGGCCGCGAGTCCGACCGCGACGAGGCCCAGCAGGACCGCCGGAAGCAGTTCCACCGTCCGGCTCCGCGCCAGCGGCGACGAGCCGCCGGCTGCCCCCGAGACGTCCGTCGCCGTCCCCTTCGGGCCCCCAGCTGTCCGTTCGGCGCCGCCACTACCGCTGCTGGGCGTCGCCAGGTCCGGGTCGACGTTCGCTGGCTCGTGGCTGCTGAGGTCTATCGTCAGGTCGACGAACCGTGTCTCCTGCCCGTACGCGATGGCGATCTTCAACCGGCCCGTGACCGGCTCGTAGTCGCCGTCTTCGGGCTCGAAGACGTTGACCTGGACGCAGCGGGAGTCCCCGCTGGAGACGTGGAGGTTGGCGTTCGAGAGCCGTGCGACCTTCGAGAGGGTGTCGTCGAGGTGGAGATGGACGTGCGTGGCCATCCCGTGGTTCTGGAGGTCCACGGTGAACGACCGGTCGACGGTCACCGAGGTCGGCGCCGCCAGCGACCGGGCGCCGTCCTGGTTGAGATCGACGACGAGTCTGTCGGTCGCGTCAGTCACGGGGAGTGAGACACCCCGCCACGATGAAAACCTGTCGACGGTTCAGACGGCGCTCAGGCCGCGGCCTCGTCCCGCATATCCGGCGGGAGCAGGTTCGGGATGCCGTCCTCGATGGGGTACTCCTCGCCACACTCCGTGCAGACGAGGCGCCCCTCGAGAATCTCGTCGTCCTCGTCCCGGCGGATGACCTCCAGGTCGAGGTCGTGCTTGTCCAGGGGACAGCAGATGATGTCCATCAGGTCCTCCTTCATAGAGGCGACTTCGAGCGACCCCGGCAAAAGGGTGCCGTTCGCGGGCCCCTCACGTCGTCTCGTTGGACCCCCCGGGAAGCGGGGTCGCGGCCCAGCCCGGTCGCTGGACGCCGCTGTCGTCGACGGCGACGACCCGTGTGACCCGTCGCGCGGTCGCGTTCTCGCCCGCGACCCGAACCGGGACCAGCATCGAGGTCTGTCGGATGCGGCCGGTCGGCTCGACCACCGCCTCGAGCCGAGCATCGGCCCGCGGGGGCCCGCCGGCATCTGGGAACGCGAACGGTTGCTCCGTCCGGAGGACGAACCTGTCCGCGATAGCCACGACGCGGACAGCGGTCGGGTCGATATCGTCGGCCAGCCAGTCGGTGCCGCGCGGCGGCGCGTTGACGGGCGGTGCCCGGCGGGTCCGGCTGCTCCCGTTGGCGTACGTCCGCCGGACGACCCGTCGCGAGCCGTGCTGCCACCACTCGATGGCCACGACCGCCGCCCCGTCAGGTGCCCGGACGACAGGGGCGCCGCTGTAGGAGACGGTTACGTGTCGCGCGCCGTCGGGTCCGACGCGGCCGCCGAACCGAACCCGCCGGTAGCGGGAACCGTTCGCGAGGGTCACGGTCGTCCGGGCGGTGACTGTGTAACTGCGGTTCGCCAGCGAGTCCTCGTGGGCTGCGAGCAGCGCCCGCCGGTCGGTCAGCCCGGTCGCGTCGATGCCGGGTGGGAAATCCGTCCCGGGGTCGGTGGGGACCGGGGCCGGAGTGATCGTCTCGGAGGGCGATGGCGTCCCCGCGGTCGGGAGACTGCCACACCCGGCGAGACCGACGAGGACGACGAGGGCGGCCAGCCAGCGGCTGGCCCCGGTCCGCTCCGGCCACGGGAAGGGCACGGGTGGGACTGGGGGGCGCGCACACTCCACCGTTTCGGACACACAACGGCTTAACAGGGGGAGCTACAAGGGGGGGTCGTGATTCGGAACCTCGCGCAGGGACAGCGTGGCTTCACCAGCAACGCGTTCCTGGTCGCCGGCGCGGACGTGATGAGCGACGGGACCGACCCGGGGGAGTCGGGGGCCGATGTCGACGGGCGGACGGTGCTCGTGGATACCGGTAACGAGTTCGACGTCGTCTCCGTGGTCGAGCGCTTCGTCGACGATATCGACGCGGTCGTCCTCACCCACACCCACCCGGACCACGTCGGGAACACCGAGGCCGCCGTCGACGCGTTCGACGTGGACGTCTGGGGGTTCGACCCGGACCACCATCTCGTCGACCACCGCATCGCCGACGGCGACACCGTCGAGCTAGGCGCCCACTCCTACGAGGCCATCCACACGCCAGGCCACAAGGAGGACCACCTCTGCTTCCACTCGCCGGAGGCGGGCGTCCTGTTCGCGGGTGACCTCATCTTCGCCGGGGGGAGCTTCGGGCGGACCGACCTCCCCGAAGGGAACCGGGAGGTTCTCATCGACAGCATCGACCGCATCCTGGAGGCCGTCGGCCCAGACCTGCGCGAGTTCCACACCGGCCACGGCCCGAGCGTCACGAAGTCCCCGTACGAGGATATCGAGTTGTCCGCGCGGGCGGCGCGGACGATGTGAACTCGGCTGTGCGACGGTACAACGATATTGTCGCAGTTCTCCAAGGCAGAAACAGCTCCTTGACGCAGAATTCAGCATATTAATCGGGAATCTGCCGTATTTGTGATTTATCTCTGCGCGTCTCACCCGGCGTAGATGGCGTAGTTCAGCACGGCGGCGAACGACACCCACGCGAGATAGGGAACCAGCAGTAGTGCCGCGCGGCGGTCCACGCGGTCGAAGGCGGCGATGGTGGCGACGATGGCGACCCAGAGGAGCACGATTATCACGAGGCCGAGCCCCGGGCGCTGGAGGCCGAAGAAGGCCGGCGTCCACGCGACGTTGAGCGCGAACTGGCCGGCGAACGCCACCAGCGCGAGTCGGGTGTCACGGGCGTCTGCCTCGGCCCGCCAGACCAGGTAGAGCGCGACACCCATGAGCGTGAACAGGAGCGTCCAGACCACCGGGAAGGCGATGGTCGGCGGGAAGAACCAGGGGCGGTCGAACCAGGTGGTGTCCGCGCCGACGAACAGCGACGGTGCCGCACCCAGCGCGTTCACCGCGACGACCAGCGCCACCGCGAACAGTGCCTCCCGACCCGGCCGGTCGACGTTGATGTAGCTCATCTCGCATCGGTGTACGCACCCGGAGCGGGTAGCTCTTTCTCGGCCCCGATGCCGGCAGCCAGCGGGCACTCCGCGCGGGTCGGGTCAGGCCTCCTAGTCGGCCCCCTCGTCGAGCGGGACGAGCGTGATGGGGATGGTGACGCGCTGGAGGAGCGAGTGGGCGACGCTGCCGAAGATGACGCGCTCGGTGCGCGAGTGTCGCCGGAGCGCGATGAGCATCCGGTCGGCGTCGACCGTCTCGGCGTAGTCGACGAGTTCGCGCGAAGGGGCCTTCCCGCGGTTGAGCTGGTGGACCTCCACCTCGGGCCCGTCCGCGAAGCGCTCCTCGAACACCTCCAGTGCGGCCTTCCCCTCCCGGATGTGGGGCACGTCGTCCGTCATCTGGACGTTGACGACCACGAGGTGGTCGTCCGGTCCCAGGCTGGTCTGTTCGAGGTCGTCGCAGATGGCGTCGCTGGCCGCCTCTCCGTCCGTTCCGATGAGGTACGTGACCATACGGCTGGGTATCTCGGAGTCATGGCATAAATCGAACGCCGATTCCCGGTCGCCCGGAGGGTCAGTCGAACGCCGCCGCCAGCAACGCCTCGTACGCCGGGCCGTAGGCCTCGGCGACGCGGTCGGGGTCCTCGCGTTCGGCGCCCGTGAGCGCGGGCAGTTCCACGCGCGCTCGGGGCTCCAGCAGCTCGATGACGTTCCCGACGCGCTCCTCCAGTCGCCCCTCGTGAGCGCTGCCCGAGGCCACCTCGCAGGCGTTCGCGTAGCGCTCGCCACCGTAGATGCGGGCGCGGCGTGGCTCGACGACCGCGACGGCGTCCGGTTCGAAACCCGTCAGCGGGCGCGCGATATCCGCGTACGACTCGACGACGGCACGGTCGGCCGCGGTGACCGCCTCGGCGACGGACTCCATGGCCGGACGGTGGAGGTCGGCCATCGCCGCGTTCGCCTCGTCGAGGTCGGAGACCCGGCGCGCGTCCCCGAGGGGAAGACGCTCCGCGAGTCCGTCCGGGAGGTCGGCGGTCTCGTTCACCACGAACGACGGCTCCGCATCGGGTGCCATCCCGCCGACCCGGTCGACGAGGAACTCGCGCCCGTCCTGGCCGAGCAGTCCCTTGCCCGCGCCGGGCGTCGGCGTCCACAGGCGGTGGACCGGGTTGATGGCCTCGGGTCGGTAGCCACCGGGGGCGGCCGCGGCGAGTCGCTTCGCGTCCTTGCCGTAGAGTCGGCCGTCGTCGACGGCCCGGCGGTAGTCGTCGTGGTCGAACCAGTAGTCGTTTCCCGCGCGGGGTTTGTAGCCGGTCGCGCCGGTCTCGGCCAGTAGCCCCACCGAGAACGTCGTCTTCCCGGCGTCCACGCGGTCTCCGCCGGCGACGAGCAGTTGCATATCCGACGGTGGGTGGTCACGAGGCAAAGCCGCCACGGTCCGCGAGTGGGCGGCACTCGCCCCGGACGGCTCCACTTCCACCGGGCTCTCGAGGGGTTCTTGTGCGGCGGCGTCCCAACCGCCGGCATGACCCTGGACCCGGTCCACTTCAAGGCCATCACGCGACTCGCGGGCCGGGTGTCCCGCGAGGACGCCGAGCGGGACCACCGCGACTTCGCCGAGACCGTCTGGAACGAGTTCCTCGACCCGCTCCGGAGCGACGGTGCGGTCGTGCTGGAGTCGCTCGGCGAGCACCGGCGCCGGCGCGTCCACGCCGAGGACATCGCGCTCGCCGAGGACCCGTTCCCGACCCGACACGGCCTCGACTCGGGAACCATCAACCCGACCACCTTCAAGAACGGCCTCGTCGTCGACGTGGCCCAGGCCGCGATGAGTGCGGTCCCCTCCGACGTGGACCTCCACCGCGGCCGGACGATGGTGACCGCCGTCCACACCAACGACGCGACCACGACCTTCGAGGAGGACTGGCGGATGGACGACGAGGGCTTCGTCCGCGGGCGCGTGCTGCACGTCCCGCGCGTCGACCGCACGGTGACACCCGTCGTCCACGAACTCGCGCTCTACCTCGCAGAGATCACACACGCCTACCGCAACCGCGAGGTGGTGGACGACCTGCTCGTCCTCGACGGGCCGGTCTACCCGAAGGGGCTGCTGACGTGGGCCGACCGCGACCCCGAACTGCAGGAACTGCTCGCCGCCGAGGAGCAACCCCAGGAGATTATCGGCCAGTACGTCCGGATGGTCGAGCACTTCGCCGAGCGTGGCGTACCGCTCATCGGCTTCGTGAAGACGCCCGTCTCCCGGCAGGTCACCCGGACCATCCGCGAGAAGGAGGGCTCGGCACCGTGGGTGAACGACGCCGCGTTCTTCTCGCAGGTGCTCGCTCCCGACACCTACGGCACGGACGAGCGCGAGCGTGACACCTCGAGCCTCACCTTCACCAACTGGTTCACCTCCCGCGGGGGAACCGACGGCGCACTCTCGGCACCCTCGGTCCCGTACGACATCCAGCGTGAGCGCGACCCGGCCGACTACGAGGTGACCTTCTGTATGCTGTACGACCCCCGCACGGACACGGTGTACCGGGTGGAGTCGCCGGCCGTGTTCACCCGCGACCCCGACCTCCGCGAGCGCCTGACCCGGCACGTCCTGAAGTCCGTCGCCACCGAGCGCGGGCCGCCGCTGGCGGTCCGGAAGGCCGACCAGCTGGCCCGCATCTCCCGACGTGAGACAGTCGCGCTCCGGGAGGCGCTGGAACGGGCCTTCGACTCGGAACTGGACACGAACTACGGCGACGAGCGGGCGGCGAAGTGGGGGCTGGAGTGAGAGGTGGGCTGTCGGCGGCCGGTCAGTTCTCCGGAAGTTCCGCGCTCTGGACGATCTCTACCTCGACGGTGTCCCCGACGACGCCCAGTCGTGCGAACTGGGTTCGGACGTGCTCCTTCGCCGCCTCGATTGCCGCCTCGCGCTCCTCGAATCCTCGCGGCATCGGCGTCTCGAACGCGACACGGAGTTCACGGTCGCCGACCTGCTGGACCTGGCCGCCGGACTCGACCTCGTAGAACGCGTCGCAGACCCAGACGTACGGCGAGCCGTCGTCGGGCGCCCCCTTGAACGAGGGAGCCTCCTCACCCGGTTCGTACAGGGTCCCGGTCAGGGTGGTTCCCCCGGCACTCCCTTCGACGAGTAACATATCTCCGAGTAGGTCGGCGGGGCGTATAACCACCGCGCTGGCGGCGAATCAGGCCAGATTATATCGATAAAGGATAACGTATCCGCCAGATATCGGGAACAGGTCGAAAGATGGCGATATTATACTTTTATGCTGGAATTACTTGTGCGCGTCCATGAGGTCGTAACTGCGCTCCCACTCGGCGTCGTCGTCGTGGTAGCGCTCCGCGAGCGGGTCCTCGGGCACGTCGCCGTGTTCGCGTTTCTCCTGCTGGTAGGAGGGCCGGTCGGGGTCGTGGTAGAACCGGCCCGTCAGCACCTCGCCCTCGTGGAGGGCGTCCTCGACGTCGTGCATCATCTCGGAGGCCTCGCGGCGGTCGTGGTGGTCGAACTCGTAGTCGTCGGACTGCTGGACGTCGACGTAGGGGACGTACTGCTTGGCGTCCTTGTTCCACGTCGGGCACTGGGTGAGGAAGTCGACGTGGGCGAAGCCGTCGTGCTGGATGGCCTCCTTGAGTATCTCCTGGGCCTGGTTCGGGTTGACGGCCGCGGTCCGGGCGACGTAGGAGGCGCCCCCGACCAGTGAGAGCGAGAGCGGGCGGATGGGCGCCTTCGCGGAGCCGTGGGGCTGGGTCTTCGACTTGTGGCCCATCGGGGAGGTGGGCGAGGTCTGGCCCTTCGTCAGCCCGAATATCTCGTTGTTGAACACGATGTAGGTCATGTCGTGGTTCTCCCGGGCGGTGTGGATGAAGTGGTTCCCGCCGATGCCGTAGCCGTCGCCGTCACCACCCGCGGCGACCACCTCCAGCCCGGGGTTGGCGAGCTTGGCGGCCCGGGCGACCGGGAGCGACCGGCCGTGGATGGAGTGGAAGCCGTAGCTCTCGAAGTACGAGGAGAGCTTGCCCGAGCAGCCGATGCCCGTGACGAGCAGCACCTCCTCGGGCGTGTAGCCGAGGTCACCCATGGCCCCTTTCAGCGCCTTCAGGACGCCGAAGTCGCCACAGCCGGGGCACCACGTGGCCTGCGGTTCGATACCGGGGGTGAACGCTTCCCGGTCGGTCGGCTCGCGGTCCGAGTCGTCGTCGTGCTGGTGGAGTGGTGTGAAACTCATCAGTCGCTCCCCGCGGGGACGTAGCGCGTGGACGCGGTCGCGGGGTCACCGCTGCCCAGGCCCTCGACGGCCTCCACGATCTCGTGGGGCTCGAAGGGTTCGCCGTTGTACTTGAGGAGGCTGTGCAGGATGTCGCCGTAGGCGCCGAGTTCGCGCTGGACGAGACCTCGGAACTGTCCCGATGCGTTCATCTCGACGACGAGGCAGGTCTCGACCGAATCGAGGAACTCCCGGACATCCGCCTCGGGGAACGGCATCAGGTCCGAGACCGAGAGCGAGGCCACACTGTGCCCGTCGTCGACGAGCCGGTCGATGGCCTCGTGGACGGTTCCCTGGTTCGAGCCGTAGGTCATCACGCCGACCGTGGCGTCGACCGCACCGTGCCGTTCCTGGTTGCTCTCGCGCTCGTCGAGGCGCTCGCGGATGGCCTCCAGTTTCCGCATCCGGCGGTCCATCTGTGCCACCCGGTTGTCGGGGTCCTCCGAGATGTGCCCGGTCGGGTGGTGCTCGTTACCCGAGGCGAGGTAGCGGCCGTCGGCCTGTCCCGGAATCGAACGGGGTGCGACACCGTCGCCCTCGGGCGGGTCGTGCTGGAACCGCTCGAACGTGCCCGTCGCGTAGTGGGCCGCCTCTGCGAGTTCCTCCTCCGTGAGCGTCTTCCCGAGGTCCGGCGACGGCTCCCGGTCGAAGAACTCGGCGTCGACGTTGCGCAGTTCGCCCGACAGCTTCTGGTCGTAGACGACGATAGCGGGCAGGTGGAAGTCGTAGGCGAGTTCGAACGCGAGCCGGGTCTGCTCGTAGGCTTCGCGCTGGTTGCCCGGCGCGAAGACGACGCGGCAGGAGTCACCCTGGCTCGTGTAGAGGACGTGCTCGAGGTCGCCCTGCTCGGTCTTCGTCGGCATCCCGGTCGAGGGGCCCGCACGGGTCGCCTCCACGAGGACGAGCGGCGTCTCGGTCATCTCCGCGAGTCCCAGCGGCTCGGACATGAGCGCGAACCCGCCACCGGAGGAGCCCGAGAGCGACTTGACACCGGCGTGGCTCGCGCCGAGCGCCAGCGCGGCCGCGGCGATCTCGTCCTCGACCTGCTCGGCGATACCACCCATATCCGGCAGGTGCTGGCTGAGGAGGGTAAACACCTCCGTCCACGGCGTCATCGGGTAGCCGGCCACGAACCGACAGCCCTCGTCGATGGCGCCGTAGGCGATGCCGTTGGAGCCGGAGACGAGTGCCTGCTCGGCGTCGTGCTCGCCCTCGGGCATCCGGAGGTCGTGGGTGTGCTCCAGTTCGTCGGCCTGCTCGGCGGCGTACTCGAGTATCTCGAGGTTCGCCTGGAGCACGTCGCCGCTCATCCGGTCCTCCATCAGCTTCTCGATAGGTTCGAGCGGGTAGGAAAGCAGCGCGCAGGTCACGCCCACGCCGGCCGTGTTTCGCATCACCTCGCGGCCCTGGTCACGGGCCATCCCGCGGAGGTCCATCGGGTAGACGTGCCAGTCGTGCTCCTCTGCGCGGGCCTCGAAGTCCTCGATAGCGCTCGCGTCCAGCAGGCCCTCGTCGTAGACGACAACCCCACCATCCCGGAGGTCGTCGAGGTTCTCGGCGAGGGGCTTGGCCTGCTCGTTCCCGTAGTAGGCGTGTTCCTTGGGGTTACGAGCGAACGAGTCCCCTAGCGCGAGGAGGAAGTTGAAGCCGTCACCACGGGCCCGTACCGGCTGGTCGTCGGCCCGGACCTCGACGTACGTGTGACCACCGCGGATCCGCGAGGGGTAGTGGCGGTGCGTGAACACGTGGAGGCCGGACCGCATCAGTGCTTTCGCGAAGTTCTGGCTGGTCGAGTCGATCCCGTCACCGGAACCACCCGCGATACGCCAGACGATTTCTCCTGTCATGATACCATGCGCCCGGAGGCGCCTTGGTGCGAGATTTGCCGGGAGAGGTGAAAAGCGTTTGCGCCGTGGTAGCACACGAATATTCGTGACTTTCCCGTGACGGAACGGCGACGGGCGACGAACTGAGAGACCGACCGACCGTGGGTTCTAGGTGATTTGGGGGAAGTTTTAAAACCGAAACTGTCGTCCCCACGGTTGACGAGTAATGTCCCTCACCGAACTGATATCCGGTGTGGAGGACCACGAGAAACGCCTCACGGTCTTCAACACCGACGAGGAGACCGTCGAGGCCGTCCGGGAACAGTTCCGGGACCGCAACCTCACGGTTGTCGGGGACCGGTCCGAGAGCGGGCGACCCGGATCGTTCGTCGTGCTCTCCAGCGAGCGGGCCGAGGGGGACGACGAGTTCGTGACCGCCACCAGCGTCGACGAGGTGCTCTCGGCGCCCCAGGGGGAGGGCACGGAACTGGACAGTGATGTCCGCCATCCCATCCTCGACCACCTCGACGAGACGATGTTCACCTCCTACGACACCCGGCAGATGGTGGCGGCCTCCCGGGAGATCGAGGACCGGGCGTGGCGACTCGGCGAGGGGTCGCTCCACGCCGGCTTCCAGCAGCTCTCCATCCTCTCGGACCAGATGGAGGTGTACACGCGACTGGCCTCGCGTGAGGGACTCGACGTCCACGCCTACGCCTGCCCGGACGCCGAGGTCCCGGAACACGACACCGACATGACCATCCACGTCGAGCGGTCCGACGAGATCGCGAAATCGTGGTTCGTCGTCTACGACGGCGACGGCGTCGACGTGAACAAGTGCGCCCTGCTCGCCGAGGAGCGCGAGTCACGGGCCTTCTACGGCTTCTGGACGTACGACCCCGACACCGTGGACTGGCTCATCGAGTATCTCGAAGGTGCATACGGTCTCATCGAGCAGTAGCGCCCCGACTGGATGGGATGACCCTTGCGCCGCCGACGCGAGCGGCCCCGGTTCCGCACGTCCTGTCCGGTCGTTTCACTCTCGTGCCGGTCGCTCCGTTACCAGTTCACGTCGCCCGGCAACGGCCCGTGGGCGCACCAGCCAGATACGTACTACCCATTCAGTGGTTCACTGACTCTTAAATACTCTCCGTGCGTCCTGCAGGGCAATGAGTTCCGGCTCCGACTCCTCTCGTGTGGCGCGTGGGCTACGCGTCCTGTTCGCCCTGGTACTGGTCCTCTCGATGGTCGCCGCGTTCGCCGCGCCCGCGTCGGCGTTCGTCCGTGGCAAACCGGACATCTCGGTCACGCTCTCCGACGACACCGTCGAGCCGGGTGCCACGACGACGCTCGACCTCTCACTGCTGAACAGCGGCGATGTCTCCTTCGGCGCGAGCAGTTCAGTGAATACCGGCAAGGAGCAGGTCGTCACCACCGCGCGAGGGACCGTGGTCCGGGTCGAACCTGCCACGCAGAGTAACCCAATCGAGGTGGAGAGCGGCGAAATCGGGGTCGGATCCCTGAGTGAAGGGCCGCCGCGGTCAGTTCCCGTCAGCATCTCGGTCCCGGAGAACGCGGAGCCGGGGACCTACGAGTTCGACGTCGAGGTCGAGTACGATTACTACGACCAGATATCCGGCGACGTACGCTCGAACGGCTACAGCAGCAAGCACGTCACGAAGGAGTTCACCGTCGAGGTGACCGTCGAGGAGGCCGCCCGCTTCGAGGTTGTCGACACGGCGACGAACGCCCCCATCGGCGGCCCGGGGACGGTGAACGTCACCGTCGCGAACGTGGGGAACGAGCTTGCCTCGGACGCGTCGCTCTCCCTGCAGTCCACGAACGCCGCGCTGACGTTCGGCGGGTCACAGACCACCGAGTCGTACGTGGGCGAGTGGGCGCCGGGCGAGCGCCGGACGGTCTCGGTCGGCGCCAGCGTGGCCGAGAGCGCGACGAACCGGTCGCTCGCGCTCCGGACGACCATCGACTACGAGGACGGCGACGGGACCGCCAGACAGTCGACGCTCTCGACGGGCGTCGTCCCCGGACCAGAGCAGCAGTTCACCGTCGTCGCGGTCGCGACCGGGGCGTCCGTCGGCACCGAGGACTCGACCATCCTCCTGTTCACCAACGAGGGCAACCGGACACTCGAGGACGCGACGGTGCGACTCGAATCGGACAACGCAGCGCTGACCTTCGGTGGGGCTCGGACCGCGCGCGTCCACCTCGGGAGGTGGCCAGCCGGTGAGATCGAGCGGGCCGAGGTGGAGACACAGTTCGCTCCATCCGCCGAGCGGCGCAGCTACGCCGTCGATGCGACCATCTCGTACACATCTCCCGCCGACAACACCGAACAGGTAGACATCGGACCGGTCGGCATCACCCCTAACGAGGAGCAGTCGTTCGACCTCGCCAGTCACGGGACACAGCTCCGGGTCGGCGAGGAGGGGCAGCTGAACGGGACCTTCGTCAACGAGGGGCCCCGTGAAGTCGAGAACGCGGTGCTGGTGCTGGAACCCCCGGCGAACGTCGTGACCGCCGAGCGCGAGTACGCGCTGGGTGACCTCGACGAGAACACCAGCGTCGACTTCCGATACGACGTGGAGGTCTCCTCGGAAGCCCGGGAGGGGCCGCGCCAGTTCACCTACCGCCTGCGCTACGAGACGGACGGGGGCGACACCGTGACCTCCGACCCGCTGTACGCCCGCGGCACCGTGGCCCAGCAGCGCGATACGTTCTCCGTCGACACGAACGCGACCGTCGCGGCTGGGTCGTCGGAGACCATCGAGATGCAGGTCACGAACGATGGCGACGAACCCCTGACCGCGGTGAGCGCGAAGCTGTTCGCCGACGCCCCCATCAGTGCGAGCAACGACGAGGCCTTCGTCGAGGCACTGGGTCCCGGCGAGACGGCGACGCTGACCTTCCGCATCTCCGCGAGCGGTGATGCCATCGCGAAGCCGTACCCCGTTTCGCTGGACTTCCAGTACGAGGAGCCGGACGGTGACACGAAGGTCTCCGACAGCTACCAGGTCGCCATCGACGTGGCCGAGCGGAGCGGCGGCGGGCTGCTGTCCACGTTCGTCGTCCCCGGCGGCATCGGCGGCGCCGGTGTCGGCCTCGGCGTCGTGCTCTCGCTGGGTGGCCTGGCCGCGGTCGGCCTGGGACTCGTCGGACGACGGGAATGAGCAGCCCCGTCGACTATCAACGGTTCGTCGACGCGGCCGACGACCAGATCGTCAACCACCCCAAGCGCGTGGTTGGGGCGTTCCTCGTCCTGACACTCGTGTTCGGGGCCGGCCTGGGTGCCGTCTCGACGGACGCCGGGACCGCGGGGTTCACCCAGGACGTGCCCGCGCAGGTGGCGTTCGAGAAGGTGCAAGACGAGTTCGAGACGAGCGCGTTCGAGACCGACACCGGGAGCACACAGCTCATCCAGCGGGGCGAGAACGTGCTCTCGAAGAAGGGGCTAGTGCGGATGCTGGAGGCGCAGAACCGGGTCGAGGACCACGACGAGCTCCGTGTCACGTCGACGGCGTCGGCCGCGACCATCGTCGCGGCCACGCTGGACCCGCAGGCCCGGACCACCGAGCAGCAGATCCGCGCGGTCGAGCGGGCCACGCCCAGGGAGGTCGACCGGGCGGTCCGAACGGCCGCCGACCGGAACCCCCGGTTCGTGGGGCTCCTCTCGAACGATTTCAACCGCGGCTCGGCATCGGCCGGCGCCACCATCGGTGTCGTCACCCACGAGGTCCCGGCCGGGCTCTCGGCCTCTGCGGGACAGGGTGGCTCCAGCCCCCTGACGCCGCTCCAGCTCCGGACGGACTACGTCGTCGGGAGCGTCGGCGGCGAGATGATAGTCTTCGGGTCTGGCATCATCTCGGCCGAGTTCGCCAACGTCATCTTCGACTCGCTCATCATCGTCGTGCCCGCGGCGGTGCTTTTCATCCTCCTGTTCCTCGTCGTCTCCTACCGGGACCTCGCCGACCTCCTGCTGGGGATGGTGGCGCTGGCGATGGGGCTCATCTGGACGTTCGGGTTCATGGGGCTCGCGGGCATCCCGTTCAACCAGATCCTCATCACCATCCCGCCGCTGTTGCTGGCGGTCGGCATCGACTTCGGCATCCACGCGGTGAATCGCTATCGCGAGGAACGGGTCACGGGCAAGGATATCGGCCCGGCGATGCGAATCACGACCGACCAGTTACTGGTCGCGTTCTTCATCGTCACCGGAACCACCGTCATCGGCTTCTCGGCCAACCTCACGTCGGCGCTGCCACCCATCAGCGACTTCGGCATCGTCGCCGCCGTCGGTATCGTGTTCACCTTCCTCGTCTTCGGGGTGTTCCTCCCCGCGGCGAAGGTGCTGCTCGACCGCTCGCGACAGAAGTACCCCATCCCTACGTTCTCGACGACGCCCCTGGGTGCGGAGGGCTCACGGCTGGGGTGGGCCCTCTCGGGTGGCGTGGTCGTCGCGAGACGCCTGCCGGCCGTCTTCCTCGTCGTCGCCCTGCTCGCGTCGGGCGGGATGGCCTACCACGCGACCGGCGTCGATACGACCTTCTCGAACGAGGACTTCCTGCCGCCCGAGGAGAACCCGGACTACCTGATGGCGCTCCCCGAGCCGTTCAAACCCTCCGAGTACACGGTGACGGCCCTGACCAACTTCCTCTCGGAGGAGTTCGAGTCGAGCCAGTCCGACACCGTGACGGTGTACGTCGAGGGGCCGATGCGACAGGACCAGGCGCTGGAGGTGCTGTACCGCGCCGGCGACGACCCGCCAGATGCGTTCGTCCGCCAGGGCGGCCGTGCCGACGCCACCTCCATCATCACCGTCATCGATGACTACGCCGCCCGGGACGAGGAGTTCCGGGAGCTGGTCGAACGCAACGACCGCAACGGCAACGGCGTCCCCGACGACGACCTGCCGGCGGTGTACGACGCGCTGATGGCGGATGACTCGCCGGTCCGCGGGCAGGCGTTACGCTACATCACCGACGACCGCCGCTCCACGCGGCTGGTCTACAGCGTCAAGGCCGACGCCACGCAGGGCGAGATCACCGAGGACGCCCGGAGCGTCGCGGCGGATATGGAGCGGCCACGCACCTCGCTCCAGGCGACCGCGACCGGCTCGACCGTCGTGTTCGAGGCCATCTCCGGCCTCATCCTCGACTCGGCGGTCACCTCGCTCGTCATCGCGATGGGGGGGACCGCGGTGTTCCTCCTGTTCGTCTACTGGGTCCTCGAGGGCAAACCCTCGCTCGGCATCGCGAACCTCGTCCCCATCGTGGTCACGGTGTCGTTCGTCGCCGGGTCGATGCGCGTGTTCGACATCTCGTTCAACGCCTTCACGGCGACCATCCTCGCCATCACCATCGGGCTGGGCATCGACTACTCGGTCCACGTCACCCACCGCTTCGCGGACGAGTACAAGGAGCGTGACCTGTACGAGGCACTCGACCGCACGGTGCGGGGAACCGGTGGTGCGCTCGCCGGTTCGATGCTGACCACCGTCTTCGGCATCGGCGTGCTGGTTCTGTCGGTGTTCCCCGCCATCGGTCAGTTCGGAATCCTCACGGGACTGAGCGTCATCTACGCCTTCGTCGCCTCGCTGCTCGTCCTGCCCTCGGCACTCGTCGTCTGGGCCCGGCTGTTCGGTGGCGGCGGCACGACCGTCGAGAGCGGCGACACGCCACCGTCAGCAGCGGCGGCTGGCGACGCGGACTGACCGTCGGTGCCCCATGGAGGTTCTTTCGGCCAGCTGGACGAGAACCGTCGATTGAGTGCCCCTCACGCACCTTTTGATACTCTTGTCAGAATCGCTTAAGTGGTGGATACCATCGGTCCAGGTACGCCACCCCGTACCCATGTCCCAGCCCACGACCTCGACGGACCCCATCGCCCACGCGGTCCCGGCCCGACTGGCGACGGCTTCGGGCAGTAACGTCGCCGTCGTCGGCGAGCCGATGGTCGGAAAGAGCGGTGTCGCCCTCGACGCGCTCGAGGCGGCCGCCGATGCCGGCCGCGACACCCTCCTCATCTCGGCCGCCCGTGGCCCCGGACGGATGCCCGTCCCGGACTCGGTGTCGGTCGTCGACTGCACGCCGGGGCCGGAATCGGAGGACGCCGTGTCCGTGAACTCCCCGGCCGACCTGACGGGCATCGGCATGCCCGTCTCGAAGGTCCTCGGCGACGCGGACCGCCCGGTCGTCGCGGTGGACTCGCTGACCTCGCTCCTCCTCTACAACGAGACACGGGAGGCTTTCCGGTTCTTCTCCGTACTGAGCACACAGGTCGCGAGCGCGAACGGCCTCGGGATGTACCTCGTCGACGACGGCGCCCACGACGAGCGGACGGTCCAGACGTTCGCCCAGCTGTTCGACGGTCAGGTCGAACTCCGAAGCGGTCTCGGCGGCACCGAGGCCCGCGGTCGAGGGGTCGAGACGCTGCCCGCCGAGTGGTTGCCGGCGCGGAGCTGAGCCGGCGCGGAACCGACCGGGTGGAGCCGACCGACGCGGTTCGGGACACGGTACGCGGCCCGGATGTAACACCGGGACGTTCTCCGACTCAGTGCCATTCGTCGCGGAGCGACGCGGCCTGCTCGGGGTCGTGCCCGCACAGGACGGTCGCATCCGTCCGACGCTCGATATCCTTCAGCCGGCGGAGTGACTCGTGCCAGTCGACGTTGCTCGTCGTGAGCGACTGTCCCATCGGTGCCTCGTCCTCGTAGTTGGGGCGCAGGAACGCCTCGTCGCCGGCGACGAGCACGGTGCCGTGGTCGTCGGTGTCGAGCCGTGCGCCGAGTAGCCCCGGGGTGTGGCCTGGGAGGTGGAGCAGGTCGAAGCCCGGCACGAGCTGGCGCTCGCCCGCCACGACCTGCCAGTTCAGGTCGTGGTCGAAATCGCTCGCGAGGTAGGCGTTCGCCCCGGCCGGCGTCTTCGCCGAGAGGTAGGCGAACTCGACTTCCCGCTGGTGGACGTAGACGGGAACGTCCGTGCCGGCGAACGCGTAGAGGCCGCCGGCGTGGTCGAGGTGGAGGTGGCTCTGGACCACCATGTCGATATCGTCGAGCGCGTAGCCCACGTCCGAGAGGGCCGTTTCGAGGTCCCGCTCGCCCGCGTCGGGGTGTGCGAACGCCTCGAACAGCGGCTCCGGCCAGTAGCCGTCGCCGGCCTCCGGGTGCGACCCGGTGTCCCACAGGATGGTCCCCTCCGGGTGGTCGACGAGCAGGTTCCACACCGCGAACTCGCCGTAATCGGAATCTGGGTTCCGGTTCGAGTAGGTCGCCGCAGTCGTCCCGTCGATGGCGAAGTTGCGGTCCGACATAATCGTCCCACGGTCCAGCAGGTAGAGGTCCATCTCGACCATACGTCCAGTAGGAGCGGAACGGTCAAACCCTTGTGGGCGACGAGGCAGCGGAGCGTGGAGGGTGTGCCGAGAGAGTTGTATCCTCGTTAGTATGTATATACGTTCCTCAACCAGGAATCGCGAGAGCTATCTGGACATTATCCAGATAATATCGGGCATTCGGCTAGAAATCCGTCACGTGCTGCTGGGAACCACTCGCATCACGGCCCCGATGAGGCCGCCGTCGTCGGTCGGGGTGGCGGCGGGGCCCTGTGGCTCCGTCGGTGTCGTGGCAGGGGTCTCGTCGGGGGCGCTCGTCGGAGTCTCGTCGCCGACCAGTCCGTCGGTCGCTTCGGTCGGCGAGGGGGTGCTATCACCGCCGCCCGGCCCCCCGTCATCCGCCGCCGATGTGGGCGTCGGGGTCGGCCCGGTAGTGCCGTCGGACTCGTTCTTCGTACCGAAGATGTCCGTCTCGAACTCCTGGACGTAGGTCATCCGGTCGAGCGGGACGCGGATCTCGTTCCCGGTCGGGAGTTCGACCTTCGCGTAGAAGTCGATGCGAAGCGTCGTCTCCTGGTCGTTCTGGAGGTGCGAGACCCACCACTCGTCGAGGTTCCCGTTGTCGATGGCCGGGGTGGTGCGGAGCGTCTCGGTGCTCCCCCCCGGGATGACGTAGACCTCGTCGGTCGCCCCCGACCCCATCGAGATGTTGTTCATCGTGATGTCGTAGCCGACCTCGGTGATGGTGTAGGGCTTCAGCTGCGGGTTGTAGACGACGAACTCCATCGGAATCGGCGTCTGCTGGCGGTCGACCTGCCCCCACTCGGCGTCCGTCCGGTTGATGTAGAGGACCGGATTGGCGTAGAGCGGGTTCTCCGGGCCGTTCACCGGTCGCGTCTCATCCGAGGCGAACGCGCTGATGATATCCGTCTCGACCTGCTTGCGCTGGTTCAGGTCGAACGAGCGGTTGCCCAGCACCGAGGTCTGCACCGTCGCGTCGATGGTGACGTTGGTCACCTCGTCGTTGCGGATGTGCGAGACCCACCACGGCGGGATACGGTCGTTGCGCATCTGGGTGCGGAACGGGAGCGTGGTGTTGCCCGAGTCCACGTCGAGTCCCGCCTTCGACCCGTGGGCAATCTCGACGTCGTTCATGTAGACGGTGTAGTTGACCGTCGAGCCGCCCAGTCGGACCCCGATGGGGTTGGGGTTGTTCACCACCAGGTCAGTCAGGATCATCGTCTGCTCGTCGTTCACGTCGCCGAACCGGTTCTCCACGTCGACGACCGACGGCGCACCCACCAGACCCAGGGCGAAGGCCCCACCGACGCTGGCCGTCAACACGCCCAGCGCGGCGATGACGGCCTTCACCCGTGCTATGGCACGGTCGTCCATCATATCGGCCGGAGTCGTGGCCCGCGTATCAACCTTCTGCCCCCGTCTCGCTGACGTTTCGTTCAGTTCGCGGCGCCTCCGTGCGGTCCCGGCCGGGGCGCGCTCAGCAGGCCGAGGAACCCCCCGACCACCGCGGCGAGGAAGACGGCCCCGACCCAGAGGTGGACCGTCCACGAGAGAGTGCCGCGGGCGGCCAGCGCAAGGAAGTGGGCCGTGACGATAGCACCCGGGGTCACCGAACCGACCAGGGCGGCTCGGCGACGGGGGCCGAGGCCGCGCCGGGCGAGCGCCGCGGCCACCTCGGCGACCAGTCCGGCAGCCAGGTACCACGGGACCAGCCAGGCGTGTGCACCGAGCCACGCGACGGCAGCCGTCGGGACCACGACCAGGAGCGTCACGGCACCGAGTGGAAGTGTGACCCGTGTCGAGAGGAACAGGACGACAGCCGCGATGAGCGCGGCGTGGAACAGAAGGCCCGAGAGGCCGTGGGCCGCGCCCACACCGCCGCTTCCGGCGAGCAGGAAAGCGGGATGAGCGTAGACCGTGAACACCGTCGCGACGACGGCGGCGAGCGTGCTGGTCAACACGAGCGGGCCGTATACGAGCCATCCCTGCGAAACCTCGCCGTCGCGGGCTCTCGCGAGCGTTGCCCGTAGCGGGGAGGTACAGAAGAGGACACCCCCCGTCGCGAGCGCGAGGTGGGTCGGACTGGCGAGTGCTTCGACATTGGCCTCCGCGCCGAAGGTCGCGTGCCAGAGCGCGTCGCCCGGCCCGGCGAGCGCGAACAGGACGAGTCCGACGAGCCCGAGGCCGTAGCCCGTCGGGACCGCCTCGCGCCAGTTCGCGCCGCGCCAGCGCTCCCGCTGGACGACCACCGCGAGCAGTCCTGCCACGGCGAGGAACCCGGAGTAGATGACAGCGTGCTCCGGCGTGAGGAAGCCCTCCTCCGCGAAGCTGAACCCCTCGACGTGGGACCGAACGTCGAGGACGAGCCCGGCCGTCCCCCAGCAGACGCAGGCGGTCACCAGCCAGTCCAGTCGGCGCCCGGCGAGCCAGTCCGTTCCGTCGCTGTCGGCGCGGCCGGTGGTCACCGTCGCCTCGGTCATGAGTCTCCATGCCACGGGGACGAGCGAAAGGCCACTGCCGTACATCACAGGGGCGTTATATCCGGCGGCAGGTCCGGTCGGGCGAAACGGCAGTCTCAAGTGGGCGCCGACGGACGCTCGGGTATGGAATCTACGGCCACGTCCGACAAGTCCGTGGGGCTGAGTGTCCTCTTCGTCGCGCTCGGCCTCGTCGCGGCGCTCGGCATGTTCCTCACGGCCATCGCCCACGACCAGCTCGGCTCGGGAATCGCCTTCGCCGTCGCGATGCTCGGCGGGGCACTTGCGGTCGCCGCCGTCCACGTCTACAGCTGAACGCTTCGGGACAACCCCCGGCAGCACGCATCCTGCCTCCCGATATCCGGAACGTATGACACGAACCGACAACCGTTAAGTTCGTCCCGCGCCTACGTGTTCCCATGAGCGAGATGAGCGAGGAGGACGAGCGCATCCTGTCCTATCTGCGCGACAGCGTCTCCGGGGGCGAGCGCTACTTCCGGGCGAAGAACATCGCCACGAAGGTCGGACTGACCGCCAAGCAGGTCGGTGCGAGACTCCCGCGCCTCGCCGAGGAGTCCGAGGACGTCGACATCGAGAAGTGGGGCCGGGCGCGCTCGACCACGTGGCGCGTCACCCCCGAGTGACGACCCGGCTGACCACCCGCGGCCGTCGTACCGTCCCGCTTTTCTACCGACGGCCCGACATGACCGTATGACCGTCCGCGTCGAGCGTACCTTCGACCTCGCGGCGCCGCCGGCCGACGTGTGGGCCTTCATCGCCGACCCGCGCAAGCGGGCCGAGCCCATCAGCGTCGTCGAGGAGTTCGAGGTGACCGGCGAGCACACCGCTATCTGGCACGTCGCGCTCCCCATCCCGTACACCGACCGGACCATCGCCGTCGAGACCGAGGACACCCGCGTCGACGAGCCGTCCTACGTCGAGTTCGTCGGCCGCTCGAAGGCGATGAACGTCCAGGGGGAGCACACCCTCGAACCGACCGACGACGGCGGAACACGTCTCGTCAACCGGTTCGTCGTCGACGGCAAGGTGCCCGGCGTCGAGCGCTACTTCAAGGGGAAGCTGGACGGGGAACTCCAGAACCTGGAGGCGGCCATCCGCGCCGACCTCGGGCTGGAGCCGGGACGATGAGCCCACGCACCGACGCCAGGGTTGGCGACGGTGACACCGACACCTGGACGGTGACGTGCGCACAGCTCTCGCTCGAGGGTGCGGACGTCGACGGCAACGTCGAGCGCGCCGTCGCGGCCATCGAGCGTGCGGCCGACCGCGGCAGCGACCTCGTCGTCCTGCCGGAGATGTTCACCGTCGGCTACTTCGCGTTCGACTCGTACGCCCGCACCGCGGAGTCGCTGGCGGGCGAGACGATGACACGGATGGCGGCGGTCGCCACCGACCACGACTGCGCCGTGCTCGCGGGGACGTTCGTCGAGGACCTCGAAGCGACGGCCGTGGAGACGGCCGCCGAGGTGCCCGCCACCGAGGGATACGCCAACACCGCCGTCCTGTTCGACAGTGCGGGCGAGCGCCGGGCAGTCTACCGGAAGCATCACCTGTTCGGCTACGGCTCCGCCGAGCAGGAGCTACTGACGCCCGGGGAGTCGCTCGGTACCGCGGACCTCGGCGGCCTCACCGTCGGGATGACGACCTGCTACGACCTCCGGTTCCCGGAACTGTACCGCGACCTCGTCGACCATGGCGTGGACCTCGTGGCGGTGCCGAGCGCGTGGCCGTACCCGCGCGTCGAGCACTGGCAGCTGCTCCCGCGGGCCCGCGCGGTCGAGAACCTCTGCTACGTCGCCGCCGCCAACGGGAGCGCCGAGTTCGGCGACGACCGACTGGTGGGGCGTTCGACGGTCTACGACCCGTGGGGCACGCCGCTCGCGTCCTCGGGCGAGGAGCCCGCGCTCGTCACTGCCGAGGTCGACCCCGAACGCGTCCGCGAGGTTCGCGAGGAGTTCCCGGCGCTCCAGGATCGGCGCCACCCGAACTGAGCCGTCGCGCACCCGACACGCGTCCGACGACTGGCCGACACGTCGGAAATCGGGGGCCGAACCGCCCATCACCGAAGCGAGATTTTATATACAACGGGGAGCAACGACCAGATGCCCAAACGACGCTTTTCTCGTCGTGAGGGCGACAACAACAACGCGCCCGCCACAACGCGTCGGGTCGCCCGGCCCCCGACGCATCATCCACCGGCCCCACTCCCCCTCGCCTCTTCCGTTCACCACGTCCCCAGCGGTGGCGTTCTCCGCCGTAGCGGCGTCAGCACCGGTCCAGCGTCTCCCGGTACACGTCCTCGAGCGTGTCGACGGCGTGTTCGACGCTGATGGCGTCGCGCCGTTCGAGACAGGTCTCCGAGAGCACGTCACGGTCGGCGATGACCCACCGGATGGCCTCCCGGAACGAGTCCGTGTCCCCGGGCTCGAAGTGGAACCCGGTCTCGCCCTCGTCGACCGTCTCTGCCAGCGCGCCGCTATCGACGCCGACGACCGGGGTACCACAGGCGTTGGCCTCCAGCGCGACCAGCCCCTGCGTCTCGACCGGGCTCGGGAAGAGGAAGGCGTCGAGCGAGGTGTAGAACGCCGCCAGTTCCTCGCGGTCGAGGAAGCCGAGGAAGCGCACGTCGGCGTCGATGGTCTCCGCACGGGCCATCAGACCCTGGCGGGCGGGGCCGTCGCCACCGAAGACGACCGTGGGTCGCTCACCGTCGATGCGGAACCCGTCGACAGCGTCCAGGATGACATCGAGGTCCTTCTCGTAGCCGTGGCGGCCGGTGTACCCGAGCAGGTACCCGTCGCCGAGGTCGTGACGGGCACGGAACGCGTCGGTGCCGACCGGCCGGAACCGGTCGATGTCGACGCCGTTGGGCACCACCTCGATCCGTGCCGAGACGCCGATGTCGATGAGATGCTCGCGGGCCGGTTCGGAGGGGACGACCACGGTGTCGGTCCGGTCGAGATACCAGCGCTCGTAGCGCCGGGCGACACGCTCGACGGCGTCTGCCAGCCGGCCGTCCGTGATGTAGTCCGCGTACTCGGCCGTTGGCGTGTGGTAGGACGCGACCAGCGGGAGGCTCTCGTTCCGGGCGAAGCGGGCACCGCCGAGGCCGAGGAGGAAGGGCGTGTGCGCGTGGACGATATCCACGTCGTCGCGCTCGACGGCCGCGGGAACGCCAGGGACGCCGACACGGAACCCCTCGTAGTAGGGGAACGCGACGCTCCTGACGGGGTGCTCGGTCGACGCTGGCTGGTGGTCCGCGGCGTCGGGATAGACGACGTGCATGCGACCGCCACGGCTGCCCCACCGCTCGCGCCACGTGCTCACGGTGTAGGTGACGCCGTTCACGGTCGGCAGGTACGTGTCGGTGAACGCCGCGACCGTCGGTACCGCCATCGCCCGACGGTTGACGGGGCCCATTTTAATCCGTTCGGGTTCCCGCTCACCGTGGAAGACCCACCGAGGAAGAACGAGTGTTCAGGCCGCGAGACCGTCCTCGGCTTCGAGTAGTTCGTGGTACCGGTTGCGGATGGTGACCTCGGAGATGTTTGCCACCTCGCTGACCTCGCTCTGCGTGACCTTCTCGTTGCAAAGCAGCGATGCGGCGTAGACGGCGGCCGCGGCCAGCCCGACCGGTGACTTCCCGGAGTGGATGCCGGCTTCCTTCGCGGACTGGAGCAGTTCGCGGGCGCGGCGCTCGGCCTCGTCGCTCAGGCCGAGGTCGCTCGCGAACCGGGGCACGTAGCTCTCGGGGTCCGCCGGCTGGATTTCCAGCTTCAGCTCCCGGACCACGTAGCGGTAGGTCCGGGCGATTTCGTCCTTCTCGACGCGGGAGACCTGTGTAATCTCGTCGAGCGAGCGCGGCGTGCCGGCCTGTCGCGCCGCGGCGTAGAGCGCACTGGTGGCGACGCCCTCGATGGAGCGGCCGGGGAGCAGGTTCTCGTCGAGCGCGCGGCGGTAGATGACCGAGGCGGTCTCGCGGACGTTGTCCGGGAGCCCGAGCGCGCTGGCCATCCGGTCGATTTCCCCCAGCGCCTGCTTGAGGTTGCGCTCCTTGGAGTCGCGGGTGCGGAACCGCTCGTTCCAGGTGCGCAGGCGCTGCATCTTCTGGCGCTGCTTGCTGGACAGGCTGTTGCCGTATGCGTCCTTGTCCTGCCAGCCGATGTTGGTCGAGAGCCCCTTGTCGTGCATCATGTTGGTCGTCGGGGCGCCGACGCGGCTCTTCTCGTCGCGCTCGCTGGCGTCGAACGCGCGCCACTCGGGGCCGCGGTCGATGTTGTCCTCGTCGACCACGAGGCCGCAGTCCTGGCAGACGACCTCCCCGTGCTCCGTGTCGGTGGCGACGTCACCGCCGCACTCCGGGCAGGTGAGTTCGTCTGCTGCCTCGTCCTCGCGCTCGGCTGTGTCCTCGTCCTCCCGTTGAAAGCGTCTGACACTCGTGTCTGTCATTGGTGTGCTGAGCCGGGATAGGGATGGAGATAAGAAGCTCCCTACTCGTTATCACGTTGGGGCCGAGCCGACTTAAATTCTCGGGCGGAAACCCGCGGAACGGTCGTGGAAGAGGCCCGAATTCATCGCAAATCCCCTCGTCGAAGAAGTATCATGATTCCGAACGGATGTCGCTCCAGAGACAGACCGGGCCGTCGAATACCGGGTCGGATATACGCTTTCGAAGGGGACCGAGTGACCAGCCGCGGTCGCGGGAGACCCCCGGAACTGGCGGAGCCTGGAGTCGAAACCCTTAGTGCCAGGTCAATCGCATGCCCGGGCATGACCGACACGGACGCCGTCGACCCCGAGGAGGTCCGCCACGTGGCGGGCCTGGCTCGTGTCGACCTCGACGAGGAGGAGGTCGAGCGGTTCGCCGAGCAGTTCGGCGACATCCTCGCGTACTTCGACGCCCTCGACGACGTGCCGGAGACGGACCGCGAGGCCGACCTCGCCAACGTCTTCCGGGCCGACGAGGTACACGAGGGACTCACCCAGGACGAGGCTCTCCAGAACGCCCCCGAGTCAGAGGACGGCCGCTTCAAGGGGCCGCGGGTGGGATGATGGCGGCGCAGGACTCCCCCGGCGAGGGTCGCCTCGTCGCGGACGACTTCGACGACGAGCACGGCGCCTTCCTCACCGTCGAGCGCGTCGAGGGGGCCGACGACGGCCCGCTAGCGGGTGCGACGGTCGCGGTCAAGGACAACATCTCCACGGACGGTGTGCGGACGACCTGCGGCTCGGCGATGCTGGCCGACTACGTCCCGCCCTACGACGCGACGGTCGTCGAGCGCCTGAAGGACGCGGGTGCGACCATCGTCGGGAAGACGAACATGGACGAGTTCGGGATGGGCACCACGACCGAGACGAGCGCGTTCGGTCCCACCGACAACCCGGCCGCACCCGGGCGCGTCCCCGGCGGCTCGTCGGGGGGGTCGGCGGCGGCCGTCGCCGCCGGCCAGGCCGACTACGCGCTCGGGTCTGACACGGGTGGCTCCATCCGCTGCCCGGCCGCGTTCTGCGGCGTCGTCGGCATCAAGCCGACCTACGGCCTGGTGTCGCGCTACGGCCTCGTCGCGTACGCCAACTCGCTGGAGCAGATCGGCCCCATCGCTCGCGACGTGGCGGGCGCGGCGGCCGTGCTCGACGCCATCGCCGGACCGGACGAGCGCGACGCCACGACCCGGCACGACACCCGCGAGGACCTCGCCGAGGCGTACGGTGGCCAACACCCGGCCGACGCGACGGCCTACGCCGACGCGGCCGACGGCGATGTCGAGGGCCTCTCCGTCGGTGTCGTCACGGACCTCGTGGAGGGCGCCGACGAGGCGGTCGTCGAGCGGTTCGAGAGCGCGCTGGACGACCTGCGCGCGGCGGGGGCGACGACCCACGAGGTCTCCCTGCCCTCCGTCGAGACGGCGGTGCAGGCCTACTACGTCATCGCGATGAGCGAGGCGTCCTCGAACCTCGCGCGGTTCGACGGCGTCCGTTACGGGCAGAGTGGCGGCTACGAGGGCGACTGGAACGAGACGTTCGCGAAAGCCCGCGAGGAGGGCTTCGGCGAGGAGGTCAAACGCCGCATCCTCCTCGGGACGTACGCCCTCTCGGCGGGCTACCACGACAAGTACTACAAGCAGGCCCAGGACGCCCGTGCCTGGCTGAAGCAGGACTTCGACGAGGCGTTCGAGGACGCCGACGTGCTGGCCTCGCCGACGATGCCGGTGCCGCCGTTCGAACTCGGCGAGTCGCTGGACGACCCGCTCCAGATGTACCTCGCCGACGCGAACACCGTCCCGGTCAACCTCGCCAATCTCCCGGCTATCTCCGTGCCGGCGGGCGAGACGGACCGCGGTCCGGTGGGGCTGCAGCTCGTCGGGCCGGCGTTCGGCGAGGAGACAATCATCCGCGCCGGCAGCGCACTGGAGTAGCCGTCTCGACAGCCGTTCGCTCCCTTACTCGACGGACGGTCGCCCACGACCGTCTCACTTCACGGTCCGCATCAGGCCGAACGCCTCTTCCCGGTAGGCCTCCGGCGTCAGGCCGAGGTCGATATCCAGCGTCATGTCCAGCGCCGAACTCAGCTGTTTGTCGATGGTGTCCGTGTAGTTCTCGGCGGCGTGGACCGCTCCGGAGACGAGCGTCGACTCCACCTCGTCGTTGTACCAGACGGCGAGCCACCCACGCACGGGGACGGGCTCGCCCTCCAGCGTGATGGTCTCGCCGCCCGTGACGGTGAATCCGAAGTCGTCGACCGGATAGATGGCCCCGTACCGGACGAGGTCGGCCGTCTGGCCGGTGTCGACCTCCAGCGTCGACTCGCCGAGCACCTCGATATCGGTCAGGCCGTCAGCCTCCATCTCGGTCTCGAAGTCGGCCTTCGCGGATTCCTTCGTCCGCTGGAGCACCTCGTCCCGGCCGATGGCCAGCGGGAGGTTGTCGAGTTCAGGGTCGAACTCGATGCGCGTGGCGAAGAAGACGCTCAACTGCCCGGTGACGGAGCCGAGTGTCTTCTCCGCGATCTCCCGGCGGAGGGTCTCGTCCTGATAGCGGATGGTGTGGCCCCTGGCGGTGACAGTCCCCGCGGCGTACTCCTGGGTGAACACCGTTCCGGACTCCTCCTCGTCCTCGCGCCACCCACCTGCCTCGAGTTTCTCCTGGGAGACCTCCGGCGGGGGCACCTTCCCGAGCACGGACCCGAAGAACCCACAGCCGGCGAGTCCGACCCCAGCGACCACCGAGGACGCACCGAGGAACTTGCGCCTGTCCATGTCTCCGCATGGTCGTTCCCGGGGCAAGGGCCTGCTGGCTGGTAATGACGGTTCGAGAACGGTTGACACGGGGACTGGACGGGCCACACATCACCTTCGCGGGCGCTGGTCCGGTCATGGCGGACCGCAGCAGGTCATAAATACCCCGTGGAAGACCGGCAACCTTCAAGCCGGGGCCGGGCGAACCACGAATCGGTATGCCAGGAGGTCACGACCAGACGCTGCGACCGTTCCTGTGGCGCGCCGAGACGCTGTACGAGGACACGGAGATCGTCTCGCGAACCCACGAAGGTATCGAGCGGTACACGTACGACGAGTACGGCGACCGGACCGCCCAGCTCGCACACGCACTGACCGAGGGCGGCATCGAGGAGGGCGACCGGGTGGCGACGTTCTGCTGGAACCATCACCGCCACTTCGAGACCTACTTCGCGGTACCGACCATCGGCGCCCAGCTCCACACCATCAACCCGCTCCTGCCGGACGAACACATCCGGTTCATCGTTCAGAACGCCGAGGACCGGACCATCTTCGTCGACCACTCGCTGTTCCCGAAGCTGGCCGGCGCTATCGCCGACGCCGACGACGAGTTCGACCAGGTCGACCGAGTCGTCGCGATGGGCGAGACAGTGCCCGAGGGCGCCGACGACCTCCCGGTCGACATCGTCGCGTACGAGGACTTCGTCGAGGGGCACCCCACCGAGTACGACTGGCCCGACATCGACGAGGACCAGTCGGCAGGGATGTGCTACACGTCCGGGACGACGGGGATGCCGAAGGGCGTCGAGTACACCCACAAGATGCTGTGGAGCCACACGATGGCCTCGCTCACGCCGCAGGGCATCCCGATGGCCGACGACGACGTCGTCATGCCCGTCGTGCCGATGTTCCACGTCAACGCCTGGGGGATGCCGTTCACGGCGACCGCGGGCGGCTCCAAACACGTCTACCCCGGCCCGTCCCCGGAGCCCGAGGACATCGCGAACCTCATCGAGAACGAGGGCGTCACCATCACGGCCGGCGTCCCGACGGTCTGGATGGGGCTGCAGGACTACATGCAGGACAACGATGTCGACCTGTCCACGCTGGACACGGTCATCGTCGGCGGGTCGGCGGCCCCCGAGTCGATGATCCGCTGGTTCGACGACCACGACGTGACGCTCCTGCACGCGTGGGGCATGACGGAGATGTCCCCGCTGGGCAGCGTCTCGCACCTCAAGTCGGACCTCGAGAACGCCGACTACGAGACACAGATAGACCGCCGCTCGAAGCAGGGCCTCACGGTCCCCGGCGTCGAGTTCAAGGTCGTCGACGACAGCGGCGAAGAGGTCCCCCACGACGGCGATGCGTTCGGCGAACTGTGGATCCGCGGCCCGTGGGTCACGAAGGAGTACTTCGAGCGCCCGGAGGCCAACGAGGAGGACTTCGAGGACGGCTGGCTGAAGACCGGCGATATCGTCACGGTCGACACGGACGGCTACCTCCAGATCGTCGACCGCGCGAAGGACGTCATCAAGTCCGGCGGGGAGTGGATCTCCAGCGTCGAACTGGAGAACGCCATCATGGCCCACGACGACGTGGCCGAGGCCACCGTCATCGGTGTGCCCCACGAGAAGTGGCAGGAACGACCTGTCGCCTTCGTCGTGCCGGGCGAGAACGCCGACGAGTCGACGCTCGACGAGGAGGTCATGGACCTCCTGCGCGAGGACTACCCCAAGTGGTGGCTCCCGGACGACATCGTCTACATCGAGGAGGTCCCCAAGACGGCGACGGGCAAGTTCTCGAAGAAGGACCTCCGCGAGGAGTACGCCGGGCAGTCGCTCATCGAGGAGACCGAGGTACCCGAGGACGCGGCGCCCGACGACGACTGAATCGGTCGTAGCGCGGCGCTGTCGGCGCAGTCACGGTCACGGCCCCTTCCGTGCCGTTTCCCGCCGTGGGGTCGTGGGACCTCAATAGACAGGCACCCACCGCCGTGCGGTTCTTGTTGCTCCCGCTCCAACGTATTGCTGTATGGAACTCGACCTGCTAGAGGCGTCCATCGTCCCGGAGCACGCACGCGACGCCAAGGCGGAGGCGCGAGAGTTCGCGCAGGAACATATCGCACCCAATGCCGAGGCGTACTTCGACAGCGGGGAGTACCCGTGGGAGGTGCTGGAGGCGGGCATGGACGCCGGCCTCGTGGCCGCCGACGTGCCCGAGGAGTACGGCGGCCGGGGCTGGGACCTGTACCAGATTCTCGCCGCGGCCGAGGAGTTCTACCGCGCGGACGCCGGTATCGGGCTGGTCCTGCAGCTCGCCTCGTTCGGCGCCGAGATGACCGACGAGTACGGGTCCGAACGGCAGAAGGAGGAGTACCTCGCGCCCGTCGGTCGCAACGAGCAGATTACGGGCCTCGCGGTCTCCGAACCCGAGACCGGCAGCGACCTCGCCGGGATGGCCACCGTCGCGGAGAAGGACGGTGAGGAGTGGGTGCTGGACGGCGAGAAGTACTGGGTCGGCAACGGCGTGGAGGCCGACTGGGTCACGCTCTATGCGAAGACGGGCGACGACCCGGACAACCGCTACGGCAACTACTCGCTGTTCATCGTCCCGACGGACGCTCCCGGCTACGAGGCCGAGCACACCCCCGAGAAGATGGGGATGCGTGCCTCGAAGCAGGCCCACATCGTGCTGGACGGCTGCCGTATCCCCGAGGAGAATCTCATCGGCACGGAGGGCGCGGGCTTCTACATGCTCGCCGAGTTCTTCAACTACGGCCGCGTGGTCGTCGGCGGGCACGGCCTCGGCATCGCAGCGGCGGCCATCGAGGAGGCGTGGGACTTCGTCCACGGCCGGAACGCGTTCGGCCGGCAGGTCAACGAGTTCCAGGCCGTCCAGCACACGCTCGCGGACATGCGGCTCACCTTCGAGCAGGCCCGCTCGCTCAACTGGCGGGCCGCCGAGAAGGTCGAGACGAAGGACCAGGGCGGCCTCTGGGCGTCGATGGCGAAGGTGGCCTCCACAGAGGCGGCGGTAGACTGCTCGGAACGCGGGATGCAGCTCCACGGCGGTCGCTCCATCTTCCACGACCGGCGCATCGCCCGGACATATCGGGACGCGCGGATTCCGGTCATCTACGAGGGCGCCAACGAGATACAGCGGAACCTCATCTACAGTCAGTCGTAGGGGGAGAACTCTGACTGGACGAATTAGCGCTACTTTGGATATCCGTCACTATGTCCGAGATGGATTTAGAGGATGTATTCGGCAGTCGGGCGCGGCTATGCCTATGCTACGAATTGGCCTCGTCCCGCGCCCACGACGGAGTGCTGATTAAAAACAGTGCAACAGCGGTAACGAGTACTCCAGCAAGAATTCCGGCGGCCACGGTCGCCACATCGGTCGCACCGGCCCCTGCAACCGCTGTTGAGCCAGCGATGACCGCGAGCAAAATGAGTCCGATGTCTATCCGCTTTCGTAGCTCATAATCCATCTTTTCGGCCCTTACTTATCCCGGCCTATTAATTCCCAGTCGTCCCTATTCAGGCTCTGAATAAGCGCTGTAGGTCGGTCACGGTGACACAGAATGGTCACCATCCGATAATTTCGACGAAAATCGTAGGGGTTTACCCCCACGTTTATACTGTAGGGGACCACCCCTACAACACACGGATGGCAGACGACGTGGTCGTCCTCCGGGACGAGCAGACCGCCTACGACGACGGGACCGTCGTCAGGGTGCGACTGCTGCGCGTCCCCGAATCCGACCGGTTCGAGGAGGGCGTGAAGTACGCGCTCCACTACGGCGCCGCCGGCGCGGACGACCCCATCATCCGATTCGATAACCACCATGACCGAGCCCGACGCCATCGACCCCACCGGCCGCACGCTCCACATCCGGCTCGCCGGCGCTGACGACGAGCGGGAGAGCACGAGCGACCTGCTCGAGGCACTCGACAGCGGCGAGGACATCGAACCCGAGTCTGATCCCGTGCTGCGCGTCGAGAGCCTTGCCACGCTCGGGCGCGTCCTCCGCGAGACGAACCTCGAACTCCTCGATGCCATCGCCGAGCACGAGCCCGAGAGCGTCCGGGCGCTCGCACGGGCGGTCGACCGCGGGCCGAAGGAGGTTCTCGAGAACCTGAACGAGCTCGAGGACTACGGCCTCATGGCATTCGAGGAGGACGGTCGGGCGAAGCGACCCTACCTCCCGTACGAAGAGATCGACATCGACATCCAGTACCCACTTCCGCGGTCGGCAGGTGGGCTGGATTCGGTGACATCGTCAGCCGCCTGACCGCACGGACACAGAGGAGCACCCAGCCGCGGGACATCAGCTTAGAGCCAGCTGGACGCATTATCCCATTATATCTCACCCAAACGACATACTTGGAGAATAATACGTCAGACCTCCAAATATACTATAAATCCAGCACTTCCTTCGCGATGATGTTCCGCTGAATCTCGCTCGCGCCCTCGCCGATCTGGTAGATCTTCGTGTGCTTGTAGTGCCGGGAGACTGCGTAGTCGGTCGTGTACCCGTTCCCGCCGTGCAGTTGAATCGCGTCGGAGGCCACCTCCTCCGCAATCTCGCTCGCGTACAGCTTCGCCATCGACGCCAGTTTCGTCGGCTTCTCGTCGTCGTCGACGCGCTGGGCGGCATCGTACACCAGCCGCTGGGCGAGTTCGACCTTCATCGCCATGTCGGCGACCTTGTGCTGGACGGCCTGGAACTCCCGCAACTCGCGGTCGAACTGCTCGCGGTCCTTCACGTAGTCGATGGTCTCCTCCAGACAGCCCTGGGCGATGCCGAGCGCCTGTGCGCCGATGCCGACGCGCTCCTCCTCGAAGAACTCCATCAGCTGGTAGAAGCCGGCGTCCTCGTAGCCGACGAGGTTCTCCTCGGGGACGCGGACGCCGTCGTAGCGGAGCTGGGCGGTCTCGGAGGCGTTCCAGCCCAGCTTGTGGATCTCGCTCTCCACCTCGAAGCCGTCGCGGTCGGTCTCGACGATGATGGCCGAGATGCCGCTGTGGCCCTCGTCGCCGGTGCGACACATCGTGAGGACGTAGTCCGCGATGGTGCCGTGCGTGATGAAGGTCTTCACGCCGTCGATGACGTACTCGTCGCCGTCCTTCTCGGCGGTGGTCTCGATGCCGGCGGCGTTGGAGCCGTGGTTGGGCTCGGTGTTCCCGAGCGCACCGATGAGGTCGCCGTTGGCGACGCCACGAAGAATCCAGTCCTTCTGCTCCTCGGTGCCGTACTCCGTTATCATCCGGGTGCCGAACTCGGTGCCGATGGCGGCGAGCATCCCGGCGTCCACCCGCGATATCTCCTCCATGAACAGGCTCATCTCCAGCTGTGAGAGGCCCGCACCCCCGTACTCGACGGGGATGCCGCCGCCGACGAGGCCGGCGTCGACGGCCTGCTCCCACACCTCCCGTGGCCACTCGCCCGTCTCCTCGTGGTGCTGGGCGACCGGGGCGATCTCGTTCTCGGCGAACTCGCGGGCGGTCTGCTTGATGGCGCGCTCCTCCTCGGACAAGCCGAAATCGACCATACCCGTCCCGGCGGGGCCGCGAGGGAAGGTGTTTGCCCTCTTATCAACGGTACACTGATGTAGAGTTTCTTGAAGCAGGGCGGGCCGGAGTACGGTCGGGCTGTCGGACGGTACCGCCCCCCAATCCCTAAGCCGGAGGCGCACGCGAGTGACGGCATGAATTTCGCGAACTACCTCGACATGGCCGCAGCGGAGGCGCCGACCGACCTCGCCATCACCGACGTCCAGCGGGAACTGACCTATCGCGACCTCGCGGGCGAGACCGACGCCTTCGCGAACGCGCTGGCCGACCTGGGCGTCGCCCCGGGCGACCGCGTGGCGCTCTACCTCCCGAACAGCACGGCGTTCGTGGCGGCGTACTTCGGCGCGATGAAGCACGGTGCCATCCCGTTTCCCATCAACATGCGCTTCGAGGGCCCGGAGGTCGAGTACGTCCTCGACGACGCGGGCGCGACGGCGCTCGTCACGGTGGGGCAGTTCGAGGACGCCGCCGCCTCCTTCGAGACCGACGCCCTCGAACATCTCATCGTCGCGAACGGGGAGCGGGGCCACGACTACGCGTCGCTGGTCGGCGAGCACGCCGGCGCGGGCTACGACATCCACCCGCGGAAGAGCTACGAGCTGGCCGAGCTGGTCTACACCTCCGGCACGACCGGCCGGCCGAAGGGGGTCAAGCACACCCACGGGAACCTGCAGGCGAACGCCGACGGACTCATCGGAGCGATGAACTGGACCAGCGACGAGGTGGCCCTGACGGTCTGTCCGTGCTTCCACGTCTCCGGGCTGAACGTCACCACGACGCCGTTCGTCGTCGCGGGCGCGGAGAACCACCTCCTGCCGCAGTGGGACATCGACCTCGCGCTGTCGACGATGGCCGAGCGCGACGTGACCTACGCCTTCTTCATCCCGACGATGCTCGTCGACATCCTCAACCAGGGCATCGGCGACCACGACCTCTCGGCGCTCGAAACCGTGGGCGTCGGCGGCTCGCCGATGCCGAAAGAGCGCATCGACGCCGCCGAGGAGCTACTGGACGTGAAGCTGCTGGAGGGGTACGGGATGACCGAGACGACGCCGCTCGCGGCCATCAACACGCCCGACCAGGACCTCTACAAGGCGGGGAGCATCGGGCCGCCGGCCCGCGAGGTAGTCGATGTCCGTATCGAGGACCCCGAGACGAAGGAGCCGGTCGGCACGAACGAGAAGGGAGAGATGCTCTGGCACGGCGACACCATCACGCCGGGCTACTACAACCTGCCCGAGGAGAACGAGGAGGCCTTCGTTCAGCGCGAGGGGAAAGCGTGGCTCCGTTCGGGCGATGTGGCCCGGCAGGACGAGGACGGTCACCTGTTCGTCGAGGACCGCATCGACGACATGATAATCACCGGCGGAGAGAACGTCTACCCCCGCGAGGTCGAGGAGGTGCTGTACGGAGTCGAGGGCGTCGAAGAGGCCGCAGTCGTCGGCGCGCCGGACGACCGGCTGGGCGAGCGCATCGTCGCGTTCGTCGTCGGCGACGTGACCGCTGACGCCCTCGAATCGGCCTGTCGCGGCACGCTGACCGACTACAAGGTTCCGAAGGAGTTCCGCGTGGTCGACGCGTTGCCGAAGACCTCCACGCAGAAGATGGACAAGGTGGCGCTTCGCGACCAGCTGGACTGACCTGTCCGGTCAGGGCTCGCTCACGGAGAGCGAGAACCCCCAGGTGAACGAGTTCCCGTCGGTGGTTCCGGTCGGCGTCTCACCCTCGGAGACCGACACCTCCTCCTCCCAGCGGTACGTGCCCGGCTCCATGTAGCCCTCGGCCCGATAGTCGCTCCAGAGGACGTACTCGTTGCTGACGGACTCGCCCTCGGCGTACTCCTTCTTCAGGCAGCCGTACGCGGCGTACGCGCGCGGCTCGTCGGAGTCCCGGTCGGCCTCCCAGCGGTTCCCGTTGCGGTCGATGCGGTCTGCCTGGCCGGGGTCGTGCAACCAGAGTCCGGCGGGTCGGTCGCTCCCACCCTTCGAGCGGTTGAGGAGGCTGCAGTCGTCCGGGGCGACGGAGATGGAGCGTGGCGAGCCGGTGTTGGTCGTGGTGATGCGCAGGCGCGCGGGCTCCGCGTCCGTCACCCGCGAGCGCAGGAGTTCGGCGTCTATCTCCACCTCGAACCCGGTGGGCACCGAGTCGACGCTGACCAGCGAGACCGTCCGCTGGAGGCCCTCGTGGGGCGTCCCCGTGGCCGTCTCCTCATCGGGTGTCGGTGAGTCGGTCTCCGTGTCCTGTGGCGTCTCCGTCTCGGACTCCGTGGCGGTCGTGGGGCTGTCCGTCTCGGCGTCGGTCGGCGTGTCCGTGGCAGTCTCCGCGTCGGTCGCGGTGGGGGAGTCGGTGTCCGTCGGCGAGTCGGTCGCGGGTCGACGGGTGGGCGAGGGAGAGGCGGTCCCGGTAGCCGTACCCGTCCGGGGCGTCTCGGAGGCGGCTGGCCCCTGCTGGTTCGAGCACCCGGCGAATCCGATGGTACATGCGCTGCCGAGCCATGCGAGCAGGCGTCGTCGGTTCATAGGACCCGTCCCGACTCCACCTCGTAAGTGCCTTGGGTCGCTCGGAGGGACGGCGGCCCTCCTGACCGCGTGGTAAATACGCCCCGTCTCCGTGTGGGAGAGGTTACTTGTACCCGCCGGCGGTGGAATCCGACATGTCGGACCACAGTGAACCCACGGAAAGTTGGCCAGCCACGCCCCCGTCCACAGATGTCTTCGCGGACGACCTCATGGAGGGCGAGACCTGCCTCATCACCGGCGGCGGCACGGGCATCGGCGAGGAGATGGCGCTGGCGTTCGCCGAGCACGGCGCCGACGTGGCCATCGCCAGCCGGGACATGGACCACCTCGAACCCGTCGCCGAGGCCATCGAGGAGAAAGGTGTGAACGCCTGCGCCACGACCGTCGATGTCCGCGACAAGGAGGTCGTCGACGAGATGCGCGACACCGTCCTCGACGAACTCGGCGACATCACCGTCCTCGTCAACAACGCGGGCGCGAACTTCCTCACCCCGTTCGAGGACCTCTCGGTCAACGGCTGGCGCGCCGTGGTCGGGACTATCCTCGACGGCACGGCCTACTGCACGATGAGCGTCGGCGAGCACATGCGCGAGCACGGTGGCGGCTCCATCATCGCGATGGGCGCGACCAACAGCGTGGACGGCGCCCCCTTCCACGGCCACTCCGGGGCCGGCAAGGCGGGCGTCCACAACCTGATGCAGACCGTCGCCAGCGAATGGGCGAAGTACGGCATCCGCGCCAACACCATCGCGCCGGGTATCATCGAGACCGAAGGCGTGTCCGAGGCTGCCGGCGGGGCGCTCCCACCACAGCTCCTCGACGAGATGGCGGCGGACCGCTTCGGCGTCGCACAGGACTGTGTACCGCTCGCGGTGTTCCTCGCGAGCCGGGCCTCGGCGTACGTCACGGGCTCGTACTACCAGGTCGACGGGGGCCATCTCGTGCGTCAGTCACCCTACTGAGCCAGCGAGTGCGCACCCTTTTCCGGAACCGGGCGAAGAGGCGATACATGGGTCACTGTATCGCCTGTGGCGAGGAACTGGTCGAGGTCGTCGAGAGCGACACGGACGCGAAGTTCAGCGACGCCACCGTCTGGGAGTGTTCGGCGTGCGGCGCGATACTCGGCGTGACCGAGTACGGCGTCTGACCCGGGGGCGCCGGAACGCACATCCCGGTCCCGGCCCAACTCCCGACCGACATGGTGATGATGGAATCCGAGGCGGACGCCCTGGAGCGCGGCGACACCGCCCCCGGCTTCGAGCTGCCCGGAACCGATGGCGAGACGTACACGCTCGAGAGCTTCGCCGACAGAGATGCGCTCCTGCTGGTGTTCACCTGCAACCACTGCCCGTACGCGAAGGCGAAGTTCGAGGCGTTGAACGGTATCGCCACGGACTACGACGACGTGGCCGTCGTCGGTATCAACCCGAACGACGCCGAGGAGTACCCAGAGGACTCCTTCGAGGCGATGCAGGCGTCTGTCGAGTCCGGCGAGGTCCGGTACGACGCCTACCTCCGCGACGAGAGCCAGGCGGTCGCCGCGGCGTACGGCGCGACCTGCACGCCGGACCCGTTCCTGTTCGCCAACCACGACGGGGAATGGCACCTGAAGTACCACGGCCGGGTCGACGACGCGATGAACCCCGATGCCGAACCGTCCGGCGAACCCGGCTTCGAGATGCGCGATATCATCGACACGGTGCTGGCAGGGGAGCCGGTGGAGACGGAGATGCGGCCCTCGCGTGGCTGCTCTATCAAGTGGCGCGACTGAGCCGGCTGCCCGCTTCCATCGCTCTGGCACCGACCGGCAACCGTTTTCACCGGAGCCACCGACACTCACGGTATGGCCCTCACCGACTACCTCGACGAAGCAGAACCCGCCGCGCTCGTTGTTATCGGGCTCGTGCTGATCGTCATCCCCGAACCCGCGACCACGACGCTGGGCGCGGGCGTCTTCCTGTTCGGCCTCGCGTACATGGCCTACGAGTGGAACCGGCCCTGAACGACCCCGGCGTCACGGCATCGTGGCGATTTCGGCGGTACGCTCGCTCCCGGCAGCCACGGTGCCACCGTGGAAGCAGTGGGTCGTCTCGACATCGAGTTCGCCCAGCGGTTCGGCCGACGCGAGCGCCGTGTCCACCGCCTCGATGAAGTTCCCCGTCAGCCGGAGCCGATAGTCGGCGCGACGGCGCATCCCTCAACCGTCCTCCACGTCGTCGCCCATGCCGTCTTCGGCAGTTTCCGCGGCCTCCCCGCTCGACGGCTCCTTTCCGGCACGACCGGCGCCATCGAACGCGTCGAGGTGGCGGACCTGTTCGGATACCGTCTCGGCGCCGTCGATACGCCGGCGCAGCATGGCCTCGTGGGCGGCCTGCAGGTCCGCTACGGACATCGACACGTCGAGCGCTGCGAGTACGGCCTCGTCGAGGGCCTCCTGCGCGGCGGCGCCGTCGAGCAGTCGTTCGCCCGCCTCACGGATGACCTCGCGCTCGGCCGCCGAGAACCGTGCCGGGTCGGGTATCGGGACGGACGACACCTCGTAGGTGAGAAGCTGGAGTGCGCCGCCGCCCTCGTGGCGCCCCCAGAGTTCGAGCATGACCTTGTGCAGGGTGGAGTTCAGCAGGTGCGGAACGACCGACTCGTACTCCGTCACGTCGACGCGCTGGATGGCGTTGGTCGGCGCGAACCCGCCCGCGTTCTCGACGGTGAAGACGCGCTCGTCGTAGAAGACGGGATGCAGGACCTCCGGGGCGGGTAACTCGCCGAGATTGAACCAGGGTGTGTGCTGGGAGACGGTCCGGCCCTCCGGAACGCCCTCGGCCGCTCCGTGCCGGATGTAGTCCAGGACGGCCTCGTGACCGTCCTCGCGGAGGGCTTCCTTCACCTCGCTCGCGAGGTCGGAGTGGGTGGGTGCCTCGACCCTCTCGCGAACTGCCTCGACGTACGGGTGCAGGTCGAAGAGGTACTGGTCGGTCGTCTCGAGCCGCCGGGACTCGATATCACGGAGGGAACGGATGGCGGGCCGCAGGACGGCGTCGGGAAGGTCCCACGCCGCCACGTCGCGCTCGTCGAGCAGGAAGAAGTCGTTGTTCCCGGTCTTGTTCCCGAACGAGACCGCCGCGTACGTGTCGAGCCGGACCAGCCCGTCGCTGTCGACCAGCCCGACGAACGGGGAGGGTGCCGTGAGGTAGTAGCCGAGTTTCGTGCCGCCGCGCTCCGCGAGTCGTCGTTGCGGAACGCTCACGACGCGATGTGAGTCCCGGACATCGAGCGCGAACGGCTGGCCCTCGGGGACCGTGCGGGCCGTCCCGACGATGTCCGCGAGCGTCCCGGGCACGACGGGCTCGTTCAGTCGGACGAAATCCGTCACGGTGTCGGCGCGTCCGTCCGGGTCGTCGCACCGCTCGACAAGCAGCAGGACCGTGTCCACCATCGCGTCGAACGCACGCGCGGAGAACCCGACGACGGCCGCCACCGCCGCGTGGTCGTAGAGGAACTCCTGCAGGTCCTCTCCGTATCGTGTGTCGAGCCACTTGCTCGGGAGGACGAACCCGAGGCGGCCGCCCTCGCGGAGGAACTGCAGGCCGTGGGTGACGAAGTAGACGTAGGCGTCCGCTCTCGCCGAGAGTTTCCTGCTTCCGTCGTGGTAGGGCTGCTCGCCGTCCGGACCGTACGCACGCAGGTGGTCGCGGTAGTGGTCCCGGTCCCGTGACAGGGCCTCCTGTCGCAGGTACGGTGGGTTCCCGACCACGGCGTCGAACGTCGCCCCGCGGCCCGCGCCCCCCGGCAGGTCTCCGGGTGAGCAGTCGAAGAACGACGCCGTAACGGTCCGCGCATCCCCGTCCGACAGGGACCGATCTCCCGAGGTGAGATTGCTCGCGGTCAGGTCGAGCGCGGCCCGGTCGACATCGACCGCCACGACCTGGTCGAGAACCTCGCGTCGGGTCGCCGTCGGGGCCGTCTCCGCGAGCCGGTCGCGCGCCGCGACGGCGAACCGTCCGCTCCCGGCAGCAGGGTCGAGCACGCGCGCCGGACCGCCCTGCGGGCGAATCGCCCACTCGCAGACCCCCGCCGCGATGGCCGGCGGAGTGTAGTAGATACCCAGCCCCTCGCGGCGAGCGTCGGGCTGGCTCGCCTCGTACCGCGCCCCCGGCGAGTCCTCGTCCATGGGCGTGGCTGCGGAGCCACCGGCATAACCGTTCGTCCTCGGTCGGCCCACGGTGGCTTTACCCTCCCGGCCGACCCTGTCCGGGATATGGACACAGAGGAGTTCCTGCCGTCGGTGACGGCGTCGTTCGCGTCGACCGTCGGTCCGGACGCCGACGAGGTGGTGCAGGAGATGGACGCTCGCGCCGACCGCGAGGGGTTCCCGACCGTGGGGCCGGCTGTGGGCGGCTGGCTCCGGCTGCTCGCCCGCGCTGTCGACGCCGAGCGGGTCTTCGAGTTCGGCTCCGGCTTCGGCTACTCGGCCTACTGGGTGGCCCCCGCGCTCCCGCCGGACGGCGAACTCGTCCTGACGGAGGTCGACGCGGACGAACTGGCCGACGCCCGTGACTACCTCACCCGCGGCGGCTACGCCGACCGCGCCGTGTTCGAGGCCGGCGACGCGCTCGCCACCGTCGAGCGCTACGACGGCACGTTCGACCTCGTACTGCTCGACCACGAGAAGGAACGCTACGCCGAGGCGTTCGAGGCCGTCCGCGGGAAGGTCCCCGTCGGTGGCATCGTCTGTGCGGACAACGCGATGACGGCCGGCCCCATCGAGTTCGGCGCACTCCGGGAACTGGTCGCCGGCGAGGACGGTATCGACACGACCGACGCGACCCGCGGTATCGCCGAGTACCTCCAGACCGTCCGCGCGGACCCGGCGTTCGAGACGACGCTGCTCCCCCTCGGGGAGGGATTGGCGGTGAGCATCCGGACCGGCTAACAGACATATAGCAGACTTCCAGCTTATTCAAACACCTCGGCAGAAGCCTGAGATATAATGAGGAAAAGATTGATATACTCGACATGTCGGAGCATTTCCACTGTCGAGGCAGTGCGCTCGACGAAGGAATCTCGGCCTCAGGCGACGGGTCGCTTCTTGCGTGTGACGTAGCCCGCGATGCGGTTGCGAACGCCCTTGGATTCGACGTTGGTGGTCTCCGTGACGACCTCCTTGTTGTGGTCGAAGTCCTGGCCGAAGGCGTCCGGGTAGCGCTCGAGCAGTCGGTTCCCGATCTTCTTGATGTAGGCGGGCTTGATAGCCATGGTATCCGACAACTCGACGCTCCGTACCTAAAAACGTTCGACTCCGGATTCGCCGTGTCAGGCGTCGGCACGACCGTCGCCGCGCCAGTTCACGAGGTCCTCGAACCGTTCCCACGCGGCCGCCTCACGCTCGCCCGCACAGGAGTCGACCACATCGGCGTAGTGAGCGATACGCGCCCGGAGCCGTTCGTCGTCGAAGCCGGGCACTCCGAGACGGGACGCCGCCACGGTCGCCTCGACGACGGCCGCCCGGGCCCGGTTGTGGACCGGCACCTCGCGCGAGCGCACGACCGACTCGACGGGAGAGAGCGCCCAGTCGACCCACTCCGTGCCGTCCTCGGCTCCCGCATCGAGGCGTTCGACCCGGACCTGGGCCCAGGCGGCGGCGCTCTCGAGTACCGGCTCGTCGGCCTCGCGGACGCTACACGCGGCCTCGACGAAGTCGACGGGGTCGGTCCAGAACTGGACGTACCCGTCCCCGCGCTCCTCGAAGTTGCGACGCGTCCGGGTCCGGCCCCAGGTCCGGGCCGTGACCGGGGCGGCCTTCGAGTCCGGTGCCGACAGGCCCAGCGCCGCCACGTTCCAGCGGTCGTTCGGGCCGCGCGTCGTCACGACGGACTCGGCCACGCCACGGCCGGCGAGGTCGACGGGCCACCCGGCACTGGGTGGGCTGTCTCCGTCACGAGGCGCCCTGGCTGGCGGGTCGGCGGTCACACCGACACCCCCCGCCGGAGCGCGACGAACAGGGCGCCCGCCGTCAGGTCGGCCGTCGTGCCGGGGTTGACGCCCTCGGCCACGAGTTCGTCCCCGAGCGCTGCCGGGTCGGTCTCGCCGTCGCGCGCGGCCCGGGCGCGCTCGCGGATGGAGACGGCCGTCTCGTGGTCGTGGGTCTTGACGACGAACGTATCGAGTTCGGTGGCGAGCAGGTCGAGGAAGACGCGGGAGGCACGGTCCGGGACGGGCCCGTCGTCGGACAGGATGGCCTCGGCGGCCTCGAACACGCGCGGGAAGCCGTCGACCCACTCGGCGGCGACGCCGTCGACATCGGCCGAGCGCGCCATCACGTCCGCCAGCGTGAGGCCGCGCTCGCGGAGTACCGGCTCGGCGTCACCGCCCCGCCGGACATCGAGGTCGGCCATCCCATCGGGCGGGTCGTCGACAGCCACGTCGACCGCGTCGAAGGCGCGGTAGAACCCGACGGCGTCGTCGACCGTGGTCGCGGTCACCACGGCCGCAGCCCCGTCCGGCGAGAGGTCGTCCGCGGCGTCGGCGTAGGCGAGCGGCAGGACGGTGAGGATGGCCCCGAACTGGGTGTTGCCACCCTGCTGGTGGCTCATCCCCTCGATGGCACGCCGGAAGGCCGCCCCGAGCGGCGCGTCCGGCACGGCCCGGAAGGCCGGTTCGGCCCCGACCGCGCCGGTGAGGAAGTGCTCGAACCGGAGGTCGTCGTGGTCGTGGTGGCGGTCGACGTTTCCGGGCTTCGGCGTCCCGGTGACCTCCAGCAACAGCGCGAGTACCGCGTCCTGTGCCGCGGTCCGGGGACTCGGACTCGTCACCGGTCGCCACCTCCGTCGGCCGCAGTCGGTCGCCCTGCGGGAGCCGACTCGTCGAACCACTCCGTCACCGCGGCCCGGACGCGCCGCAGGACCTCGGGCCGGTCGCTCGGCCGACCGACCGAAACCGCGTCGGCGCCGTACGAGAGGTACTCGCGGACCGTGCGGCGGTCCCGGACGCCGTTGTTCGCGACGACGACGGCGTCGGGGCAGGCCGCGGCCACCGCGGCCACGGCGCCCTCCGAGTCCATCGCGTCGACGTGGAGGAGGGCCGCGCCGGCCGCGTGTGCGCGGCGACACACCGCCGGCAGGTCGACCCCCGGTACCTCCGTCCGGCACTTGACGCTGACCGTCGCGCCGGCCTCGCTCGCGGCCCGGACCTGTGCGGCGAGTCGCTCCGTGTCGCTGAGGAGCGACTGCCCGGCGCCGGCCGCGCACATCTCGTCCTGCCGGCAGTGGGCGTTCACCTCGATGATGGCGTCGTGGCGGGCACAGACCTCGGCAGCCTCGGCGACCGGGTCGGGACCGGCCGCGCGGACGTTGAACGCCGGGCGGAGGGGCGCGTCGGCGAGTGCGGCGAGTTCGTCATCGACGAATCCGAGCGGGTCCTCCGGGAGGAACTCATCACGGTCCCGTTCGACCAGCTCGCGGGCGGCCTCCCGGGTCGGCTCGTCCAGCGCGATACCGCCGAGGACGGCGCAGCCGACGTGGGGCGCGGCCGCCCGGGCCCAGGCCGCGTCCGACTCGCCGGAGAGCGACGCGGCGGCGACACGGGGCACGAACGCCGGCGTGTCGGCAGCCGGGGTCATGCGCCGACGACCTCCAGCGCCTCCTGGCACGCGCGCGCCACGCGCTCGGCATCGGCCGCCGTGGAGAGCGTCGTGTCCGTGCGGACCACCGGGCGGTCGAGGTCGGTGCCGTCCTCGTCGTCGAGGACGAACGCGTCGACCCCGGGGTAGGCATTCGCGACGCCGCGTGTCGAGGGCTCGTAGCCGACCGCTTCCATCAGCTTCGCCGCCGGCCCGGAGAACACCCGGTCCTCGACGAACGGGGAGACGGCGACCGTCGGCGTCCGGTCGAGCGCCTCGTGGAACGCGTCCATCGCGGTCATCGGGCCGATGCTCGTGACCGGGTTCGAGGGCCCGATGATGACCGGCTCCGTGAGCGCCGTCAGTACCTCGTCGGTCGGCTCGGCGGCTCCGGCGCCCCGGAACTCGACGGACTCGACGGCCGGTTCCGCGCGCCGGTGGACCCAGAACTCCTGGAAGTGCATCGGCCCCTCGTCGGTGTGGACGATGCTCGCGACGGGGTCGTCGCTCATCGGCAGGAGCGTCCGTTCGAGGCCGAAGGCGTCGGCGAGACGCCCGGTGACCTCGGTGAGCGAGTGGCCCTCGTCGAGCAGCGAGGTGCGGGTGACGTGGACGGCGCGGTCGCGGTCGCCGATCTCCATGAACTCCGCGACGCCGGAGAAGCGCCGCCAGCGGGCGATGTCGCGGCCGGTAGTCTGGCGGTCGTCGGGGAGATAGCGCGGCCCCGGCCCGAGTCCGGCCGCGTCGGCGAGTTCCCGCAGGCGGTCGTGGGTCGCGGTTGTGTCGTCCTCGATACCCCACCAGCGCTCGCGGTCGAGGACGCCGCCCTCCAGGAAGAGGACCGTATCGAGGTCCGGACAGACGAGGTGGCCGCCCAGCTCGACATCGTCGCCGGTGTTGGCGACGACGGTCGTCGCAGCGGGGTCGAAGACGGCGTCCGCGCCGGCCAGCAGCTTCGGCGTCCCCGTGCCGCCGGCGAGGAAGGTGACCATACCCACGGCTCCGGCGTGCCGGGACTAACAGGTTTCGCTCGCCGGAGAAGTGGCGATGGCCACGCGTAGCCTTTTGCCGTATCGCGAACTACGTCCGGCCGATGGTCACCATCAAGGACTCCGTCCACGACCACATCGACATCGAGGGTGTGGCGGAGCCCCTGCTCGCGACGCCGCCGGTCCAGCGGCTCCGGCGCATCCGGCAACTGGGGACCGTACAGCTGGTGTATCCGTCGGCCAACCACACGCGCTTCGAGCACTCGCTCGGGGTGCTCCACCTCGCCGACCGCGCGCTCGAGCACCTCTCGGTCGCCGGCCAGCAGGCCGAGCGCGTCCGGGCGGCCGCGCTCCTCCACGACATCGGGCACTCCCCCTACTCGCACAACACCGAGGCGGTCGTGGAGCGGTACACGGGTCGCGCCCACGACGACGTAGGGCCGCTCATCACCGAGGGGTCGGTCGCGCGCGTGCTGACCGAGCACGACCTGGACCCGGCGAAGGTCGCCGGGCTCGTCCGTGGCGAGGGGGAGCTGGGCCAGCTCGTCTCCGGTGAGCTCGACGTCGACCGGATGGACTACCTCGTCCGGGACGCCCACCACACCGGCGTCCCGTACGGTACCATCGACCAGGCGCGGCTCGTCCGGGAGCTGGCGCTGGTCGACGGCGAACTCGCGCTCGACGAGGGGAACGTCCAGACCGCCGAATCCCTGCTGCTGGCCCGGGCACTGATGAACCCGACCGTCTACAACCACCACGCCGCCCGCGTGGGGAAGGCGATGCTCCGACGCGGCGCCGAGCGCCTGCTCGAGTGCGGCGTCGCGCCAGAGGAACTCCGGCGGATGGACGACTGGGCGTTCCACGTCGCACTCCGGAACGAGGACGCGACCGCCGCTATCGCCCACCGACTCGACCGCCGGGACCTGTTCAAGCGCGCGGTCTGGGCCGAACTCGTCGACGTGCCCGACGACCTGCTCGCTGCCGACCATCACGAGGTCCAGTCGCTTGAGGCGGACATCGCCGACCGGGCCGGGGTCGACATGGACGCGGTCATCGTGGACGTGCCCGGCGAACCGCGGATGAAGGAGTCGACGACGAAGGTCGTCGTCAACGGTGAGGCCCGGCGCCTGGACCAGCAGTCGGCGCTCGTCGACGCGCTCCGGACGGCCCAGCGCGAACAGTGGCGGATGGGCGTCTACTGCCCCGCCGAACACACCGGGACCGTCGGTCCGGCCGCCGAGGCCGTCCTCGGTCTGGAACTCGACGCGCTCGTGACGGACGTGCGAACCCGGATGCACGCGCGCCTCGACGACTTCTGACCGCGCCCTCGCCGTCGTCGCGACAGCGTGTGACGCCGGCGCGACACCTCGGACCGCTTTTACGCGGCGACCGCCTATCCGGAGTGAATGGCCGACGACGCGGATACGGGGTACGTCTGTACCCAGTGCGGTCGCCAGCACCCGACGGACATGTCGACCTGCGAGTGCGGGTCGGCCTCGTTCCGGCCGGTGACAGAGCGGCTCACCCGGAAGTGTACCGAGTGCGGAACGCTCGTGGCGAGAGGGGTCGAGAGCTGTCCGGAGTGTGGCTTCCGGTCGTTCGAACCCCTCGACGCGGGGCCGACCGCCGGCGAGGTCGCCACGGGATACAAGGAGTGGCGCTGCACGGAGTGTGGCCGCTCGCACCAGCGCAACAACCCGCCGTGCAAGCGCTGTGGGAACGGTACCTTCGAGCGGGTCGATGTCGACGCCGACGAGGTGACGCCGACGGAGTTCGTCGACGGCCGGTGGTACGAACTCGACCGGCCCACCATCGGGCTGGCGCTCGTCGCGGTGCTCCTCGTGAGCGTCGTGGGCGCGGGGCTGCTCGGTGTCGGCCCGCTGGCACCCGACCCGCCGTGGACCGCGACCGTCGACGAACCCGCGCTCGAATCGGCCGTCGTCCAGGACCTCAACGACGCCCGGGTGGAGAACGGGGCCGACCCGCTGGGCTCGGACGCCGACCTCGACGACGCCGCGGACGCCCGGGCAACGGCGCTCGCGTCGGGCGACGGCGGGACGACCGTCGCCGACCGCGTGAACAGGTGTGACGCCACCGGCGACTCGGTGACGGTCAGTGCCGACCAGCGTCCGCCGGGCGACGGCGGCGACCCGACGACCGCCGAACTCTCACGAGCCGTCGTCTCCACGTTCCTGTCCGACGACGGCGGCGACCCGTTCCTCGACCCGTCGGCCTCCCGTGTCGGCGTGGGGGTCGCGAGCGACGGCGGCCGGCTGGCCGTCACCGTGGCGGTCTGCTGAGGGGACACAACGACGGGGGCGACCACCTGCCAGCGCCGGTGCCTTTTTGAGCTTGCCCGGGTGAACGGGTACCAAGTGAAACGCACACATGCCACAGGCAGGATTACTCGCGAGCACCGTCCTCATGGGCGTGCTCACCGCAGGGCTCGTGATGCTGGTGGCGAACGGCCGCAGGTGGCGGAGCTACACGCCCACCGCGCTCCCCACGACCCGGGCGAGCGGGGAGCCGATGTCCGAGCGGCCGGGGATGCTCGCGCTGGGGTTCATCGCCGTCGTCTTCGTCGTCGGCGGGGCCGTCGTCCTGCTGGCCGGCGGCCTGACGACGATGGGGACCACCGCGCCGTCCATCGACATGGCGGTGGCCGTCTCGGCACTCCTCGGCCTGCTTCTGGCAGGGTTCGCGGTCGTCGGCTCGTACTCGACGGCCCGCTCGCACGGCGCCGGCTACGCGCAAGCACTGCTGGTCGGCCTCTGGGCACTCGGCCTCCTGTTCGTGCTCGCGGTGGCCGCGAAGCTGTTCCTCGGCTGACCTGATGTCGACCCGCACCCTCGAGTTCAGGCCCGGCAGCGAGGAATGGTGGCTCGCCAGCCTCCTCGCCGCCGAACTCCTCGCGCTGGTGGCCTACTTCGGCCTCACCGACGCTGCCATCACCGGGCCGCGGTACGTCCTCTACCCGCTGGTGTGGATCACGGTCGGTGTCTGGGCGGTCGTCCGGACCCCGCCCCCTGTTGCGAGCGAGCGGGCACGCTGGGTCGCGGGCGGCGTGGCCGCCGGCTACGTCCTCGTGCTCGCGTTCCTGACCGGGCTGCTGGCCGTCTACCTCTCCAGCGGTGCCGGGGGCTCGCACGGCCACTCGCACGTCCACGGGCTGCAGGTGACGATGACCGCGCCCGGCTGGGGCCCGCGCATCTCGTACGTGAGCCACGCGTTCCACGTCTACTTCGTCCCCTTCCGGGTCATCGGCTATTTCGCGCTGGGCTATCTGGTGTACGCGACACTACTCGATGCTCGTCGCGTCGCGCTCTCGGGGGTCGTCGGTATCGCGACCTGTCTCAGCTGTGCGTTCCCACTCGTCGCGTCCGTCCTCGGTGGGCTCGGCGGCGCGGCCGTGATGGGCGGGCTCGCACCCTACTCGCTCGACCTCTCGACGGCCGCCTTCTGCCTCGCGGTCGGGCTGTTGACGTGGCGTCCCGGCCACAGGAGGGGCCACGGCGCATCGTGACTGGACCACCGACGCCGGGCGCGCGTGGCGCCCGACTGTGCGGCCGCCTGGTCGCACTGGGGCTGTGGCCGCTTCTCGCTGGGACGGCCGCGGCTCACGTCGGCGCACTCGGCGGCGCCGGCACCCCACAGCCGGTTCCCTTCTGGCTCGTCGCGCTGACCGGCGGCGGTCTGGTCGGTGGCTCCTTCCTGTTCACCAGCCTGATGACCGACCAGGAGGCCATCCGGTCGGTGAACGCCAGCCGGCTCGGGGTTCCATCGAGCGCTACACTCGCCCGGACCGCCCGCGACATCGCGCGCGTGCTCGGCGTCCTCGGCCTGCTAGCGGTGCTGGGCGTGGCGCTGGTGGGCCCATTCGGGTCGACGAACGCGGCCGTCCTCGTGGTGTGGGTGGGCTGGTGGGCCGGCTACACCGCGAGCACCTACCTCGTCGGGGACAGCTGGCCGGCGCTGAACCCGTGGCGGACCCTCGCCGGGCTGGTACCCGCGTCGGAGCGGGACCTCCCGGACGTGAGCGCGTGGGCCGCGACCGCCGGCCTGCTCGGACTGGTGTGGCTGGAGGTCGTCAGCCCGGTCGCCTCGGACCCGCGCTTCCTGGCGCTGGTCGTCCTCGGGTACACCGTGGTCACGCTCGCCGGAGGCGCGATGTTCGGGGACCCGTGGTTCGAGCGCGTCGACCCCGTCGCCCGCGTCTTCCGCCTGTACGGCTGGCTGGCGCCGGTCCAGCGGACGGCCGACGGGCTGTCGCTCCGGCTCCCCGGTGCGACTCTCCCCGAGCGCGCCCTCGGGGACCGCTCCGAGGTGGCGTTCGTGGTCGCCCTGCTCTGGGTCACGACCTTCGACGGGCTCGTGTCAACGCCTGCGTGGAACGGCGCCGTCGCGCCGGTCGTCGACCTCGGCGTGCCGGCGCCGCTGGTCTACCTGGTCGCGACACTCGCGGGCTTCGGCGTCTTCCTCGGCGGCTACCGCTTCGCCGCGCGCTACGCCCGCCGGACCGCGGGCACGTACGTTGCGCCGGTCGCCATCGAACGCCGGTTCGCCACCGCCCTGTTGCCCATCGCCGCCGGCTACCACCTCGCGCACTACCTCGGCTACGTGGTCGGCCTGTCGCCGGCACTGGCGACCGCCGTCACGAACCCGCTGACCTCCCCTGCACTCCAGGCGGTGGTGCTTCCGGGCTGGTTCGGTGGCATCGCGCTGGCACTCGTCGTCCTCGCGCATCTGGTCGCGGTGTGGGTCGCCCACGCCATCGCCTTCGATCTGTTCCCGGGGCGGCTCCAGCCCATCCGCAGCCAGTACCCGTTCGTCCTCGTGATGGTCGCCTACACCGCGACCAGTATGTGGATCGTCTCGCAACCGTTCGCGCGGCCGCTCGCCGTCTGATACTCCCATGTCAACGCCGTCGACCATCCCACACGATACCGCTCCGAACGACACGCAACCGGAATCGGACCACCAGCCGCCGGAGACCACCGTGCCAGCCGATTCCGACGCCGACCGCTGCCCGTACTGCGACCAGCCCTTCCCCGAGGGGTCGCGCCTCGCACTGCACGTCGGGGAGCGACACGGCGATGCGTGTACGGACGCCGAGTGGACGGCCTACGAGTCGGCCCGCGACGAGGAAGGCGACGAACTGTTCATGTACCACCTCCGGGTCATCGCGGCGCTGGGCGTGCTGTACGCGGTGCTGGTGCTCGTCTACATGATCGTTCTCGCCTGACGGGCGGGCGAGATGACAGTCCTCACCTGACGGGCGGTGGCGTCAGGGCTCGGGTGGTGCCGACCCGTCGTCCGTCGGCTCCGGTGCGGGTTCCTCCTCGGGATTGGTGGCCGCGGCCGCCGCGACCAGCACGAAGGTGACGATGAACGTGACCCCACCCATCGCCAGCGCCAGCGGAATCGTCGGCGGAGCGTTGACCGACCGCCCCGCAGCCAGCGCGACGCCGACGCCCGTGGGGAACGAGAACAGTAGCGCCCAGAACAGACCCTCCGCGTCGAGCGTCCCCGGAAGCACTAGCGGCTCACCTCCGGAATCTTCGCGCGGGGCGACGGCACCATCACAGCAGCCCCGCACACACTCGGCAGAAGCGGTAGTCCTCCTCGTTCACGGTCCCGCAGTGTGTACACAGCACCCCGTCCGTGCCCGACGCGGACGCCGTCCCGGTGGCGCGCCACTGCTGCGGGGTGCCGGCGTCCCCCGAGGCGACCGGTGGTAGCTCGGACTCGTCGGCCGCGACGTACTTCGAGAGGTACAGCACCAGCGGTACCTGGACCGCCGGGATGAGTACCAGCGCGGCGACGAGCCACGGTGAGACGCCCATGTCCGCTCACGTGATGGAGTACGATGCGGCGATGGTCAATGCCAGCGCCGCCAGCAGGCCCATCCCCATCAGGTAGCTGAGCGAGCGCTGCTCCCAGCGCAGGTGCTGGTAGTACGCGGCGACGATGACGGCCTTGATGAGCGACAGCACGATGATGGCGCCCACGGCCGTCCAGTAGGTGCCCGGCTCCAGCAAGCCCGCGTACTCGACGCCGACCTGTACGGTCGCGCCGACGAACAGTACCACGTAGATCCACGTGTACAGTTTTGCGTGTGACATGTACTTTGTCTTCTATTTTTGTATCTTGTGTGGCTGGTTATTCGGTTAGAGGATGTAGAACAGTGGGAAGAGGAACAACCAGACGATGTCGACGAAGTGCCAGTAGAGGCCGAAGAACTCCAGCGGCCCGTCGTCGTCGAGGTACGCGCCTCGCGAGGCGCGGACTATCATGTAGGTCGCGATGATGAGCCCGACGATGACGTGAGCGGCGTGCAGGCCGGTCGTCAGGAAGAACGTGGAGGCCCGGATGTTGGTCGACAGCCAGATGCCCTCGTGGAACAGTTCGAACCACTCGATGCCCTTGTTGACGAGGAAGCCGATGCCCAGCAGCAGGGTCACGAGCATCGACGCGACGACCCCCCGCGTGGAGTTGCGCTCGGCGGCCACCAGCGCCAGGACGACGCTGAACGAACTCGTCAACAGCAGGTAGGTGTTGATGAGCCCCGGCAAGGAGCGATGGGGAATCGGCTCCCAGGCCGTCCAGCCGCCGGGGAAGGCGACGCGGATGAAGACGTACGAGCCGATGAACGCGCCGAACAGTACAACGTCCGACGCCAGGAACACCCACATTCCCGTTTTGAGGTTCGACGTCTCCGAGAACGGCCAGCTCTCGCCGAACGGGCCGGTGGGGCCGTGGAACTCCTCGAGCCCCATCGCGACCATCGCGCCGAGCCCGAGGACACCGCCGAACACCAGCGACCCGAGGTGGACCATCCCCCAGATACCGCCGATGAGCTCACCGCTCTGGATGCCCGAGAGGCCGAAGAACGCGAACAGCGCGGCCACGCCGGTGACGAACGGCCAGATGCTCGCGTGGCTGACGTGGTCGTCGTCGTGGCCCGTCGTGGCCACATCGCCGCCGTCGGGGGCGGCCTGCCCACCGTCGGCCGCTGCCTCACCGCCGTCTGCCGCCGACTCCGGTCGGAACGAGAGCTTCCCGTCCCCGTAGCTGGGGATGCCCGGGAAGTTCTCCAGCGGCGGCGGTGACGGGACCGCCCACTCCGCCGTCGTCGAGTAGGCCCACGGGTTGTCGTCGGCCTCCTCCCCGGCGAAGATGGCCTTCCCGATGGTGTAGACCGTCAGGAGGAAGCTGAAGCCCAGGATGAACGCACCGATGGTGGCGAGCTTGTGCCAGGGCGCGAACGCGGCGTCGTAGCTGAACACCCGTCGTGGCGTCTCCCAGGCGACGAACATCGGGAAGTACAGCAGATTGAACCCGATGAAGTACAGCGCGAAGCTGACCTTCCCGAGGAACTCGTCGTACATCTTCCCGGTCATCTTCGGGAACCAGTAGTAGAGCGCCCCGATGAGCGCGGTGACGCCCCCGACCATCACGTAGTGGAAGTGTGCGACGACCCAGTAGGTGCCGCGGAACTCGTAGTCCAGCACGACCGCGCCGAGGAAGACACCGGTGATGCCACCGATGATGAACAGGAACAGCGCGCCGAAGGCGTAGAGGAACGGCGTGGTGAAGCGTATCCGCCCCTTTATCAACGTGTAGATGAGTGCGAACACCATCAGGTCGAACGGCAGGGAGATACCGATGGTGGTTGCCATGAACAGCGTCTTGATCTGGAGGTTGATGCTCGTCAGGAACATGTGGTGCATCCAGACCACGAACGACTGGATGGCCACCAGCAACATCGCGCCGATGAACCACTTGCGCCCGACGATGCGCCGACCGGTGAACGTCTGGAATATCTCGGCCATCGCCCCCAGCGCGGGGAAGAAGACGATGTACACCTCCGGATGGCCGAAGAACCAGAACAGGTGTGCCCACAGCAGCGAGCCGCCCGCCGACTGCGCGGCGAAGTAGGTCGTGCCGAGGATGCGGTCCGAGGAGAGGATGATTAGCGCCGCCAGCAGCGCCGCGAACGCGAACAGCATCATCCAGACAGTCAGCAGGATGGACCACGAGAACAGCGGCAACCGCCGCATGGTCAACCCTTCGGCCCGCATCCGATGCATGGTGGTGATGAAGTTCACCCCGCCGATGGTGACCGACGCCGTGAACAGCACGAGCCCGAGGACGGATGTCGTGGCCCCCACGCCCGGCGTGTACGTCGGGATGTTGAGGGGGGCATACATCGTCCAGCCGCCCGGGAACGCGCCGGCCTGGAAGAAGGAGACGCCGACGAGGATGCCCGAGGCGAGATAGAACCAGTAGCTCAGGGCGTTCAGCCGCGGGAACGCGAGGTCCTTCGCCCCGATCTGCAGCGGGACGATGTAGTTGGCGAAGCCAAAGGCGAACGGGGAGAGGAACCAGAACACCATCAGCAGACCGTGCAGAGAGACTGCCTGGTTGTAGGCGGCCGCCGAGAGCGGTCCCGCACCGGGGGCGCGCGGCGTCCAGAGCTGCAGCCGCATCAGGAGCGCCAGTACGCCGCCGAACAGCAGGAAGAACATCGCCGTCACCGTATAGAGGATGCCGACATCCTTGTGGTTCGTCGTGACGAGCCACCGTTTCAGCGAACTCGTATCCGGCATCCCGTGGCCGTGGTCGTCCTCCTCGACATCGGAGACCGGCAGTTCCTCGCCCGCCACCGTTCCCCCGTCGGGGCGGGGCTCCGAGGCACCTCCCCTTCCGTCGTTCGTCTCGTCGTCGGCCGCCTGTACCGCTCGGTCGTTATCGCTGGTATCCTCAGGCATGTGACTCACCTCCGCCACCACTGCCGTGGCCGGCTTCCGTCGGCGTCGGCGTCGTGTTGTCCGTCGTGTTCGCGTACCACTGCTCGTACTCGCCCGGGTCCATCGCGACCACCGTTGCGGTCATGTAGGAGTGCTGCTGGCCACACAGTTCGTAACAGGCCGCACTGTAGTTCCCGGGGTCGTCGGCGACGAACCACGACTCCGTCGTCTGCCCGGGGATGGCGTCGGCTTTCACCCGCTGTTCGGTGATACCGAAGTTGTGGAAGACGTCCGCCGAGGTGATGCGCAACTGGACCTCGCGGTCGGTCGGGACGCGCATCACCCCCGACCCCTTCGTCGAGTAGCCGTTCGGGTAGACGAACTCCCAGTAGAACTGATGGCCGATGACCTTCACCTCGACCGGGTCGCCCTGAGTCACCTCGTTGTCCGGACCGGGGCTGGCCTCGACGTACAGCAACGTGCCGTACGTCCAGAGGATGAGCGAGATGACGATGAAGGCGCTGAGGGTGAAAGAGAGGAACAGTTTCTTGCCCTTCCCGCCGCTCGTGGGGACCTCCCCGAGCGACGGACGCTCGTCGTCGCCCTCGGCGGCGTGGCTCCCACCCTCGCGGTACTTGTAGGCGTTCCAGCACATGTAGCCCAGCACCACGACGCCGACCAGAGTCCCGAGGAAGAGGAACACGTCGTAGATGCGCGAGAACACCTCTACCCGAGTCCCCCGTGGGACGATGCCGGACTGGAGCGCAAGCAGTGCACGGCCGCCGATTGGTATCATCGTTCATGCGGGAATCCCTGCCCGGTCACTTATCCGTTACGGGGAGTGTTACCAGACATCGCGGCGATTGCGTACACACGACAAGGTCATGGCCCGGGGATATCCGGCCCGCCTCCCGACGAGTACCCGACCGGCTCCGCCCCCTTCTTGTGTGCGGCTCCCGAACTGTTCGCCATGGCTCGCGAGTTGGCCGACGGTGTCTGGTTGCTGGACGTCGGGTTGGTTCCGCCGCTCGCGACGAACGCGTTCCTGCTCGACGGGAACGAGGCGGTGGGGGATACGGACCACACCGACGAGACGGACGGGGAGGTGACACTCGTCGACACCGGGCTCTGGTGGAACCGCCCGTCTCTGGTGGGCGAACTGGCCGACGCCGGCTACGAACCGACCGACATCGACCAGGTGCTGCTCACGCATTACGACCTCGACCACGTGACTGGGCTCGGTCGCCTGCTCGAACGCGGGTTCGACGGGCCGGTGTACATGGGTCGACGCGATGTGGAACTCGTCCGTGGGGAGTGGGACCCGCCGCTCGCCCACCACAAGGGCGCCTTCCATCGTGCCGCACGCTTCCTGTTCGACTTCCCGGAGGTCGATCTCCGGCCGGTCGACGACGGCGACCGCATCGGCGGGCTCGTCGCCTTCCACACCCCCGGCCACAACCACGGCCACACCGTCTTCGTTCACGATGGGCTCTCAGTGGCCTGTCTCGGCGACCTCGTCTGGGAGGAGAACGGCGAGCTGACGCCCCCGTTCTGGCTGGACTCCTACGAGATGCGCGCCATCCGCGAGTCGATAGAGCGATTCGACCGCGAAGCGCCGGAGTTCGACGTGGCCGCGATGTCACACGGGACGCCGTTCGTGACCGGCGGCCGGGAGGCGATTCGACGGCTGGCGGCCGAACTGTAGCGCGGCCGCTCCCGGATTCGTGGCCGACGAAGAACGAGTGTGCGTTCGTGCGAGGCTCAGGCCGCGGCGGCGACGCGGTCCGCGACCGACTTGATGACTGCTTTCAGCACCGCGTCGCGCTCGCCGGAGAGGAACTCGACCTTGCCCTCGCGAGCGCCGCGTGCGGCGACGCCGGCGTGCTCGGCCTCCTCGGCGACCTCCTCGGCGATGGCACGGAGGTCGAGCTCCTCCGTCGCGCGGAGGAACAGCTCGTCCTTCGCGATGCCGATGGTGACGAAGCTGTCGCCCTCGGCCTCGCGCCGGTGGAGTTCGTCCAGCAGGAGCCGCTTGGGCGGGAAGTCGAAGCGGTGCGTGTACGAGTCCGTGTCGAGGACGGCGAACGAGACGCCCGCCGCCTCGCGGCGTTCGAGGTTCGCAAGCGCCGTGTCCATCTCGGCCTCGAGCTTGGTGTCGAACTGCTCGGAGACCTGCTCGGCGAGTCCGACGCCGTCGCCGCCCTCGCCCCGCTCGAACAGCAGGTCGATGATGAGCTCGCGCTTGTCCTCGTAGGACTGGTAGTACGCCTCCAGCGCGACGGCCTCGCGGAGCTGCCGGGTGGTCTCGGCGTCGACGCCGGCCTCCTCGGCGAGTGTGCCGTACTGCTCGGGCGCGTCGTCCCAGTAGGAGACGGCCGGCAGGTGGCCCAGGTCGTCGCGGATGGCGTCATTGATGGCGGCCGCGAGCGTCGCGCCCACGGTGGCTGCGGTCCGCTCCTCGCTCCCGGCGGCCGGAGCGACCGTCGTCTCGACGGCGTCGCGGACCTCGTCGTCCACGGCCTGCCCGTCGACGACGACACGCTCGGCGTCGTACACCTCCAGCAGGTCGAAGCCGTCGAGGGACTCGCGGGTGCCGCCGGCGGCGGCGAAGACGAACAGCGGGAACTTCTCGTCGTGACGCTCCTGGTCGCCCAGCATCCCCGTCACGTCCTTCGTGGCGTCGTCCATGTCGTAGACGGCGCCCTCCAGCGGCCGGCGGTCGAAGTAGTGGTAGCTGGCGTCGCTGGCGGCGTGTTCCTCGGCGACCAGCGGCAGGACCGCTCGTTCGATGGCGGCGCCCGCGACGTAGCCGTCCGTCGTGGCGGCGTGCCGGATGACGACCGGGCGCGACTCCGCGACCGCACGCCGGATGGCCGTCGCGGCCTCGCGGAGGTCGTCGTTCAGGTCGGCGATGACCTCGTCGACGGCCAGCGGCTCGACGCGCTCGGGCTCGGCCTCCTCGTCGAGCGCCTCGGCCATCCGCTGCTCGACGGTCTCCTTCGCCTCGTCGGCCAGCACGACCAGCTCCTCGGTCTCGACCTGGAGTTCGTCGCGCCGGACCCGGACCTCGCCCGTGAGCCGGACGATGTCGCCGGTCTCGACCTCGGGATAGGCCCGGACGCCAGCCTCCTCGAACGCAGCGCAGTCCACCACGGCGGTCTCGTCACGCAGTTCGAAGACGGTCGGCCCGGAGGTCTGTCGCACGCTCACGACCTCGCCCTCGATGGCGATGACGTCGCCGACGCGCTCTCGCAGGTCCTCGACGGACGCGCGCTCGGCCTCGGCGCTCTCCGTCGGCTCCCCGTCAGCGTCGTCGGTCGGCTCCTCGGCCGGCTCCTCCGTGGACGCCTCGGGCGCCGGCTCGGACGCGCTCTCGGCCTCGTCGGGCTCCTCACCCGTCGGCTCGCTCGCCTCGGGGTCGGCCTCCTCGCTCGCGGCGGCCCGGCCCTGGCCGGCGGTCGGTGCCGGCTCCGAGTCACGTCCTGACGGTGCTTCGGACTCGTCGGCGGGGTCGGACTCCGTCTCGGCCTCGGTCGTCTCGGCCTCGGTCGTCTCCGTGTCGGATTCCGTGGACTCGTCGGACTCCGAGACCGGCTCGGGCTCCGAGGTTCCCTGTTCGCTTCCACCCGTGTCGGCGTCCGGCTCGTCGTCATCGTCCTCCTCGTCGGCGAGGTAGTCGCCGTCGGGAGTGTCGACGAGGCGGCCGCGGAAGTCGCGGTCGGACTGGCGGATGGACCAGCCCAGGTCCACGTCACCGTTGTCGCGGACGTTCGTGACCTGGACGAAGACGCTGTCGCCCGGCTCCCAGTCGAGGGATTCGAGCCGCCGGTCGAGCTTCGAGCGGTGGAGCAGCCCGGTGACGCTGCTGGACAGGTCGACGAAGACGCCGAAGTCGGCGTAGCCGTCGACGGTGCCCTCGTAGAAGCGACCCTCGGTCAGCTGGCTGGGGCTGTTCCCCTCGAACTCGAAGACGACGTCCTCCTGGTGGGTGTCACAGATAGGCCCGTCAGTCGCCGTACCACAGATGATGCAGTTACCCATTACTGCGAGAGAGCGGGCCGTGCCTAAAACCCCTGTCGGATTCCCGCTCGGACTCAATTGGTCGTAATCGGGGGCTGGTCCGGTGTCGTAGCGGCCTCAGGGCTGGCTGCGTTGTCCTCGCGCTCTCTCACGGTCATGGCGACAACCAAGACACCTACGAAGCCCTCGCGCGCTCAGGGCGCCGGGGCTCGCTGCGCTCCTCGCTCCGCTCCCTGCGGTCGCTCCGCTGCGGTGCTTACGTCGCCCGGGCACCGCTGAGCGCGCTCGCCCTTCGAGTCCGCCAGGAACGTTGAACGTGTCACGGCGCGGCGCCCCTGCCCTTCCCCGGGTCGCGCGGGCTTGCGCGTCCGCGCTGCGCCACGCGCTCCCGGCCGGGGAGTGGTTGCTCGGCCGCCCGGTTCCGAGACCAGGAAGCGCGCGGGCGCTCCAGCCGTGGAGGCCGCGAGCGGAGTCCTCGTGAGCGAAGCGAACGAGGGCCTTGGCAGTCGCAGCCCGCGTAGGGAGCGAAGCGACCGAGCAGGAACGTCTGCCTGAGCGAGCGTGCCGGAACACGCCGGCGCCCGCGCGGGGAGGTGTGGGGACACTAGCACTCCCCCGGAACCACCACGCGCGAACGCTCGACCGAACCGGCAACAGGGCGGGGGCTTTCTACCCAGGTCCGCCGGTGTCGGATTCGTCACGGGGAGAGCGGGTGGGGGCTCTCAACAGGATTCCGTCGTCGTGGCTGACACCGGCAGAGACCGAGAGGTATCCCGACGCCGCTCCAGCAGTTGCTACTTCCCCCATATACAAGTTTTAGAGGGATAATACTACGATTTTGTCCCCAAATTCAAATATTAGGGGAGTGGTGTCAGATTTGGATAGTAATATAAATCACACCTCGATAACGAACTCCGTCGGGTAGTCGGTCAGGTTCTCCACGCCGTCCTCGCGCACCACGACGAGGTCCTCGATACGGACCCCACCCACATCGGGGTCGTACAGCCCCGGCTCGACGGTCACGACCATCCCGGCCTCCAGTTCGTTCTCGGCCGTGCTCAGGCGCGGGTACTCGTGGATGTCCAGCCCCACGCCGTGCCCGGTGGTGTGGATGAACCCCGTCTCCGTGGCGTCGTCGTCCCGGAGCGTCGGTTCCCCGGCAGCCTCGTACACGTCACAGACCGCGCCGTGGACCTCGCTCCCCGAGACGCCGGCCTCGATGGCATCCAGCGCGGCCTCCTGCGCTTCGAACGTGAGGTCGTACCAGTCGTGTGCCCGGTCGGTCGGCTCGCCGACGCAGAAGGTGCGGGTCATATCCGCGAAGTAGCCCGTCTCCTTCGAGCGCGGGAAGATGTCGACGATGATGGGCTCGTCGGCGTGGAGCGGCCCGCTTCCGCGGTCGTGGGGGTCGGCGGCGTCGGCGCCGCAGGCGACGATGGTCTCGTCGAGCGCGCAGCCGTTGTGGAGCAGTTCTATCTCGATGGCAGTGCGGACGCGCTCGCTGGTCAGCGCCTCGCCGTCGTGGCGGAGGACGCCCTCCTCGACGGTGGCCTCGCGGAGCAGTTCCTCGGCCCGGGCCATCGCCTTCTCGTTCGCCTTCTGTGCCTCGCGGATGTGGTCGATCTCGGCCTCGGTCTTGATGGCGCGGACGCGTTCGACCGTCTCGTCCCGGTCGACGGTCACGTCGAGACCCTGCTCGCGGAGGCCGTCGGCCGGCCCGAGCGGCGCGCGTTCTGGCATCGCGACCGATTCAACGCCGTGGGCCCGGCAGAACGCCGCCACCGCGCGGTCGCTCCCCTCGTGGGGGCCGTACTCGTCGACGAGCGACTGGGCGTCGTACGCCGACCCACGCTCGACGGTGTCCGCACGGGCTTCCTTCGCCGCGCGGCCGTACTCCAGCGCCGAGACGAGGAGGTGGGTCGTGCCGCCCGACGCGTCGGCGCTCCCCTCGCCCGCGCCCTCGCGGACGTACAGCGTCACGTAGGGGTCGGGCGCGTCGAAACCGGAGAGGTAGCGCTGTGTCGCGTCCTCGCCGTCGGCGTCGACGAGGTAGCCGTCCGCGCCGGCCTCGTCGAGATATGTATCGAGCATCGAGAGGTCGAGGTCCATGACCGGGAGTGGGTTCGGGGCGAGTAAATGGTTACCGGGCGGACGGTTCCGGGACGCGGGGCGGTCGTCCCGTCGCCGCCTCCGAAAGCCGTTTACAGGGGCCACGAGTGCCCACCGCTATGGACGCAATCGTACGCGCGTCGGCGGTCCGTGGCGTCGCACGCGCCCCGCCGTCGAAGAGCTACACACACCGTGCCATCCTCGCCGCGGGCTACGCCGACGGGGCGCTCGTCCGTGGCCCGCTCGACTCGGCCGACACCCGCGCGACGGCCCGCGCGGTCGAACGCTACGGCGGCACCGTCGACCGCCTCGGCGAGGACGACCAGCCACCCAGCGTCGACCCCGAGGGCGTCGGCTTCGTCGACAGCCCCATCGACGCCGACCCCGGCGACCTGCTCGTCACGGGCTTCGGCGGCCGACCCGACGTGCCGGCGCAGGTCATCGACTGTGCCAACTCCGGCACCACGATGCGCCTGACCACGGCCACCGCAGCCCTCGCGGACGGGCTGACGGTCCTGACCGGCGACGGCTCCCTCCGGTCGCGGCCGCAGGGCCCGCTGCTGGACGCCGTCGACCAGCTCGACGGGCGCGCCGAATCGACCCGCGCCAACGGGCAGGCGCCGCTGGTCGTCGGCGGGCCCGTGGGCGGTGGCACCGTCTCGATTCCGGGCGATGTCTCCTCGCAGTACATCACCGCGCTCCTGATGGCTGGCGCCGTCACCGACGAGGGGGTCCGCGTCGACCTGGAGACCGAACTGAAGTCCGCGCCGTACGTCGACATCACGGTCGAGGTCCTCGACGAGTTCGGCGTCGCCGCGTGGGACACCGACGACGGGTTCGCGGTCGACGGCGGCCAGTCCTACGAGCCGACCGACGGCGAGTACCACGTCCCCGGCGACTTCTCCTCCATCTCCTATCTCGTCGCCGCGGGCGCGCTCGCTGCCGCACCCGACGACGAACTCGTCGTCCACGGCGCCAAAGAGAGTGCCCAGGGCGACACCGTCATCATCGACGTGCTGGAGCGGATGGGCGCCGACATCGACTGGGACCTCGACGAGCAGCGCATCACCGTCGCGCGCTCGTCGCTCACGGGTGTCGAGGTCGGCGTCGCCGACACGCCGGACCTCCTGCCGACCATCGCCGCGCTCGGTGCGGCCGCCGACGGAACGACGCGCATCACGGACTGCGAGCACGTCCGGTACAAGGAGACCGACCGGGTCAGCGCGATGGCCGAGGAACTGGAGCGGATGGGCGCCACCGTCGAGGAGTTCACGGACGAACTCGTCGTCCACGGCGACGAGACGGACCTGCAGGGCGCGACCGTCGACGGCCGCGCGGACCACCGCATCGTCATGTCGCTCGCGGTGGCGGGCCTCGTCGCCGACGGCGAGACGCGCATCCAGGGAGCCGAACACGTCGATGTCTCCTTCCCGGACTTCTTCGAGGTGCTGTACGAACTCGGCGCCGACGTGGACCGGGAGGGGTAGCCTGCACCGACCATCGGCCGCGCCGCTCCCGACCGCACCCCCTGACCGCGCCGCCTCCAGACGATTTATCTCCGGGCGCGGCCAACCGCGTCTGTGAGCGGAATCGAGGGGGTACGCGAGCGGGAACTCGAACCGATAGTGGACGAGCGAGGCTGGCTGATGGAGATACTTCGCTCGGACTGGCCGGAGTTCGAGGCGTTCGGCCAGGTGTATCTCACGACGGCCCGCCCGGGCGTCGTCAAGGCGTGGCACGAACACGAGGCCCAGCGCGACAACTTCGTCCCGGTCTCCGGGCGCATCAAACTGGTCCTGGCCGACACGCGCGCCGACTCCCCGACCGAAGGGGAGATTGTCGAGTACTTCATCGGCGAGCGGAACTTCCGACTGGTCTCGATTCCGCCGGGCGTCACGCACGGGTTCAAATGTATCAGTGACGACGAGGCGATGGTGGTGAACGTCCCCACGACCACGTACGACTACGAGGACCCCGACGAAATCCGGTACGACCCGGACACCGACGCCATCGACTACGACTGGGTGCTGCCGGACGACCGGGTCCACGGATGAGACTCCTGGTGACTGGCGGTGCCGGGTTCATCGGGAGTCACTTCGCCGGCGCGTACGCCCGGAACCGGCCGGTGGACGAGGTCGTCGTGCTCGACGCCCTGACCCATGCTGGCGACCGCGGCCGTGTCCCCGACCACGAGGCCGTGACCTTCCGGGAGGGGAGCGTGACCGACCCCGACGCGGTGGCAACCGCCATCGAGGGCGTCGACCGGGTCGTCCACTTCGCCGCGCGGACCCACGTCGACCGAGCCATCGCCGACCCGGGTGCGTTCGTCGAGACGAACGTCCGTGGCACGCAGGTCCTGCTCGATGCCGCACGCGCGGCCGACATCGACCGGCTGGTGCTGCTCAGTACCGACGAGGTGTACGGCGAGACGCTCGCCGGCGCCCAGCACGAGGACGACCCGCTCGACCCCCGGAACCCGTACAGCGCGACGAAGGCCGCCGCCGAACATCTCGCGGGAAGCTACGCGGCGACCTACGGCCTGCCCGTGCTCAGCGTGCGCCCGAGCAACACCTACGGGCCGCGCCAGCACGCCGAGAAGTTCATTCCGACCATCCTCTGCCACGCGCTCGCCGAGGAGCCGATTCCGGTCTACGGGGACGGCAGCGCCCGCCGCCAGTGGCTCTACGTCGACGACTGCGTCCGGGCCATCGCCACCGTCCTCGACGAGGGGGCCACCGGCGAGACCTACAACATCGGCAGCGGGCGGGAGCTGTCGAACCTGGAGCTGGTCCACACCGTGCTGGAGCGGCTCGGCCGGTCGCGGGACCTCGTCGAGTTCGTCCCGGACCGACAGGGCCACGACATGCGGTACGATGTCGACGACACGAAGCTCCGGCAGCTCGGCTGGGAGCCGTCGGTCGATATGGAGGAGGGGCTCGAACGGACCATCCGCTGGGGACGCGAGCGGTTCGACGAGTAAGGGGAAGTCCGCCGTCCGACCTACAGATAGCCCAGGTCGCGGAGCGACTGCTCCACGTCGCCCCCGAGGTCGACCGTCGGACCCTCCCCACCCTCGAACGCCGCAAGGCGTTGCTCGCAGGAGCGTCGCGCCGCCTCGGGGGCGTCCTCGTACGGGCGTCGCTCGCCGCCACACGTCGCCAGCCGGTGGCCGTCCGAGCGGGCCTCGACCTTCCACTCCCCCTGGAACGCGACCGTCGTGTGGTGTTCGATGGCCGTGGCGAGCAGCTCCCGCGGCACCGCGTCGAACTCGTCGTAGTGCTGGGTGGATTCGTGGGCTGGGCTGGCGCTCGGGACGACCTCGCGGTCGGTGAACGTGCCGAGGTCCCGGCCGCCGCTCGCCAGCACGGTGTCGAGGTCGTCGGTGAGCAGCGTCGGCAGGTCCGCGAGCGTGACGCGGTCGGGTACGGAGCGCCCGTCGAGCGCCGGGTGGGCGAGCAGGAGTGGCACCTCGAGGACGGCGTCGCTGGTCGTCGCCTCGTGGCCCATCGTCCGCCCCCCGCGCCAGGTCCGCTCCCCCAGGTTCTCGCCGTGGTCGGCAGTCACGACGAGCAGGGTGTTCTCGAGCAGGCCGAGCCGGTCGAGCGTAGCCCGGAGCCGCCCCAGCTGTTCGTCGATGCTCCGCGCCTCGGCGTAGTAGAGGGCGCGTATCGCCTCGATGGTCGCCTCGTCCACGTCGCCGCGCTCGTTGGCCGCGTGGAACGACCACGGGAGGACGTACTCGCGGTTCAGCCGGTCGGCCGCGCTGCGCGAGAGCCCCTCCGGGAGGTACGCCTCGGGTGGCCGGTACGGCGAGTGCAGGTCCATGTAGTTCACGAACCCGAAGAAGGGCGCATCGTCGGCGGCAGCCCGTTCGAGCAACGACACCACGCGGTCCGTGTTGTCGGCGGCGTCGTAGCTGTAACCGAAGCGACCGCCGTTCGTGAACCAGGGGTGCGGAACCCGGCGGAGCGGCTCCCAGTGGGACACCGCCCGCCCGACCGTGGCCCGCGCCACGTTCACGAGGCTCTCGGACGGGTTCTCGTGGGTCGCCGCCGCACGCAGCACCCGGGCGTAGCCACGCGGCGTCGCGCCGTGTTCGCCGAGCGCGTTCGACGCGTCCAGCCCGTCGGCGTGTTCGCGGTCGATGCCGTTCGTGTAGTGGAACTCGTCGAACGAGGCGTCGAAATCGTAGTGCTGGGAGGCGAAGATGTTGGCCGAGACGCCCCAGGTCGTGAAGCCCCGCTGGCGGAACCCCTCGACGAGGTCGAGGCGGCCGACGGAGTGGTCAGAGCGGGAGTATCGGACGTGTTCGGACGGGTCCGCGCCGGTAAGCATCGAGACGTGTGCCGGGAGCGACCAGCTCGCGGGCGTCACCGCGCGCTCGAACGTCAGGTTCGACGCCGCGAGGTCGGCGAACGTGTCCATCGCCCGCCGTGTCGCGTCCCGACGACACGCGTCGAGCACGACGTAGAGCACGTTCGTCTCACCGGAGTCAGTCATCGAAAATCGACGGCTGTACTGCGGTATCGTTCATAATACTTTTGTCTTTCCGACAGGTTCGATTCGGCGGACAGTCGGATGAAGTGTGTACTGCTGGCCGGCGGTTCCGGGACACGACTGGCCCCACTCACCGACGGGTTCTCGAAGCACCTCGTCAGGGTGGGCCAGCGGACGTTGCTCGAACACGCCCTGTCGGACCTGGAGGCAGGAGGCGTCGACGAGGTCTGTGTCGTCCTTGGTGAGACCGGCGCGACGGCGATTCGGGACCATCTGCGGGAGAGCGACCAGTTCGACCTCGAGGTTCGCTACGCCGTTCAGGGGGCCGCTCGCGGCGTCGCGGACGCCATCTCCCACGCGGAGCCGTTCGTCGGCGACGAGCCGTTCCTCGTCTACCTCGGCGACAACCTGTTCGGGCCGTCGCTGGAGCCGTTCGTCCGCGGGTTCGCGGCCACCGAGGACGGGGTCGGCCTCTGTCTCCGTCGGGTGGACGACCCGACCCGGTTCGGCGTGCCGGTGTTCGAGTCGGGGAGCCTCCAGGACATCGTGGAGAAGCCGGCCGACCCGCCGAGCGAGTACGCCGTCACCGGCCTGTACGGGTTCCCGCCGGCGGTGTTCGACCACATTGAGCGCCTGGAACCCTCCGACCGCGGGGAGCTGGAGGTCACCGACGCCATCCGGTCGTTGCTCGACGCCGGCCGCTCGGCCCACGTCCACCGGTTCGACGGCTGGTGGGTGGACGCGGGGACGCCCGACGGACTGCTCACCGCGAACCGTCGCGTGCTTGCCGGGTCCGGTGGCTCCGGACCGGCCGCCGCCACGGACGCTGTGGGCGCCGACGCCGACTCCGGACTCGGGGAGGGGGTCAGGGTACGGGCCCCCGTCTCGGTCGGTGCGGGGGTCGAAGTCGGCAACGGGACGGAGCTCGGTCCGAACGTCACGCTCGACGCTGATGTCGTGGTCGGAAGCGAGGCGCGCATCAGCGACAGCATCGTGCTCTCGGGGGCCACCGTGGCCGACGGCACGAGCGTCACGGAGAGTATCGTCGCGCCCGGTGCCCGGGTCACGTCGCCGCTCCGGGGCGAGGTCTACCGGTAGGTCCATCCCGACGCAGCGGGCACGGGCACCGCCACCGCGGTCAGTCCTGAACGACGGTCGCCCGGTCCGCCGGGCAGTCGTCCATCCGGTACTCGACCGTCCGGACGAACGCACCCAGGCGCTCGCGGGCGTCCGCTGCGGCCCGGGCGAGGAAGTCGGCGTCAGCCGGCTCCTCGACGTCCTCGGTGACCGCGCCGACGGCCAGCCCGTCCGTGCTGGGCCAGTACTCGTCGAGTATCCGCCGTGCGGTCGGTGGGTCGTACTTCGCCCAGAAGAGCGGCCAGTTCCGGTAGACGTGGTAGAGCCCCCCGGAGTCGGTCTCCGAGAGGTAGCGGTCGTGTCTCGCGACGGCTCGCGGTTCGAGCGCCACGTCCCAGCCGCGCTTTCGTGCCCGGAACCCGAGGTCGGAGCTCTCCCAGTAGATGCCGAACCGCTCGTCGAGGATACCGACCTCCGCGACGACCTCGGCGCGGACGACCGTGCCGAGCAGCGTCACGCTGGGGCGCCGGAGGAGCCGGTCGTCGATCCCCGGCTCGCGGGTGATGGGATGGCACATCCGGTAGCGGTTGAACCGATGGCCCGCCGAGTAGATGCCGCCGCGGAAATCACGGACCAGCGGCTGCACGACGCCGAGGCGGTCGTTCGCCCGGAGCGTTTCCCAGAGCCGGTCGATGGCGCCGGCGTCGAGCGTCGCGTCCTGATCGAGCAGCATGAACGCCGACGGGTCGAGCCGGTCGCTGGCGTAGCGGAGCAGGTCGTTCACGCTCCCGACGTAGTGGGTGTTCTCGGTGTGGCCCAGCACGGTGAGCCGCGAGCGGTCGCGCAGCCGCTCCCGGGTCGCGTCCGTGGAGGCGTCGTCGAGCGCGAGCACCGCCGTCTCCGGCGTCGCGGCGGCCGCCGCGTCGAGCACCTCGTCGAGGAACCCTCGCTCGATGTAGTCCACCCCGTCGTAGTAGGGGAGCAGTATCGCGAGGTCGGTCACGGCTCCACCCCCACGGCGTAGATGAGGCGGTCGTCATCGTCGCCGTATCCCGTCGCGAGGTGGGCCTCGCGGTCGGCCAGCGAACTCCGGTCGTGAGCGAAGCGGAACTCGTGGGCCGTCACGTACCGGAGTTCGTGCGTGGCCGTGTGCGTCTCGACCAGTTCGTCGTCCGCGAACACCTGCAGGGTCTCCTCGTGGTGCCACCGGTTGTCGAGGGTATCGACGGAGTGGCTGACGTGCTTCTCGATGCGACCGTCCTCGTGGTCGAGTGTCTCGGTCAGCTCCGCCTCGTACCCGTCGACCAGATGGGACATGAAGTTGGAGGCGTCCACGACGACCACGCCGTCCTCGGCCAGCGCGTCCCCGAAGGCGTCCAGCGCCGCGACCACGTCCGCGTTCGACAGGAGGTAGTTGAACGTCGTGTACATGCAGACGATAGCGTCGACCGACCGGCTCCCGAACTCACGGAGGTCGGCCTGGAACAGGTCGATGTCGTCGGACTGCTCGCGGGCGTACGTCAGCATCTCCCGGTCCACGTCGAAGCCGACCAGCTCGCACGCGGTCTCGTCGGCGAGCGCCCGCAGCAGCCGCCCCGTGCCACAGCCCGCCGACAGGAGCGTCGCGTCCGGCGAGTCGGTAATCCGCTCCGGGAGCGTCTCGAGCAGGAACGACACCTGCTCGTCCACCCGCCGGTTCCACAGCCGCTCGTTCTCGGCCGGCAGGAACAGCGAGTCCGCCATCGGTCTCAGAACGCCCCCGCCGGCGGCTCCGTGACCGGCGTCCGCTGCCCGTCGTCGTACGCCCGGACGGCGTCGACGATGCGTTCACGCGCCGTCTCGTCCACGAACCACCCGTTCGGCACGCAGACGACCCGCTGGTCGAACCACCGCGTCCGGGGCCGCTCGTCGACCGCCGTGTCGAACACCGACGCCTCGATGTTGGACTGGTGGAGTGCCGAGCACTGGATGCCCCGGTCGGCCATGAAGTCGATGAACGACAGCCGGTCCTCCACGAGAACCGGGTAGAGCCACCGGGCCGACCGGCTCCCGGACGGGACCGAGAGCGTCCGGACGGCCTCCAGGTCGGCGAACGCCTCGTCGTAGCGGGCGGCCTGCTCGCGCTGGGTCGCGACGAGTTCGTCGAGGTAGTCGAGCTGGACGTTGCCGACGGCGGCGAACACGTCGTTGAGCGTGTACCGGTAGCCGGGCTCGGTGATCTCGTAGGTCCAGGGACGCTTCCGGTCCAGTTTGTCGGCCTTGTCGGTCTCGATACCGTGCCAGCGGCGCCGCTTCGCTCGCTCGGCCGTGGCCGCATCCGGGACGGCGACGGCCCCGCCCATGACCGAGGTGATGGTCTTGACGGGGCCGAAGCTGAACGTGGTGTAGTCGGCGATGGCGCCGACCGGGACGCCGTCGTAGGCCCCGCCGAAGCTCTGTGCGGCGTCCTGGATGAGCGTCACGTCGTGCTCGTCGACCACCTCGAGGAGTTCGTCGTAGGCCGCCGGCGTCCCGTGCATGTCGACGACGACCAGTGCGGTCGTCTCGTCGCTGACCAGTTCGGCGACCGACGCCGGGTCCGGGAGTCCCGTCGCCGGGTCCGTCTCGGCGAACACGAGGTCCGGCTCGAAGTGGAGCAGCGGGACGTTCGTCGCGGCGCAGGTGAACGGCGTCGTGACGACCTCGTCGCCGGGCTCGATGCCAGCGAGGTCGTAGGCCAGCGAGAGCGCGCTGCTCCCGGAGTTCACCGCGACCACGTGCGGGTTGTCGATGCGGTCGCCGATGCGCTCCTCGAACCGTTCCACCCGTGGTCCACCCCCGATCCACCCCGACTGGAGGACCTCGACCACTCGGTCCCCGACCTCGGCGGGCATGAATGGCTCCAGAATCGGAATCTCGTCGTCGTCGGCCATCGTGAACCACCTCTCGCGGCGGCGCATTAATCTCGGTGGTGCCGGCCACAACCACCGGCGGGAATTGTAGGGAAGCCGACGAGATGTTATGATTTATGCCCGAGCGCCTGCCCCGAACAGCTATGAGCGACCCCGAGTCCGAGTTCGAGTTTCTCTCGGAGCTAGACCAGCAGTACGACCCACACGAGGTCGAGGCGGACATCAACGGGTTCTGGGACGATGTCGACGCCTACGAGACGGTTCGCGAGGAGGGTATCCCCGACTTCTACTTCCTGGACGGGCCGCCGTTCACCAGCGGGCAGATGCACCTGGGGACGGCCTGGAACAAGACCCTGAAGGACGCCATCATCCGGTATCTCCGGATGCAGGGCCACTCCGTCTACGACCGCCCCGGCTACGACATGCACGGGCTTCCCATCGAGACGAAGGTCGAGGAGAAGTTCGGCTTCGAGAGCAAGAAGGATATCGCCGAGGCCAGCATCGAGACGTTCATCCAGGAGTGCCGGACCTTCGCCGAGGAGAACCTGGAGAAGATGAACGAGGACTTCCAGTCGCTCGGGGTCTGGATGGACTGGGACGACCCGTACCGGACGGCCTCCAACGAGTACATCGAGGGGGTCTGGTGGGGCTTCAAGCAGGCGTACGACCGGGGCCACGTCGACCGCGGGCACCAGGTCATCAACCAGTGTCCCCGCTGTGAGACCGCCATCGCGGACAACGAGGTCGAGTACGAGGACATCGACTCCCCCTCCATCTACGTGAAGTTCCCGCTGGTCGACGAGCCGGGGTCGCTGGTCATCTGGACGACGACCCCCTGGACGCTGCCGGCGAACCTCTACGTGGCCGTCGACGAGGAACTGGAGTACGCACGACTCCGTCTCGACGGCGACGAGGAGGTCATCGTCGCCTCGGACTGCGTCGAGGAGGTCGTCGAGGCCGCTGGCGCGGACTCCCACGAGGTGCTGGAGACGATGCCGGGGTCGGACCTGGTCGGCGCCAGCTACCGGAGCCCGCTGGGCGAGCAGGTGCCCGCCCAGGCCGAGTACGACGACGAGCCCGACCATCATCAGGTCTACCCCACGGACTTCGTCGAGGCCGAGCGCACGGGGCTCATCCACTCCGCACCGGGACACGGTGTCGAGGACGCGGAGTTCGGCGAGAAGTACGGGCTCGACGTGTTCGCGCCGGTCGCCACGGACGGCGTGTTCACCGACGACGCCGGGGAGTACGCCGGCCAGCAGGTCTGGGACGCCAACGACGAGATAATCGCGGACCTTGAGGCGAGCGGGGCGCTCCTGTCGTCCGGCACAGTCTCGCACCGCTACGGGCACTGCTGGCGGTGCGACACACCCATCATCAACATGGCGACGGCGCAGTGGTTCATCCGGGTCTCGGAGATCAAGGACCGACTGCTCGAGGAGCTCGAGAAGAGCACCTGGCATCCGGAGTGGGCCCGTGACAACCGGCAGCGCAACTGGATCGAGGACGCCCGGGACTGGTGTGTCTCGCGCCAGCGCTACTGGGGGACGCCGCTCCCCATCTGGGAGAACGACGACGGCGACATCATCGTCATCGAGTCGGTCGAGGAACTCCGCGAGCGAGCCGACCAGGAGTTCGACCCGACCGATATCGACCTGCACCGCCCCGAGGTCGACGAGATCACCATCACCGAGGACGGCGAGGAGTACCACCGCGTCCCCGACGTGTTCGACGTCTGGGTCGACTCCGGGGTGACCTCCTGGGCCGCCATCGACTACCCGAGCCGGAGCGACCTGTTCGACGAGATGTGGCCCACGGAGCTCATCGTCGAGGCCCACGACCAGACCCGGGGCTGGTTCTGGTCCCAGCTCGGGATGGGCGTGACCGCCCTCGACCAGAACCCCTACGAGGAGGTCGTGATGCACGGGCACGCGCTCGACGAGGACGGCCTGAAGATGTCCAAGTCACGCGGGAACATCGTCACGCCACAGGAGGCCATCGACCGGCACGGGGCCGACCCGGTCCGCTCGTTCCTGCTCACGCGGAACCTCGACGGCGAGGACATGCGGTTCTCCTGGGAGGAGATCGGGAACCAGGCCGACCGGCTCAACATCGTCTGGAACGTCTTCCGCTTCCCCGCGCCGTACATGCGGATGGACGGGTTCGACCCCCGCGAGGAATCGCTGGCGGACGCAGACCTGCGCCCCATCGACGAGTGGGTGCTCTCCCGGCTCGAATCGACGAAGCAGGTCGTCGACGCCGAGATGGACGACTACGCCCTGCCGGAGGCGCTCTCGGCGGTCCTTTCGTTCCTCATCGAGGACGTGTCCCGGTTCTACATCCAGTCCATCCGCGACCGGGTGTGGGAGCCCGAGGACTCCGCCGACAAGCACGCCGCCTATCTGACGCTGTACCGGCTGTTCGACGAGTCCAGCCGGCTGCTCGCGCCGTTCGTCCCCCACATCGCCGAGCGGCTCTACCAGACGTTCGTCGGCTCGGAGACGACCGTCCACGACCTCGACTGGCCGGGCGCCTCGGAGGCCTACCACGACCCGGCGCTGGAGGCACAGATGGAGACGGTCCAGGCCATCGAGAAGGCGGCCTCGAACGCCCGGCAGAACGCCGGCCGGAAGCTCCGCTGGCCCGTCTCGGAGGTCATCGTGAGCACCGACGAGGCCGACGTGGTCGAGGCCGCCACCGAGCTGGAGCCGGTGCTGCGCGACCGCATCAACTGTCGCGACGTGACGGTCGTGGAGGGGACGTGGGACGGCGTGGAGTTCGTCGCACGCCCACAGATGGACGTGCTCGGCCCGGAGTTCGGCGGGGAGGCGAGCGCCATCGCCGACGCCATCAGGGGAATGACCCGGGCGGAGTTCGAGGCAGACCCGACGATAACGGTCGACGGCGACACCATCGAGGTCACCGAAGAGATGGTCGAATTCCGGAAGTCCGTGCCCGAGCACGTCTCGGCCGCCGAGTTCGGACAGGGCAGCGTCTACGTCGACCTCACCATCACCGACGACATCCGGAGCGAGGGGTACGCACGAGAGGTCATCCGCCGGGTGCAGGAGATGCGCAAGGAGATGGACCTCGACCTGCACCAGTCCATCGAACTCGACCTGGCCTTCGAGGACGCGGAGGCCGACGACCTCATCGAGCGACACCGCGACCTCATCGCCCAGGAGACCCGCTGTGAGAACTACTCCGCGGACGCCGACGACTACGTCGAGACGTGGGAGTTCGAGGGCGTGACCGTCACCATCGGCGTGGCGACGGTCTGAGCAGCGCGGGCCGCGGCGACCGGCTACCGGCTCTCGGTGCCGACCTGTTATAGACGGCAGCACGGTTAGGCCCGGTCCCCCGGCTTGGTCTGACGATGCCCGAGGCACGAACGGACGACGGGAGGTCGGGGACCCGGTCGGGCGCGGCCGCTCCCTATCGCTGGGTCGTGCTGGCGAACGTAGCGGTCACCCACGCCGTCGCACTCGGCGTCGTGTGGCTGGCCATCCCCGCGCTCGCTCCCGTCGTCTCGGACGACCTCGGCGTGAGTACGACGGCCGCGCTCCTGCCGTACGCCGTCATCAATCTCGTCCTGCTGGTCGGACAGGTGCCGGCTGGCGTGCTCGGCGACCGCTACCCGCTGCGGTGGGTCGTCGGAGGCGGCGTGCTGCTGGCCGGCGTCGGCACCGCGCTCCGGGCCGTGGTGCCCACCTTCATCGGCCTGCTCCTCACGAGCCTCCTGACGGGCGCCGGGATGGCGCTCGCGAACCCGAACGTCATCAAGGCGGTCACGGAGTGGTTCCCGCCTGGCCAGCTCGGACTCGCGCAGGGCGTCACCATCTCGGGCTACAACGTGGGCGCGGGGCTGGCCGGGTCGCTGTCGGCGGGCATCCTGCTCGCTGCCGTCGGCGACTGGCCCGATGTCTACCTCGTCTACGGTGTCGTCTGCGTCCTCGTCGGGGTCGTGTGGGTCGCCACCGTCCGGAACCCGACCGCCGCCGAGCGTCCGGACTACAGCGGCGCGGCGGGGGCCCCGGCTGCCGTCGCGGAGGGGACCGCCGAGTCCACGCGCGAGACGTTGCGGGCGGTGTTCGGCCGCCGGAACACGTACGTCGCGGTGGCGCTGGCGGTCTGTGCGTTCTACGCCGTCATCGGTGGCCTCGGGGTCATCCCGTCGTGGCTGGAGGCGGCTCCGGTCCCCGTCCCCGCCTGGTACGCCGGTATCCCACTCTACGCGGGTATCGTCGGCGCGCTCACGCTGCCGCCGCTCTCCGACCGGGTCGGCCGCAAACCCGTGCTCTACCTCGGACTCGTCGGGAACGCGCTCGCGCTCGTCGCGGGCGGGTTCGTCGCCACCATCCCGGCACTCGTCGTCGTGCTCGTCACGGCGGGCGTCTTCGGCGGCGGGCTGTTCGCGATGCTGTACGTCCTGCCGGGAGAGCTGCCCGGCATCGGCCCGGCCCGCGCGGGGACGATGGCTGGGGCACTCCTCGCGCTCGGGCAACTCGGCGGGACCATCGCACCCGTCGTGGGCGGCCGTGTTCTCGACACGGCCGGGCTCCGCCCCTCCGTCCTGGTCGTGGGGCTCCCGCCCCTGCTCGGCGTCCTGGCGATTCGCGCGCTCGAACTCGACCCGGAGAAGGTGACACCCATCACGGGACCGGCGGACGATTCCGCCGCCGTTCCGGAGACCGACGACTGACCCGCCGGCTGTCGCGTCTCGCTCGTCGCTACCGGAACGGCCGGCGCTGGCCCGCGTACGAGGCAGCCGACCGGTAGATGTTCTCCGCCATCAGGCTCGGCGCCTGCTCTGCGCGCGCCGTGTAAACGCGGTTGACGGCGGGCGCGACCGCATCGTCCTCGGGTGCCGCCTCCAGCGCGAAGTCGGCGAGGTGGCCGGCCAGCCGGAACTCGCCCTCCTCAACGAGCGCCTCCGCGCGCTCGGCCAGTTCCGCGGGCCCGCCCGCGAGCGCAGCCACCTCCGACGCGAGCGTCGCGCGCGGCGCGGGCTTCAGTTCCGACGGCCGGCCGGTCCACCAGCCGCCATAGCGCCGGATGACCGACCGGACGATGAACTCGGGTTCGTCGTACTGCGGCGCGAGCCACTCCTCGTCGGGGTCGGGGTAGTCAACGTCGTGGACGATGTCGACGTGCGGCGGGGACTCGTCGTTGAGGGCCGTGAGCGCCTCGTCCACGAGGTCCTCGAGGTACGCGGCGGTGCGGACGAGGCGCTCGTCCACGGCGTCGGGGTCGTCGACGATGGCGTCGCCGTGGCCGGGACAGAGGTGGCGGGGCTCCTCGGCGGCCATCTCGCGGAGCGCGTCGACCCACTCGCCGGGATAGCGCTGGACCTTCTGGGGGTTGCCAGCGTTCGGACACGCGCCGATGGAGAAGTCACCGGAGCAGAGCACCTCGCGGTCCGGGCAGTAGACCCACGTATGGTCGTCGGTCTCGCCGCGCCCGTGGTGGAGTTCGAACCGCTCGCCACCGACGGTCAGGACGAGTTCGTCGCGGTACTCCGTGGTCGGCGGATAGTCGGGGTAGCCGAACGGGGAACCGTCCTGGTACATCATGTCGGCGAGGTCGACGGTGCCGCCGAACTGCCGGGCGTTGATGGCCTCGTTGTGTTCTTGCGTGCGAGCGTAGCGCGCGAAACGCTCGGTCATGGCCTCGTGGGCGACGACCTCCGGGTCGGCCTGCCCGTCGAGGAGGTACGGCTCCAGCCCGTACGCATGGTCGACGTGGCCGTGGGTGTAGATGGCCGTATCGACGGGTGCGTCCGTGTGCTCGCGAAGCGCCTCGGCGATGTGTGGCGCGAGCTGTCCGAGTCCCGTGTCGACGAGCACGAGTCCGTCGTCCGTCTCGAAGGCAGTTACGCCGCTGAACAGCGGACAGAAGTAGGTGCGTTCGGTGACCTGGACTATCTCGGGGTCACGGACGCCGCCCTCGACCGCGGCGACGGTTTCGATGGCGTTCTCGACCATGGCGGAGTGATTCGTGGAGCGTGCTTGCCTCTTGCCCCGGTCATGCAGGGACACGCGCGCTGGACCGACCCCGCCGCCGCGACTCAGGGAACGATCTCGTTCATCAGCGTCGCCTCGATACGCCGGAGGTGCTCGCCGACCGTCGTGGCCGTGAGCCCGACGGCGTCGGCCACGTCGGCGTGGGTCGCCTGCCGGGGTTCCTGGTAGTAGCCACACTCGATAGCCGCGCGGAGCACCTCGCGCTGGCGCTCCGTCAGGAGCGAGAAGATACGACCGCTCCCGGCCTCGTACTCGCCGGTCCGCTCGACCTCGAAGTGGGTATCGTCGGGGACCGACGCGAACACCTCGGAGATGGTGTCGTCGTTCGCGATGAGTGTGACCCGGAGCCGGCCGCCCTCGGTGAACACCATCGGCATATCGATGGCGAACTCGTACTCCTCCATCACATCGAGGAGTCTGTCGACGACCGGCGTGGGCTCGAAGTGTGTGTGCTGGAGGACCGTCCCGTCCCCGCGGGTGATCTGGTGGCCGATGGACTGGTCGTGTTCCTGGATGATACCCATGATTCGGTCCGGGTCCCCGCTGATCTCGTACATCGCGACCGCCGATCCGTCGGCGAGCCGGTCGAGGTGGTGGATGGCCTCCCGGCGCACCTCTGGGTCGGCCAGCAGCGCCTCCTCCATCGGCTGGAAGAACCCCTTGTCCGGTTTTATCGTCCCCGTTACGAAGCGCATACCCGGCCGGTGGGCACGGGGGGTGCTAAACGTTGTCGACCGGAGGGACGGCCTGAGCCACAGTTATCTGAGGAATACAGTGGTCTCTCTACGAACACACTGATTTCTTCGGCTAGATTGCTGTTTGGGGAGTTATTCGCGGAGTGACTCCGCGGCAGGCCACGGGGCGGGCCACGGAGTGCAGCCGCTCCCTTCTCGGCGTGAACGACGGGGGAGGTCCCGTCTAGAAGTCCGCGTCCTCGTAGAGCCAGCCCTCGTCGGACTGCTCCCAGTCGACCAGTTCCTCGTCGTCGAAGAAGAGGGCGATCTCGCGCTCGTTGGCGCCCTCGTCCTCGTGGTCGGAGCCGTGGATGACGTTCTGCCCCAGGTCCAGCCCCAGGTCACCTCGGATGGTGCCGGGCTGTGCCTCGGCGGGGTCGGTCGTGCCCATCATCCGGCGGACCTGGCGGGTGGCGTCGGCGCCCTCCCAGACCATCGCGAACACCGGCGCGGCGGTGATGAACTCCACGAGGTCGTCGAAGAACGGCTTGTCCTCGTGCTCGCCGTAGTGCTCCTCGGCGAGGGCACGGTCGATCTGCATGAACTTCGCGCCGACCAGCTTCAGCCCGCGGTCCTCGAGCCGGGAGACGACCTCACCGATGAGGCCGCGCTGGACGCCGTCTGGCTTGACCATCACGAAGGTGCGCTCGTCGTGGTGGCTCATGCTTCGGTCTCCTCTTCGGTCTCGGCGGACTCCTCGGTGTCAGCGTCAGCCTCGTCCTCGGCGTCTGCCGATTCGGATTCGGCCTCGTCCTCGGCGTCGACCTCGGCCTCCTCCGGTTCCGGCTCGGATTCGGCTTCAGCTTCGGCGGCTGCCTCCTGTCGGGCCTCGTCGGCTGCACGGTTCGCCTCGGCAGCCTGTCGGCCAGCCTCGGTCCAGCCGACGTTCCGGGGCTCGCGACCCAGCTCGTCCGATCGCTCGCACTTGGCCGAGCAGAAGTGTTCCGTGGTGCCGTCCACGCGGACGAACATCGTGCCCGTGCCGGGCTCGATGTCGTCCCCGCAGAAGTTGCACTCGCGCGTTCGTACCATTATTGGCCTCCGATGGAGTCTGCTTCGCGGGCGGTCTCGCGCAGCTGAACGACGTCCCCGACCCGGACGGGACCGAGGACGTTTCGCGTGATGATTCGGCCCTGGTTCGACCCCTCCCGGATGCGGCACTTGACCTGCATGGCCTCGCCGTGCATCCCGGTCTTGCCGACGATCTCGATGACCTCGGCGGAGGTCGCACCGGACTCACCTTCCTCTGCGGACATCTTACCGGAGTTCCTCGATCTTGTTGCCGATCTCCTCGACGTCCGTGGTCGCCTCGCCGGCGTCCACGATGGCGGCAGCGGCCGAGCCGACCTCGAGGCCGGCCGCGCGCCCGACGTCGTCCTGTGCGCCGACGAAGATGTACGGGATGTCCTTCTCGGCACAGAGGTCCGGGAGATGCATGACGACCTCCTCCGGGCTGACGTCCTCGGCCACGAAGACGAGCATGGCGTTGCCACGCTCGACGGCCTTGGTCGTCTCGTTCGTTCCCTTCTTCACCGCGCCTGTGTCCCGGGAGACCTCGAGCGCCTCGAGGGCGTCGTCCTCGAGGTCCGCCGGAACGTCGTAGTCGACGTATACTGACATGATGTGTTCACCTCCTGTACGCGGGCTCGCGCTCCCCCGCCGGTTCGGGCACCGCGCCCTGGCCCCCCGTGAGACCACAGGGGGCGTATCCTGAGAGGCTAGGAGCATCACAACCCGGTACAGGCTGTACCCCCTCGTTCCGCTCCGGCACGTAAAAGCGTGTATGAACGTTCTCGGGGATGACACGCGAGCGCACGGTTCAGCCGGGGCGGCCGACGAGGAGTCGGGCTGGCAGACGGCATCAGCACGAACCGTTATCCGCCCGCCGCGAGTGGTACGGACCATGCCACCAGCGACCTTCGACATCGGCGGCGACCTGACGGTCAACCGGCTCGGGTTCGGCGCGATGCGGCTCTGTGGTCCGGACATCATCGGGGCGCCCGACGACGAGGCGAACGCCCGGCAGATCCTCCGGGACGCCGTCGAGCAGGGTGTCGACCTCATCGACACCGCCGACTCGTACGGCCCCGGCACCAGCGAGCGGCTCATCGGCGAGGCGCTCGCGCTCGACGGCCCCGTTCCCGACGGCCGCGACCGCGTCGACGCCGAGGACGTGGTGGTCGCCACGAAGGCCGGCCTCCTCCGGAACGCCGGCGGCGACTGGCTCCGCCACGGGAAGCCCGACTACATCCGCAATCAGGTCCTCGCCTCGCGCGACCGCCTCCGCGTCGATACCATCGACCTGTACCAGTACCACGCGCCCGACGAGGACACGCCGTTCGAGGACGCCGTCACGACATTCGGCGAGCTGCAGGACGACGGGCTCGTCCGCCACGTCGGCCTCTCGAACGTGAGCGCCGACCAGCTGGAGACCGCCCGCGACCACGTCGATGTCGCGACCGTCCAGAACCACTACAACGTCGTCACTCGCGACACCGACCGGGTCGGCGGTGACGGACGACGCGTCCTCGACGCCTGCGAGGAGTACGACATCGGGTTCATCCCGTACTTCCCGGTCGGGGCGGGCGATCTGGACACCATCGCCGACACCATCGACCCCATCGCCGAGGCCCACGGCGCGACCCGGTACCAGGTCGCGCTGTCGTGGCTGCTCCACCGCTCGGACGTGACCCTCCCCATCCCGGGGACGAGCGACCGCGACCACCTGGCCGAGAACGTCGCGGCCGCCGACATCGAACTCACGGACGCAGAGGTGGCCGACCTGACCGACGCGGCCTGACGCCGATGTACGAACTCCCGCTCGGCGACGGCACCGTACGGTTCGACCTCCCCGACTGCGAGGTGGACGTAGCCGAGCCCCCAGGTTCGGAGGAGGTCGATGTCTCCGGGGCCGCCCACGAGGCCGTCGAGAACCCGCACGGCCCGCGCCTCTCGCAGCTCGTCGACGCCGACGACCTCGTCTGTATCGTCGTCACGGACGTGACCCGCGCGACGCCCGACGACCTGCTGCTGGATGCGCTGTTCGACGAACTCGGGCGGGCGGGCATCCCGCCGGCGCAGGTCCGCGTGCTGGTCGGCCTGGGCCTCCATCGGCCGATGACCGACGCGGAACTCCGCGAGGGCCTCGGCGAGTACGCCGACCGCGCCGTCAACCACGACCCCGAGGACTGCGTACAGGTCGGCGAGGTGGATGGCACACCGGTCGAGGTCCACGCCTCGGTCGCACACGCCGACCGCGTGGTCTCGACGGGGATGGTCGAGCCGCATCAGTACGCCGGGTTCTCGGGCGGCGCGAAGACCGTCGCCATCGGCGCCGGCAGCGAGTCGTTCATCCGGTACACCCACGGCCCGGAGATGCTGGGGCGCGAGGGGGTCCGGCTCGGGCGCATCGAGGATAACCCCTTCCGGGACGCCGTCGACCGTGCCGGCGACGAGGTCGGCCTCGACTTCTGCCTCAACGTCACCCACGGCCCGTCGGGCATCCTGGGGGCGGCCGCTGGACAGCCACGTCAGGTCGTTCGGGACCTCGCCGGAACCGCCCGCGAGGCGCTCTCCGCCGAGGTGGACGACTGCTACGACGCCGTCGTCGCGGGCGTCGGCGCGCCGAAGGACGCGAACCTCTACCAGACGACGCGCGCGTTCACCTACGTCACGCTGGGCGCGACGAACCCGCTCGCGGGTGATGGCGGCCGTGGACGCGTCGTGATTCCGGCGGCCCTCCCCGAGGGTGCCGGCGAAGGGACGGGGGAAGAGCGCTTCTACGACCGGCTCTCCGGGGCAGACTCGGCCGGGGGGCTGTACGACGAGCTGGCCGACGGCTACGACCCCGGTGCGCAGCGCGCCTTCGTCGTCGCGCGAGCGCTCCGCGACCACGACCTGTACGTGACCGACTCGTCCGCGCCGGCGGTCGTCGAGGACTGCCTGATGCACGCCAGGGATACCGTTCCGGCGGCCATCGAACCGGGGAGTCGGGTGCTCGTCGTGCCCGACGCGCTCGAGACACTCCTGGTGTAGTGGCCGGCACTCGTTCGGGGCGACCCTGCCGATAACGGGGTCGGTACAGGCCGACCCGGACGGACGGGGACAGGTCCGTCCGTCGTTCTGCCTCCCTCGCCGATGGGTGCACACCTCCCCCCGCCAGGGTGTGCATCCTCCTCCCCCCACCGCCGAGCGTGCCCGTTCGGGACGCCGTCTCGGCCCGAGATTCCGGGTCCGGCCGGGCAGTCCCGACCGACCATCTCCGCCGTACTCTATAGTATGCATCGGGGCGTAATGTCCCGGAAGCACAGATTAGCGACGGTTCGTTAACTGTTCCGCCCCCCGGAACAACCCGGCGTGTCCGCGGCGAACCGCGCCAGTGGCTGCCCTCCCGATTTCGTCCGCATGAACCAGTCGGCCGCCCATTCACGGAGCGACGGGTCGGTCGAGTGGAGGCAGGCCCGCAGGTCGCCACGCGTCCCGTACGCTTTCAGGAACACCTCGTCGTCGACAAGGGCCAGGCCGCCCTCGATACACTCCGGCACGACGTGAATCGTCACGCTGTCGCGTTCCAGGGCCACTTCCATCACCGCCGGGTACGAGTCCAGGACGTGCCGGGCGTACGACTCGTCGTAGACGAGTTCGACCTCGGTGCCGGCCTCCACGGTCGGCTCGAAGGCCTCCACCATCCGCTGGGTGAGTACCGGCGTGAAGCCACGGAGGTCGTCAGCGTCGTCGGGAAGCCGGTCGTAGAAGAACGATTCCGGCGCCTGTGGCTCGGTCGGTGTCGCCACGCACACCTCGCCGTCGACGGGGAACGGCAACTCGTCGGCCCGCGGGAACGCCGTGAGGAACTCGCTGAACCGGTCGCCGACCGTGACCGCCGCGGCGAGGTCCTCGTACCGTTCGTGTACGTGTCGGCCCGCCGCAGTCAGTGCGTAGTGGTCGTCGTCCTTGCGGACCCAGCCACGCTCTTCGAAACCGGTCAGGGCGCGGTGAATCGCGGTGCGGGAGGCGTCGGTCTGCTCGCGGAGTTCGCACGGTCGGCACGACATCTCACCGAGACGCCTGAGGACGGCGACCCGCCCATCTGACCCGGTAAGGAACGCGATTCCCTCGCGAGCATCCATGTGCTACGAACCCACTGACAGGGGTAAAACGGTTCGGGGTACTCGTCACCCATCAGGACTGCTCGGCAGCGACCGACCGCCGCGAGACCTGGCTGCAGCAGGGCGAAGCCGGGTACGCCCCGGCCCTAATCGTCGCTCTCGACGACCGCTCCGTCACCCTCGGTCTCGGACTCGTCGATAGCGTCCAGCACCCGCCGGTGGAACTCCTGGAGAACCGCCGACTCGTCCTCGGCAAGCACCACGTCGCTGGCCATCAGCGTGGCCAGTCCGAACGCCCGCGGTGTCGGCGTCTCGACCGTGTGGTGGACCACATCGACCGCGCCGTGCTGGATGTCCCCGAGGACATCCTCGATACCCGCCAGATTGAGTTTGTCTTCGAGGATCTCGCGATAGGTCTCCTCGATTACAGCGAAATCCTCGAGATTCTGGGCGAAGGACAGCAGCATCTCACTCGAGACCTGCTGCTGTGCGGCCGACTTCTCGTACCCCTTGTACCGCTTGAGTATCATCAGCGACCGGGTGGCGTTGATGCGGAAGTAGCGCTTGAGCAGGTCCGTCCCGTCGAGCGCGGCACGGAGGTCAGCCCGGGCCTCCTCCGGGGCGATGGACTCGAGCACGCCCGTCACGTCCACCTTCCGGTTGAGCGGCATCGACAGCGTGAAGCCGTTGTCCGCCACCGCGACCTGCACGTTGGCGTTGGCCGCCTGCGCACAGCGGTAGGCCAGCAGCCGCGAGAAGCCGTCGTTGAATCGACGGCCGTAGTTCGAGTGGACGTAGTAGTGGCGCTCGTACTCGTCGTGGTCGAGCTCCTCCTCGACGACGAGCCGGTCGTCGGTCGCGACGCTCTCGATGCCCGCGTACCGTACCTGCTCATCGAACATCCGTGTCACCGCACGCACCGAGTGTTCGTCGAGGGGGAACTCCCGAAGCCAGTTGCGGACCGCGGCCGGGCCGCCGTCGGCCAGGCGCTCCAGCAGGTCGCGCTGGAACCCCAGAATCTCCCGCCCGAGGTCGTACGAGAGCGGCAGGCGCTCGGAGAACCAGGAGGGGACCGTCGGCCGCGCGCCCGTCGGGTCGACGTACACCTTCGACCCGCGCCGGTAGGCGTACTCGTAGTTCGACCCGCCGAGGACGAACACGTCGCCGGATTCGAGGGTGTCGAGGTACGACTCGTCCAGCTGCCCGACCCACTCGTCGCCACCGCGGACGAACACGTCGCAGGTAAAGGAGTCCGGGATGGTCCCGATGTTGGTCATGTAGATGACCCGTGCCATCCGGCCCCGCTTGCCCACGAGTGGCGTGCCCGGCGCGTACGCCTCGTAGTGGTGCTCGCCGCCGGGCGCATCGTTCGTGTCGCGCCACACCTTCGCGTAGACGTTCTTCGCCTCCAGGCCCTCGTAATCCGCCGTGAGATACCGGAACAGCTGCTCGAACGCGGCGTCCGAGAGGTTCCGATACGGGTACGCGCTCGTGAGAATCTCGCGCACCTCGGCCTCCGGGCGTGGCCCGTTGATGGCCATCCCGTACACCTGCTGGGCGGCCACGTCCTGGGCGTCCTCCGGGACGAACACCCTGTCGACGAACCCCTCCTCGGCCTTCTTGAGCATCACCGCACACTCGACGAGTTCGTCGCGGTCCAGCGCCACGACGCGGCCGGTGACGGTCTCGCCGAGCTGGTGCCCCGCGCGGCCGACGCGCTGGAGCAGCGACGCGACCGATTTGGGCGAGCCGACCTGCACCACGAGGTCGATGTGGGGCATGTCGATGCCGAGTTCCAGCGAGGTGCTCGTGGTGACCACGTCCACGTCGCCGGACTTGAGCAGCCCCTCGACACGCTCGCGCTCGTCCTTCGAGAGCGAGCCGTGGTGGCAGCCCGAGTTGCTCTCGTCGTAACCGTCGTAGTTCTCGCGCAGGTTGTGGAGCACGCGCTCGGCGCCCGACCGCGTGTTCGTGAACACGAGCGTGTTGGTCGCTCCCTGTATCCACTCGTGGAGCTGGTCGTAGAACCGGTCGTTGACGACCGACGGGTGTGTGTCGATGAGGTCGTCGGTGGGACAGTGGAGTTCGATGTCGAAGTCGCGGACGAACCGCGCGTCGACGAGTTCGTAGTCGCGGAACTCGGGCGCACGGCCGGCGCCCTCGTCCTCGCCCGCGGTCCCGTCCTCGTCGGTACCCCCGTCCGCGTCCGGGTCGCCGGGCGTCTCACAGCCCACCAGGAACTCAGCCATCTTCGACAGCGGCTCGACAGTCGCCGAACAGCCGATGCGGGTCGGTGACTCCTCGGCCATCGCCTCCAGTCGCTCCAGCGAGACGGCCATGTGGGTGCCGCGCTTGTTGTCGGCCAGCGAGTGGATCTCGTCGACGATGACGTACTCGACGGTCTCCAGCTTCCGCTTGAACTTCGGCGAGTTCAGCAGGATGGCCAGCGTCTCCGGCGTCGTGTTCAGGATGTGGGGTGTCGTCTCCAGCATCTTCTGCCGGTCGCTGTCGGAGGTGTCGCCGTGGCGGATGGCGTGCCGGAGGTCCACGTCGGCGTGACCGTTCGCGTCGAGCTTGTCGGTGATGGCGTCGATGGGTTCGGCGAGGTTCCGGTGGATGTCGTTCGCGAGCGACTTCAGCGGCGAGAGGTAGAGGCAGTAGACGGAGTTGTCGAGGTCGTCGGTCTTCGCGCGGCCGAAGAGGTCGTTGTAGATGGCCGCGAAGCTGGCCATCGTCTTCCCGCTTCCCGTCGGCGCACAGACCAGCGTGTTCTCCCCCTCGTCGACGAGTGGAATGGCCTCCTTCTGCGGCGGCGTGAAGAACCCGCCGTTGCCCGGGACGTACTCGCCGAAGGTCTCGGCCCACCACTCCCGGACCTCCGGCTCCAGCCGGGCCAGCACGTCGGCGTCGTCGATGTCGACGGTCGTCGGGTCGAACGGGAGGTCGTCGTGACACGCGCCCAGCAGCTCGCGACCCTCGCCCGACAGGTCGTCGCCGTGGCTCCCCATCCGTGACTCGACGGAGGGCCGGCAGGATGTTAAGGGGTCGCCTCCCGCGGTGGAACTGGTCCCGTCGAGGTGATGCGCTGCCGATGACGCGGGCGTTCGGGGCCGGATTCAAGAGGCTTCGCCGTGGCTACCCGCCATGACCCACGCCGAACGTGCCTCGCGGTGGGCACGCCGGTTCGTCCTGGCGGGTGCCGCGTGGCTCGCCGTCTGGCAGGTTGCCGAGCTGGCCGGTACCACCCGGCGAGCGGCCGTCACGCTCGGGCTGCTCGGGTTCGTCCTGCACACCGTCTTCGGGAAGGCGTACGCGCTGGTGCCGCCCTACTTCGACCGCGACCTCGCGACGACGCGGCTCATGCCGGTCCACCTCGTCTGCTCGGTGGCGGGGACCCTGTTACTGGCCGGCGCGGCGTCCGGAGTGGGCCGGGCGGTCCTCCCGACACCCGCCGTCGAGCTGCTGGCGCTCGCGGGCGCCGCGCTCTGGACGGTCGGCGTGGCCGTCTTCCTCGGGACGCTGGGCTGGACCGTCCGGGGCAACCTCCTCGGCGGCGAGACGGGCACCGGCGAGGTGAACGCGGAGCGCCGACCCGTCGACCGGGCCGCGAACCTCGCGGTGCCGGTCGCGGTGGGCTACCTCGCACTGGGCTCGTACGCGCTGCTGGCGGCCCATGCGCCGCTCCCGACGCTGCTGGACGGCTACGCGCCCCGTGCGTCGCACCTGCTCGGGGCCGGGTTCGCCACCCTCACGCTGTTCGCCGTCGGCTTCCGGCTCCTCCCGCGCTTCCTCGTGGCCCACCCGCCGCGGGTACTCGTCACGGTCGTCCTCCCGGCCGGGGCCATCGGACCGGCACTGCTCGCCGTCGGCCTCCCCGCCGGGCCGGTGTTCCGCCTCGGCGCGGCGGCCGAGGCGATTGCCGTCATCGGGTTCGCGACGGCGCTCGGCGTGACCTTCGCGCGCTCGGACCGGCACCGCGTCGGCCTCGATGCCGTCCTCGTGGCGGTGGCGCTGGGGTCGCTCGCTGCGTTCCTCGGGCTCACGTTCGCGGTCGAGCCCCCGACGGCCGAACTCGTGACGGCTCACCGCCGCCTGAACCTGCTCGGCTTCCTCGGGCTCGCCATCGTCGGCGCGAGCTACCAGTTCTACCCGCCGACCGTCGGGAGTTTCAGGGGCGCCAGTGACCGGACGGCGCTGGCCGTCATCGGCCTCGTCGCGGGTGGCCTGCTGGTCGAGGTCGCTGGCCTGCTCGGTGGGGCGACGTACCTCGTCACGGGTGGCCGTCTCGCCGCCACGCTCGGGGCCACTGTCCACCTCGGGTTGCTGGTCGCCCTGTTCCGCGAACGGTTCGGCTGAGGGCCGTGTCGCCGCCCGCTCCGAAACCCACTAACCCCGCCCCCACCCAGCGATGCCAATGACCGACGGTATCGACGACCCCGGGGACGTCCTCGGCCGTTACGAGCCCCTCGTGGACGATGTCGAGGCGTTCCGCGCGGCGTGTGCCCGGCCGCTCCCGGCGGTCGTCAGAGTGAACGAGATCAAGGCCACGCCCGACGAGGTCCGGGCCGGCTTCGAGGAGGAGGGTATCGCCTACGAAACTGTCGACTGGCACGACGGGCTCCTCCGACTCCCGGACGGCGACCCCGGCCACTCGTGGGCGTACGTCCACGGCTGGGTGTACGGGCAGGAGGAGGTCTCGGCCGTGCCGGCACTCGTCCTCGACCCGGAGCCCGGCGAGCGGGTGTTCGACCCCTGCGCGGCGCCCGGGAGCAAGACCACGCAGCTGTCGGCGCTGATGGAGGATACGGGCCTGCTGGTCGCCAACGACTCGAACCTCGGGCGGCTCTCGGCGCTGCGCTCGAACGCCGAGCGCTGCGGCGTCTCGAACGTCGCCGTCACGAACGCCGACGCCCGGAACTTCTCGCTGAAACCGTTCTCCGAGGGCGACGAGGACGACCCCTTCGACCGCGCCCTCGTCGACGTGCCCTGCTCCTGTGAGGGCACCATCCGGAAGAACCCGGACACGCTGGCCGGGTGGACCCTCGACCACGTCGAGGGCGTGGCCGGCGTCCAGAAGGGCATCCTCGAACGTGCCATCGAGATGACGGCCCCCGGCGGCACGGTGGTCTACTCCACCTGTACGTTCGCCCCCGAGGAGAACGAGGCCGTCCTCGACCACGCACTCCGGAACAGCGACTGTGAACTGGTCGAGGTCGACCTGCCGCTCGAATCGCGCCCCGGCGTCACCGAGTGGGAGGGTGAGGAGTACGACCCGGCCGTCGAACGCGCGCGCCGCATCTACCCGCACCACAACGACACGGGCGGGTTCTTCTGTGCCAAACTGGAGGTGACGACATGAGCGACGACGGCGCGGCTGGTGATGACGCGCCCGCGGAGAACCAGCCCCACCAGTTCGAGCGCCTCCCCGCGACCGCTGCCGAGCGAGACGTGCCCGAGCGCGCCACGCGGGAGGGCGTCGTGGAGTTCTGGGCGGAGCGCTACGGCGTCGACCCGTCTGTCTGGGAGGGCTACACCTTCTGGGAGAAGGGTGCGGGCAAGGTCTGGGCGTTCGCGGACGACCTCCCCTCACCCGTCGAGGTGGAGGCGCTCGGGATGACGTTCCTCCGGACCGGCGGCGAGCACTGGAAGCCGACGACAGACGCCGTCCAGCGCTTCGGCCGCCACGCGACGGCCGACGACACGGTCATCGACCTCTCCCGGGAGCAGGCGACCCGGTTCCTCGCCGGCGAGGACCAGGAACTCGACTGGGACGGGGACTGGGGCTACCTCGTCGTGCGCCACGAGTACGGTGGCGGGTCCGTGACTGGAGCGGTGCCGGACCGGGCCGACGGCCCCCGCCCGGAACCGATCGGCGTGGGGCTGTTCCTGCACGGCGAGTTGCGCTCGCAGGTGCCGAAGGGACGACGGCGGGAGCTCTGACCGGAGTTCGAAGACGGCTCGGCGACCCGGGTCGACTGTCGAGGGGCGCTACGAGCCAGAATCTCCCATACCTTGACCCCATCCAGATGCATTATCCAGCATGTGTGATATATACCAGCCAATACTCTGAAACCAACCGCAATAACAAGGTGCCTAGTACGAACGTCAAATAATTTTCAATGCCGGGGGACGAACGGGAAGTCGTGACCGCTACTCGTACCTCCACCACCGCCGCACCCGGAACCGGACCACGGGAGCGACGACGGCCTCGAATCGTCACGCCCGACAGGTACTGTCGCTGCCCGCGCCCGCCGAGCGTCGCGGACTCCCCCGCAGGATGCCGGGCGGTCCCCGGGGGGGCGGACTGAGATGGCGAACCGGAACGTCGGCTCCGACGGGGCCGGGACCGGCCGTAACCGAGGTGGACCGGTTGCGGTCTGCTGGCGCTGTCGGGACGCGTCGGAGGAGTTCCGGGAGGTCGACCATCCCGACCCGGCTATCGACGGCCGGGTACAGGTCTGTGCGACGGGCTGCTGGCTCCCGGAATCGGCCACCTATCGCTGCCACGAGTGCGACGAGAACCTGCCCCGCGACCGCATCCGCCTCGTACGGGACCCGACACGGGCCGACCTCCGGCCGGAGTGTCTCGCGTGCAACCGGGGCGTGCTCCGCGGAACCGGGTCGGACTGACACGGGACCTGGCGGCCCCGTGTGAGTCCCCGTAGACCAGCTCCCGCCCCATATCCCCTCAACCGATGTATTTTCAGCACCTGTTCCCACGATTTAATAAATGACAGAACTATTCCCCACATATTCCGCGACGATATGAGCTATCTGTCGGTGGCCTGCTCTCCGTCCTCGACCGCCTCCAGCGTCTCGTGGACCGTGTCGCTCGCACGCGTGCTCAGCAGGAGGTACGCCGCCCCGGTCGCGGTGGCGTGGGTGACCCGTCGTGCGACCCAGCGGCGGACCCGGAACCGGGAACAGAGGCCGACGGCGTTGCGCCAGGCGCTGGACCGGCACTCGTCGATGGTGAAGATGGCGAGTCGCTCGTCGGCCCGGCCCATCGACTCGTCCACGTGTTCGAGACCCGGGGCGTACGCCTCGGCGAGGAGGTCCTGGATGTCGTCGACGATGGTCCGGAGGACGTCCGTCACGGCGCGGTGGTCCTCGAGTTTCGCGGTCCGGTCGGCCTCGATGCCCACGTCGGCGAGCGCGAACGCGAGGTCGTAGTTGATGTGAGCGTTCACACCCAGCAGTGCGTCCTGGATGACGAGTGAGTCGGGTGCGGCGGCGGAGTCGAAGGCGAGCTGCCACGGGTCGGCGACGGCCGCCAGGTCTCCACGCTCGTAGTCGTGGGCGGCCTGGCGATACCGGTTCGCGAACGCGACGAGGTAGTCGGCCACCCAGTCCGGGTCCTCGAACTCGTCGCGCTCGATGCGGGCCGCGACGGCTTCCGTCGTCCGAGCGTACACGGCGAGGAAGACCGCGCGGTCGTCCTCACGGGTCGCGAAGACGCGCTGTAGGTCGGTGAGGCGGCGCTCCGACTCCGCGACGGAGTCGTACGGCTCCGCCACCAGGTCCAGAACCTCCTGGTCCCCCGCTGACCCGCCGCTCGTCCCCGGGCGCCCCTCACGGACGCGCTTGCCCACGGCCGTGGCCTGTTTGCGCCACGCCCGACGCGGGCGAGTGTCCGGCTGCATGGCGGTGGGTACCACACCGGTGGGCATAACTCTCACCCGACATCCGGCACTGCCGGCTCACTTCTCCCGGACGGTGCCGCCGGAGAGCCCCTCCCACTCGACGCGGTAGCCTAGCCGCGAGAGCACCGTACTCGTGTCGTCCAGGCCGTACTCGTCGAGCACGCGCTCAGCGTCGTCGAGGGCCATCCCCGCTTCGACACGGTCACCGACGGCCGCCAGCACCGCGGGCCGGACGAGCGTCCGGCCGACACGCTCGTGCTCGGGGAACGCCTTCGTCTCGACCGCGTCTGCCCCAACGCCGTGGCGTTCGGCGAGGTGTTCGAGCGTGATGGCGTCGTCCTCAGGTACCAGTTCATCGGGCAGGTCCGCAGCCGCGTCCGCCACGAGGTCGTCCTCGTACCGTCGGAGGGCATCGACCACGTCCTTCACCCGGACGCTGTCGCGGTAGGGGATGGCGCCGTCGGTCAGCTCCGCGACCGCCTCGCCGACGCCGAGCGACTCGTCGACCGCGACCAGCATCGTCACGTCCTCCAGCGTCTCGAGCCGCGAGAGCTTCTTCTCGACGTACTCCGGGGTCCAGAAGCCCATGATCTCGAAGAAGACGCGGAAGTCCGCGTGCCGGTAGTCGAACGCGAAGTCCGGGATGACGACGTGTGCACCGCTGGCGAGCGGTTCTGGCTCGCGGGCCAGCTCCCAGTCGAGGTCGAGCGACGCGAACCGGGTGGCGAAGTCGCGCTCGACGCCAGAATCGTACGTCGGTTCGACGACGGGCTCGGTCCCCGGCACCGAGACGTCCGCGTCGGTCAGTACCAGTTGACGCTCGGTGCCGCGGTCGTCGACGGTCGCCTCGAGGCGCCACTCGGGCGCTGCCGCGACCGTCCGCAGGAGGCGGGCGAACCGGGTGCCGTAGCGGCGCGAGCGCGAGAAGGGGGCGCTCGGACCAGTGACGACCACCTCGCGGTCGCCCGGGCCGGCGTCGCGCTCGCCTGCATCGACGCGGCGCACCTCGTACATCAGCCGGAGGCGCTTGACCGCGGAGACGAGTTCCTTCGGCTCGACCGAGCGCACCCGCACCTCGACGGCGTCGAACAGCGCGGTCTGTGCCAGCGAGAGGTCGTACTGTGTGACGAGGGATTCGGGGTCGTAGCGCGAGTCGAACGTCGCGAGGACCTGCCGGGATTCGAGGTCGGCATACAGCGAGTCGGCCACGGCGCCGGGTGCAGCGTCGAGCCTCTCGGCCGCCCGCACGAGTGCGCTCTCACGCTCGCCCTCGGTGACGACACCCTCCGCCTCCGCAGCCTCGAAGGCGGCTGCCCGAGCGCGGCGCGGCTCGACTGGCGCTCGCGTCTCGAAGGTCGCCTCACGCTCCAGGAGCTTCGCGAAGCCACGCACGAGTTTGAAGTCGCTCGCCGACCGCTCCAGGTCCGTCAGCGCCGCGTCCAGCGCCGCTCGCTCCTCGTCGACGTGTCCCTGGTAGACCCCGATGACACGAGCCGCCAGCGCCCGGGCGTCGGCGTCGTCGCCGACGAACCGGGGGTGATAGCCGCCCCCGGCTCGCGAGACACGGAGCAGGTCCTTCGTCAGCATCCGGCCGAGTGCTCGGCGAGCGAGCGGTTAAGGGCTCCGTCGCTCGACCGAACCATCGGAATCGGCACCAGCCATGCTAGAGATTTACAGTCTCCCGGGAGGAGTGGCCGGACATGAGCCCACACACGGTCTCGGTCGGCATCCCCATCGCCGGTACCGTCGTCGGGATGGTCATCATGATCCTCGGCGTGCTGCAGGGGGGTATCAACCCGACCCTCCTCGCGGGGACGCTGGTGATGATGGGCGGTATCGGCTATCTGGCCCGCGACCTCATCATCCTCGAGGCGGAGACCGAGCCCGAGAGCCACCACTGAGCCACGGCGGCCGTGAATCCATCGTGTCCGGCCGACGCGCCCCCGGGAACCAGTTAAGTGCCTGCGTGACGCGGGGCCACGATATGCACAGCGGAGGGCGGCGATGAACCAGGACGGCGCGAGCCTCGACCGCGACCGCCTGCAGCGGGCCGTCCACGACTCCCCGGCGGCCGAGGTGGCGACGGCGGCCGGCGACCGGCCCCGAACTTACCCACTGACACCGTTCTACGACCCGGACCGCGAGTCCGTGGTCGTCACCTCCCCGCCGGCGTACGCGGGCAAGGTCGACACCGTCCGTGAGAACCCCAGGCTGTCGGTCCTGTTCTACGGCGCCGAGGAGCCGTTCGTGCTGTACGGGCGTGGCACCGTCCACGACGACGACCTGGAGGCGAACGCGGAGTACGTCCAGGACCTCATCCGGGCCGAGCCCCCGTCGGAGAAGCGCGAGGGGTTCACGAAGACCTCGTCGTTGCTCGACTCCCGCGTCGGGCGGTTCCTCTTCGGCTGGTACGCGCTGCGGCTGGTCGTGGAGGTGGAGCCGGTACGCGTCGAACCACTCGCGAACGCGACGGCCGGCTCGTTACCGGCCTGGCCCGAGCAGGGCGTCGACGCCGGGGAGGCCGCATCCTACGACCGCCTCGCGCTCACCGTCGTCGACGCGGACGGCTGGCCGACGACCCGGACGGTCCGCGATGTCGAGCACCGTGGCGCGGACGCCGTGGTGCTGGACACACCCCTCGCCGTCGAGGACGGTCAGCCCGCGTCCCTCCTCTGCCACTGGCACACGCCGGACCTGTCGAAACTCGGGCAGCGGCTCTTCCGGGGGCGCGTCTCAACCGCCGAGGGGGGGACCCGCGTCCGATTCGAACCCGGCAGCTCAACATCGATGCGGAACGCGACACGGCTGGACCGCCTGAGGTTCATCTGGACCGGGAAGCGCCGGACGCGAGCCTACTTCCGGCAGCAGGATGGCCCCGAAGAGTGAGTGCGCTCTCGACGGCGTTCAGACGCCGTAGATGACCGCGATGCCGAGCGTCACGACGACCGCGAGGACCAACTGCAGCGGGAGTCCGACCCGTGTGAAGTCCGTGAACCGGTAGCCGCCCGGTCCGTACACCATCAGGTTGGTCTGGTAGCCGATGGGGGTCGCGAAGGCGGCCCCGCCGGCGAACAGGACCGCCAGCAGGAACGCGAACCCGTCCGCGCCGACCTGCGAAGCGGTGTCGACGGCGACCGGTACCATCAGGACCGTCATCGCGACGGGGGTGATGAGGGCCGCGACCAGGCCGGAGACGAGGAAGACCAGCCCCAGCAGCGCGAGCGTCGGGACGTAGACGCTGACCTCCGCGAAGAGCGAGGCCACCAGTGCCGCGCCGCCGGTGCGCTGGAGCGCCATCCCGAGCGGGAGAATGCCGGCCAGCAGGAAGATGACGTTCCAGGAGACGGCGTCGTAGGCCTGGCGGGTGGAGAGGCAGTCGGTGGCGAGCATCACGAAGACGCCGGCCAGCGCCGCGATAACGATGGGGAGCAGGTCGAGCGCGGCCAGCAGGATGACGCCCACGAGCGTCCCGAGCGCGACGGGCGTCCGGGGCGAGAGCGGTTCGGGCTCCAGTTCGTCGAAATCGACGGGACGCTTCGGCTCGCGCAACAGCGCCAGGTCATCGGTGTCGGTGAGGTATCGCGCCGCGGCGGGCGTCGTCTGGAGCAACAGCGTGTCGCCGGCCCGGAGGCGGCGCTCGCGCAGGTCCTCGCGGAGCAGTCCCCCCTCGCGCTTGACCGCCAGGACGGTCGTATCCAGGCGCCGGGTGAGGATGCTCTCGCCGATGCGCGTGCCCACGAGGGCCGAGTCCGGGAGGACGACAGCCTCGACGAGTTGCCCGCGCTCGCCCAGCAGGTCCTCCTCGGTCACGACCTCGCGGGGGAACTGCCGGAGCGTGTAGCGCTCGACGAGGCGGTTCAGGTCGCGCAGCGTCGACCGGATGACCAGCGCGTCACCCGCCTCGACGATGCGGTCTGTGGTGGCGGCGATGACCCCCTCGCCCTCGCGCTCGATGCGCAGCAGGTCCGCCCGGATGTCCTCCTCGCCGTCGATGGTCTCCTGGACCTCGTGGACCGACTGCCCGACGAACGGCGAGTCCTCCCGGACCGTCACCAGCGAGAGATGGTCCTCCAGTTCGTACGCCTCCGTCAGGTCGGTGTCGGCCGCCACGCGCTCCGGGACGAGGTACCGCCCGACCGTCAGGAGGTAGGCGATGCCGACGGCGAGGACGACGACACCGAGCGGTGTGAACTCGAACATCCCGATGGGGCCGCGGTCGAGGAGTTCGACGGCGAGGTCGCTGGCGATGAGGTTGCTCGCGGTCCCGACCAGCGTGAGTTTCCCGCCCAGCATCGCCGCGAACGACAGAGGCATGAGCAGCCGCGACCGCGAGATGCCGGCCTGCTCCGCAAGGTCGGTCACCATCGGGATGAACACGGCGACGACGGGGGTGTTGTTGACGAAGCCGGCCGAGAGCCCGGTCGTGGACACCGTCGCCGCCAGCACGCGTCGCTCCTCGCCGCCCGTGATGCGGCCCAGGAACAGGCCCAGCCGCTCGACGATGCCCGTCCGCTGGACCCCCTCGCTGAGGATGTACATCGCGAGGACGGTGAGCGTCGCCGCACTCCCGAAGCCCGAGAGAGCCTCGACAGGGGAGACCTGCGTGAGCGGTTCGAGGACGGCCAGTGCCACCAGGACGCCGATAGCGGTCACGTCGGGCGGGAGCTTCTCCGAGACGAACAGCGCCAGTGCGGCGAACACGAGGCCGAACGTCACGGCCATCCCCGTCGTCACTGGCGGCAGTGCCATACGGGGTGCGCGATGCCACCCGACAAAACGGTTCGCCTCGCCCCGTCGGCCAGGTGCCGGCGGGGACGTACACTCGCGTTCACCGCCGCCGCCGCGCCACCCGCTCCTCGGCGGTCTCCTCCGTGACGAGTTCGTACAGCGTCGCCCGCCCGCCGTCCGCCTTCGGCCGCAGCACCCGCCCGAGCCGCTGGGTGAACTCCCGCTCGCTCCCGCTCCCCGAGAGCACCACCGCGACGTTCGCGTCCGGCACGTCGACGCCCTCGTCGAGGACGTTCGCGGTCACGACGCGCGAGTGGTCGCCCGCACGGAACCGCTCCAGGATCTCCCGGCGCTCGGCCGCGGCCGTCTCGTGCGTGATGGCCGGCATCAGGAACCGCTCGGAGAGCCGGTAGACGAGGTCGGTGTACGCAGTGAAGACGATGACACGGTCCTCGCGGTGGTGGTCCAGCACTCGCTCCAGTTCGCGCACCTTGTTCTCGGCGTTCATCATCACCTCGCGGGCGCGCTGTTTGGCCAGGAGCGCCTCCCGTGCCCGCGGGTCGTTGCCCGAGCGCTTGACCAGTTCCTGGTAGTCGCTACCCGAGCGCAGCTGGATGCCCGACTGCGCGAGGTAGTCCGTGAACGTGCCCTGATACTCATCGTAGCGCTCGCGTTCGTCCTCGGTGAGTTCGACCGCGACCCGCTTGATGTCGAAGTCGGCGAGGTGGTCCCCCGCGAGGTCCTCGGCCGAGAGCCGGTGGACCACAGGCCCGACCAGCTCCTCGATGACCTCGTGGGCGCCGTCGGGCCGCTCGAAGGTCGCCGTGAGCCCCATCCGGGCGGGCGCGGCGAGGAGGCGCGCGATGTCGCGGTACCCCTCGCCGCCGAGGTGGTGGACCTCGTCGAAGACGACCAGTTCGAAGTCACCGCCGAGTTCGTCCGCCCGGAGATAGGCGGAGTCGTACGTGGAGACGGTGATGTCCTCGACGCGCTGTTCACCGCCGCCGAGCCGCCCGATCGGAACATCGAACTCCGCCGCGAGTTCGCGCTCCCACTGGTCCAGCAGGTCGATGGTCGGGACGACCACGAGCGTGGGGGCCGAGCGCGCGGCGATGGCCGCGATGGCGACGACCGTCTTCCCGCTCCCGGTCGGGAGTTCGAGGACACCGCGGCAGTCCGCCTCGCGCCACGCGTCGAGCGCATCCTGCTGGTAGTCGCGGAGTTCGTAGGCCGTCGTCAGGTCCGGCAGCTCGCGCTCGGCGAGGACGGCGTCGTCGACAGCCCCGTCGTGCTCGGCGAGCGCGTCACGGAGGTCGGCGTAGCGGTGGGCGGGGGCACGCCAGGATTCCGAGCGCTCGTCGTACTCGGTGCCGGGAAGGTCAGCGACGACCGACCCGGGACCGGTGATGCGGACCGTGCCCTCGTCGAACGCCAGTCTGAGGGTCCCGGCCTCGTCGGTCACGGCCTGTTCTCCGTGACGGCACGATTTCAATCCCGTGCTACGACCATCGCGCCATGCGTCGCGTTCCATCGATGCCTCCGGGACTCCGGTGCCAGGTGGCCGGTGAAGGCCGTCACGGCTTATATGCCACCGTGACTACGGCAGCAACTACTTGACCGGACAGTCAGCGCCGATGGCTATGGAGGGAACGCCTTCCGGGACGCGACGTGCACTGCTCCGCTCGGCTACGGCCGGAACCGCGGCCGCACTCGGACTCCCGGCGCTCGGCAGCGCGGCCGCCGGAGAAGACCGGGATTCGGTCGTCCTGCTCCACGGGTACATGGACACCGGCGATACGCCGTGGTGGGATGTCCTCACGGGCTACCTCGAGGACGACGGATACGACGCCGACGAGATACATCAGATGAGTCTCGGTGACATCCCCGGGACCACGACGGATTCGCCCTCGGACTACGGCGAGGTGGTCGCGCGGGAACTCGAACGTATCTCCGACGAGGAGGGAGGACCGGTCGACGTCATCGCCCACTCGATGGGTGGACTCGACACCCGCTGGGCCATCGAGAAAGAGGGTGCGGCCGCCCACGTCGACGACCTCGTCACGCTCGGCTCCCCGCACCAGGGAACCTACGTGGCGTACGTCGGTGTCCTCACGGAGGGCGGGCGTGATATGATCCCCGGAAGTACACTTCTGGAGGAACTGAACCAGGACGGCCTCGCATCCGGGGTCAGCTACACTGCGGTCTGGTCACACGCCGACGAACTCATCGCCCCGAGTCCGTACGCGAGCATCCCGGAGTACATGCTCACCGATGCCACGGGTCGTAACATCAACTCCGGCATCCAGGAGCACATCCAGCTCCTCGTCGACCGATCGGTCTTCGACCAGTACATCGGCCACCTCGGTTGACGCGTCGGTGACGAGCTGCACGCTGCCACCGGCCCGACGCACCCGGGCTGATGTGGATATACAACCCTTATCCCCGGCCGTCGCCAACTCGTGGCTATGAGCGAGAAGGACGCCGCGACGGACGACGACGCGGCGGACACCGACGGTGCCGCCGAGGACGATACGCAGGTCGAGCCCGATGCGGACCTCGTCGAACGTGTCGAGGAGTCCGACCCGGAGACCATCGCCCGCGAAATCGCCTCGCTGCGGTCGGCCCGTCACGACGCCGAGGACGCCGCTACCGAGTACGAGGAGCGCGTCGAGGACCTGGAGGAGCAGCTCAAGCGCAAGCAGGCGGAGTTCCAGAACTTCAAGAAGCGGATGGAGCGCAAACAGGAGGAGCAGAAGGCTCGCGCGACCGAGGAACTGGTCGAGCGGTTGCTGGACGTGCGGAACAACCTCGTCCGGGCGCTGGAGCAGGACGAGGACACGGACATCCGCGGCGGCGTGCGGACGACGCTGGACCAGTTCGACCGTGTGCTCGACGCCGAGAACGTGGTCGCCATCGAGCCGGAACCGGGTGAGGAGGTCGACCCCCAGCGCCACGAGGTGCTGATGCGCGTCACGAGCGACCAGCCCGAGGGGACCGTCGACGAACTCCACCGCCCGGGCTACGAGATGGCCGAGAAGGTGCTCCAGGCCGCGCAGGTGACCGTCTCCGACGGCGCCGGCGAGTAACCAGCACGAACCGACACCCCACCTTCTGGTCGGGTACCGACCCACCAGGACCACCCTTTTGCGCTCGGCCCGAGCACGCTCGGGTGATGATGAAGCGCGGCCATGGACGGCCCCGGAGGGCGACGGAGGACGACCGACCGTGAGCGGCGTCGCTCCGCTGCGGGTGATGACGTACAACGTCCGCTACGCGACGCTGGACGACGGCCCCCGGGCGTGGGAGAACCGCCGGGACGCGGTCGCAGCCACGGTCCGTGTCCACCGGCCCGACGTACTCTGCCTGCAGGAGGTCTGGCAGGACCAGCTGCCGGACCTCCGCGAGCGGCTCCCCGACTACGAGTGGGCCACAGAGCGTCAGCAGACGGGAGAGCACACACCCGTCGGCTACCGGCCCGAACGACTGAGGGCCGAGACGGTAGAGCCGTTCGCGCTGGCGCCGGCCCCCGAGAACATCGGCGCGGTCGGGTGGGACGCCTCGGTCCCGCGGGTGGCGACGGAGGTACAGTTCCGGGACCGGGAGACGGACGAGACGTTCGACCTCGTCAACGTCCACTTCGACCACGCGGGCGCGCTGGCACGGCGCGAGAGCGCGCGCCTCGTCCGTGAACGGCTCGACGCCGCCCCGTCACTCCTCGTGGGAGACCTGAATGCCCGGCCCGCCTCCGGCCCGTACCGCTCGCTCGTCGAGACGCCGGGGCCGTTCACCGACGCCCGGCAGGCCGCGGACACGCGGTTCGGCCCCGGCGAGACGTACGTCGGCTTCGACGGCGAGGGGGTCGAGGAGGGCACCGACCACGACCCGACCCGCGACAAGCGCATCGATTACGTCCTCGTCCGCGGCTTCGACGTGGCCCTGTACGCGACGGCCGCGGACGTGGACCAGACCTGGCGCCATCCCTCCGACCACCTGCCCGTCGTGGTCGACCTGTGGGCGACAGCGGACTGACTCACATCCGGTCGGACGGCACGCTTGTGATGCACTTCTGTTTGTACGTGTCGGTCGCGGAGAATCGGCGACGGGAAAACCGCAAGAGGGCGACGGGGCTCCTGCGAGGCGAATCGACCCGATTCAGCAAGGCTTAACGGCGCCAGACTGCTACTCCCGTCCAACAATGGCGAGCAACAAGATCCTCGGCATCGACCTGGGGACCACCAACTCCGCGTTCGCAGTGATGGAGGGTGGCGACCCCGAGATCATCGCGAACGCCGAGGGCGACCGCACCACGCCCTCCGTGGTCGCGTTCACGGACGACGGGGAACGCCTCGTCGGGAAGCCCGCGAAGAACCAGGCCGTCCAGAACCCCGAACACACCATCCAGTCCATCAAGCGGCACATGGGCGAGGACGGCTACACCGTCGACATCGAGGGCGAGGAGTACACGCCCGAGCAGATATCGGCGATGATCCTCCAGAAGATCAAGCGCGACGCGGAGGACTACCTCGGCGACGAGGTCGAGAAGGCCGTCATCACGGTCCCCGCCTACTTCAGCGACCGCCAGCGCCAGGCCACGAAGGACGCCGGCGAGATCGCCGGCTTCGAGGTCGAGCGCATCATCAACGAGCCGACCGCGGCGTCGATGGCGTACGGCCTCGACGACGAGTCCGACCAGACCGTCCTCGTCTACGACCTGGGCGGGGGCACCTTCGACGTCTCCATCCTCGACCTCGGTGGTGGGGTGTACGAGGTCGTCGCCACGAACGGTGACAACGACCTCGGCGGTGACGACTGGGACCAGGCGCTCATCGACCACCTCGCCGACGAGTTCCAGGCCGAGCACGGCATCGACCTCCGCGAGGACCGGCAGGCGCTCCAGCGACTCAAGGACGCCGCCGAGGAGGCGAAGATCGAACTCTCGAACCGAAAGGAGACGACCGTCACGCTCCCGTTCATCGCGGCCGACGACGACGGCCCGAAGGACCTGGAGGAGACCATCAGCCGCGCGAAGTTCGAGTCGCTCACCAGCGACCTGCTGGAGCGGACGGTCGGCCCGACGGAGCAGGCGCTCTCGGACGCCGGCTACGACAAGGGCGACATCGACGAGGTGCTGCTGGTCGGTGGCTCCACGCGGATGCCGCAGGTCCGCGAGAAGGTCGAGGAGATGGCCGGACAGGACCCGCGCAAGTCCGTCAACCCGGACGAGGCCGTCGCGCTGGGCGCGGCCATCCAGGGCGGGGTCCTCTCGGGCGACGTGGACGACATCGTCCTGCTGGACGTGACGCCGCTGTCGCTCGGTATCGAGGTGAAGGGTGGCCTGTTCGAGCGCCTCATCGACAAGAACACCACCATCCCGACGGAGGAGTCGAAGATCTTCACGACCGCGGCGGACAACCAGACGATGGTCAACGTCCGCGTCTTCCAGGGTGAGCGCGAGATGGCCGAGGGCAACGAGCTCCTCGGCGAGTTCCAGCTCACCGGTATCCCGCCGGCCCCCGCCGGCACACCGCAAATCGAGGTGACGTTCAACATCGACGAGAACGGCATCGTCAACGTCGAGGCCGAGGACAAGGGCTCGGGCAACGCCGAGTCCATCACCATCGAGGGCGGCGCCGGCCTCTCCGACGAGCAGATCGAGGAGATGCAGGAGGAAGCCGAGGAGCACGCTGAGGAGGACCAGAAGCGCCGCGAGTTCGTCGAGACGCGCAACGAGGCCGAGTCGGCCGTCCAGCGCGCCGAGACCCTCCTCGAGGAGAACGAGGAGGAGATCGACGCCGACCTCCGGAGCGACATCGAGGCCGAGGTCGAACGTGTCGAGGACGCCCTCGACGAGTACGAGGACGTCGAGTTCGAGGCGATCGACGAGGCCACGGAGGCGCTGGAATCGGCGACAGAGAGCCTGAGCCAGGAGCTTCAGGAGATCGGCAAGCAGATGTACCAGCAGCAGGCCCAGGCCGGCGCCGGCGGTGCCGGTGCTGGCGCCGGTCCCGGCGGCGCCGGTCCCGGCGGCATGGGCGGCGGCCCTGGCGGTATGGGCGGCGGCCCCGGCGGTGCCGGCCCGGGCGCCGAGGCCGACGACGAGGAGTACGTCGACGCCGACTTCGAGGACGTGGACGAGGACGACGAAGAGTAGGACTGCTCGCGAGACGCTGCGGTAATCTGCTGTTTTTCAGCGGTATCCTGCGTAGAACTGAGATACTGAGAACTGTGGCGAGCTATTGCTCGGCCACGGGCGCGTCCGCGGCCCGGGAGAACTCGAAGCCGTCGTAGTCGTCGCTGGCGACGCGGTCGCAGATGTCGCGGTACATGTCGAGGCCGCCCGGGAACGGCGTGAACACCGCCGTCTTGCCGGGGACGTTGTCCCCCCGGTACCAGGAGTCGGCCTCCGAGAACAGCATGTTGTCCGCGAGCATGTTGGTGTTCGTGACCCACTGGGTCTCGGATGCCTCGGTCGGTTCGATGGTGTCGTGGCCGTGTTCGTCCATGTAGTCGATGCAGTCCTCGATCCACTCGACGTGCTGCTCGATGGAGAGCGGCATGTTCGTCAGGACCGAGGGGCTCTGCGGGCCGGTGATGGTGAACAGGTTGGGAAAGCCACGCGTCATCAGGCCGAGGTAGGTCCGGGGGCCGTCGGCCCACTTCTCCTCCATCGTCAGCCCGTCGCGGCCCTCGATGTCCATCGCGAGGATGGCTCCAGTCATCGCGTCGAACCCCGTCGCGAACACGATGACGTCGAGGTCGTACTCCTCGGCCGTGGTCTGGATACCACGGGGCGTGACGCGCTCGATGGGTTCGCCGTCGTCGCTGACGTCGACGAGCGAGACGTCGTCCCGGTTGTAGGTCCGGTAGTAGTCGTTGTAGTCCATCGGCGGCCGCTTCGCGCCGTACGGGTGGTCGCTCGGGACGAGCTTCTCGGCGGTCTCGGGGTCGTCGACCTTCGCGCGGATCTTCTCGCGGATGAACTCCGAGATGACCGCGTTCACCTCGGCGTTCGTGAGGACGTGGCCCGGTTCGAACGCGTGGAGGAAGCGGAAGCCGCCCTGCTCCCAGCGGTCCTCGAGCGTCTCGCGGATCTCCTCCTCGGAGAGGCTGGCGGCGGAGTAGTGTTCGTGGTCGAACGGCATCCCCAGCCGCGAGTCGCGGGCCTGCTCCCAGATATCGTCGTAGTTCGCGCGAATCTCCTCGTACTCGTCGTCCTCCAGCGGCCGGTTACGCGCCGGGACAGCGTAGTTGGGCGTCCGCTGGAACACGGTCAGGTGTTCGGCCCGTCCGCCCGTCTCGGAGATGAACTGGATGCCCGTCGACCCGGTGCCGATGACGCCGACGTGCTTGTCGGAGAAGTCGACACCCTCGTCGGGCCAGCGGGACGTGTGGTGCCACTCGCCCTCGAACTCGTCGAGGCCGTCGAAGTCCGGCTTGAACGGCTCGGAGAGACAGCCGACGCCGGTGATGAAGAAACGCGTCTCGACCACCTCGCCGTCAGCCAGTTCGACCGTCCAGGTGCCCGCGTCCTCGTCGTACGTCGCGGACCGGACCTCGCGCTCGAACTCGATGTCGCGGCGCAGGTCCAGTTCGTCGGCGACGAAGTTCAGGTACTCGAGAATCTCGGGCTGTTCCGGGTAGCGCTCGGTCCACTCCCACTGCTCCCGGATGTCGTCGCTGAACGAGTAGCAGTAGATGTGGCTCTCGCTGTCGCAGCGTGCGCCCGGATACCGGTTCCAGTACCACGTCCCGCCCACGTCCCCACCCTTCTCGAAGACGCGGACATCGTAGCCGCGTTCGCGCAGTCGATGCAGCATGTAGAGCCCCGAGAACCCCGCCCCGACGACGACGGCGTCTACGTCCGTGTTGCTCCCGGCCCGGCCCGTGCGTGCGTCCGCGTCAGACACTCTCAGTCACCGCGCGGATGACGGTGTCAGTTCGCGTTAAATCTGGTGCCTGTCTAGCGAGTGTCGACCATACCGACACGACGGGTCGCCGCCTCAGAGCGTCCACTCCCCCTCGACGATGGCGAGCGCGCGCTCGGCCTGCGCGGGGACACCCTCGCCCATCCGCTCGTACATCGGGTCGTCGACGCCGCCACGCAGGAAGCGGGCGTAGAACATCTCGCCGAGGGCGGCCATCTTGAATGCGGCCAGCGCGAGGTAGAAGCGCGGGTTCGTGAACTCGCGTCCGGAGCGAGTCTCGTACCGGTCGACGAACTCGGTGCGCGTGGGGTAGTCCTCGCCCGCGAGGAACCGTGGCGCGAACCGCTCGGAGACGACCCGTTCCTCGTCGTCCGGGTCGGGCCAGAAGTGGAGCGCGTACCCCAGGTCCGCGAGCGGGTCGCCCAGCGTGCTCATCTCCCAGTCGAACACGCCGGCGATGCGCGGGTCCGCCTCGGGTGCGAACATCACGTTGTCCAGTTTGTAGTCGCCGTGGACGAGCGCGTGGTCGGCCTCGTCGGGCGCGTGCTCGGCGAGCCAGGAGCCGACCTCGTACAGTTCGGGCACCTCGCGCTCCTCGCTGGTCGTGTCGAGGGCCCAGATGACCGCCTCCTGGAACCGCTCGACCTGCCGGTCGAGGTAGCCCTCGGGGTAGCCGAACTCGCCCGCCTCGAGGCCGACGGCGTCGTAGTCGACGTCGTGGACGGCAACCAGCGCGTCGATGAAGGCGTCCGCGAGCGCATCCCGGCGCGCGGGCGTGGCGAACCGCTCGGGTTCCTCGGTGTGGACGACGTCGCCCTCGATGCGGTCCATCACGTAGAACGGCGCGCCGAGCACGGAGTCGTCCTCGCAAGAGGCGACGGTGGGCGCGACGGGTACCTCGGTCCCCTGAAGCGCGTCGAGGATGCGGTACTCCCGGAGGACGTCGTGGGCGGTGTCGGCGGTCTCGTCCGGCGGCGGGCGTCGGACGACCAGCTCGCGGTCGCCCCACGTCACGAACAGCGTCTCGTTGGAGTAGCCGCCGCCCTCACCGGTCACCTCGAGTGTGTCGGCGGGGCCGACCTCGCGGTCGAGGAAGGACCGGAGGGGGGCCGTGTCGAGCGTCGAATCGGCCTGTTCGGACATGGCACGGAGGCGGAGTGGCGTGGGGAAATAGCTTCCCCCGGGAGCCTTCGTCGGGGCCGCGCGCTCAGTCCGCCAGCCCCTCGCGCTCGCGGAGGCTCTGTCGCCGGACCTTTCCGGTCGAGGTCCGGGGCAACTCGTCGACGAACGTGACCTCGCGCGGGTACTCGTACTTCGCCAGGCGGTCCTTCACGTGGTCCATCAGCGCCGTCCGGAGGTCGTCGCTCGCCTCGTGGCCCTCGGCCAGCATGACGAACGCCTTCGGCACCTCGCCGCGCTCCTCGTGGGGGACGCCGATGACGGCCGCGTCGGCGACGGCCTCGTGACTCGCGAGCGAGTCCTCGATCTCCTCCGGGCCGATGCGGTAGCCCGAGGAGATGATGACGTCGTCCTTGCGCGACTCGAAGTAGAAGTAGCCGTCCTCGTCGACCCGGCCGAGGTCCTCGGTCAGGAGCCAGCCGTCCCGTACCTTCGCGACGGTCTTCTCCGGTTCGTTCCAGTACTCCTTGAAGCAGACCGGGTCACCCTCGTACCGGAAGGCGATCTCGCCGACCTCTCCAGGGTCGACGGTCGGCTCGCCCGTCTCCGGGTCGACGATGGCGACCTCGTGGCCCGGCGCGGCCAGGCCCATGCTCCCGGCGCGTTTCTCGGCGAGCGACTCGTTCTCCACGACGGTCACGTTGGCCTCCGTCTGGCCGTACCCCTCGTGGACGAGCGCACCGCCGAAGGTGTCCTCGGCCCACTCCGCGACGGACTCGCCGAGCGACTCGCCGCCACTCCCGATGACCCGCAGGGAGTCCACGTCGTACCCCTCGCTGGGCACCTGCATCATGAACCGGAGCGCGGTCGGCGGGATGAACGCCATCGTGATGTCGTAGCGGTCGAGCAGGTCGAACGCCGTCGCCGGGTCGAACTCGCCGCCGTGGTAGGCCAGCACCGGCCGCCCGTAGAACAGCGCCGAGAAGACGATGTTGAACAGCGAGGCGATCCACGCCCACTCGGCCGGCGTCCAGAAGCGCGTCTCCTCGCCGAACTCGAAGTCGCCGACGGTCTGGATGCCCGGCAGGTGGCCCAGCAGGACCCGATGCGCGTGCCGGACGCCCTTCGGGTCGCCCGTCGTCCCGGAGGTGTAGATGAGCAGGGCGTCGTCCTCTGCGTCGGTCTCGACGGCCTCGTGGTCCGGGGAGCGGTCGGGCACGGCCTCGTCGTACGCGCGCTCGTCGCCCTCGGGGTCGCCGTCGACGACGAGCACGGACGTCAGGCCGATGTCGTAGTCCTCACGCGCCCGGCGGAGCGCGTCGACGTTGCTCCCGTCGACGACGCAGGCGCTGGCATCGGCGTCGGCCAGCCGGTACCCGACGCCGTCCGGACCGAACAGCGTCGAGAGCGGCACGGAGACGGCCCCGAGTTTCCACGCGGCGACGTGGGCGATGGCAGCCTCGGGCTTCTGTGGCAGGTTCACGCCGACCCGGTCACCCCGCTCGACGCCGCTGTCGGCGAGGTGGTTGGCGAGGCGACTCGCCGCGGCCTCGAACTCCGCGAAGGAGTAGGTGTCCGTCGCCCCCGACTCGTCCTCGACGAACAGCGCCGGTGCGTCGGGGGTCCGCTCGGCCCACCGGTCGCAGACGTACGCCGCCATGTTGAACCGGTCGGGCACCTCCCACTCGAACCAGTCGCGGAGCTCCTCGAAGCTCTCCCAGTCGTGCTCGTGGAGGTGGTAGCTGTCCAGCCGTTCAGTGGTTGCCATGTGGTCTGACAGCAGTGGGCGCGGCAAAGGCGTTTGCCTCGGGGCCCCAACGTCAGGTGGGTCCCTACAGCGGCTCCTCCCCCTCGACGATGCGCTTCGCTCGAGCGGCCAGCTCTGGCACGCCCTCCTCCAGCGCGGGATACAGCGGGTCGGAGGCGTCGCCCGCCCGGTAGCGGAAGTACATCGCCTCCGTGGTCGTGACAATCTTGTACGCCGCGAGGCCACGGTAGAACCGCTCGTTCGTGAACTCTTGGCCCGTGCGCTCTTCGTACCGCGCGACGAGTTCCCGACGAGTCGGGTAGTCCTCGTGTTCCATGAAGCGGGGGACCAGTCCCTCGGGGAGCGCGGGCTCCGGGTCGCCCGCGTCCCGCCAGAAGACGAGCATCCACCCGAGGTCGGCGAGCGGGTCGCCGAGCGTCGAGAGCTCCCAGTCCAGCACGCCCGTAATCTCGGGCGGCGTCCCGGGCGCGAACATCACGTTGTCCAGCTTGTAGTCGCCGTGGACGAGCGTGTGAGCGCTCTCCTCGGGGACGTTGTCGGCCAGCCACTCCCCCACCTCCCGGACGTGTGGGACCTCGCGGTCCTGCTCGGTCGTCGGGAGGAACCACTCCAGTTGCTCGGTGAACGTCTCGACCTGCCGTTCGAGGTAGCCCTCCGGGTAGCCGAACTCGCCCTCGCCGAGGCCGACGGCCTCGTGGTCGACCGCGTGGATGTCGGCCAGCGTATCGACCAGTTCCTCGCCGACGGTTCGGCGGCCCGCGGCGGTGGCGAAGCGGTCGGGTTCCTCGGTCCGGAGGACGTCCCCGTCGAGCCGCTCGAGCAGGACGAAATCACATCCCAGCACGTCGAGGTCATCGCAGGTCGCGACCACGTCGGGGACTGGGACCGCGCCGGCGACGGCGTCCATCACTCGCGCCTCCCGGAGCACGTCGTGGGCACCCTCGGCGTGGTCACCGGCGGGGGGCCGCCGGAGGACGAGGTCGCGGTCGCCCCACTCGACGAACAGCGTCTCGTTCGAGAGCCCGTCACCGTGGTACTCGACCGAGAGGTCGGTGTTCGAGTCGCTACCCAGCGTCTCGCGGCAGAAGTCGGCCAGTGCGGCCTCGTCGACGAGCGCGTCGGCGTCGGTCACGTCCGACCACCACACGACGGGTGGCCGACCGCGTCCAATGCGAGCAGTGCCATACCGCGACGTGCTGCCCCGGCCACAAATCGGTTCGGGCGAACGGTAACCGCCCGTGGGTCACCGACGAGGTGAGGCCGTTCAGTCGCCTGCATGCCGCGCCGCAGACGCGGTGTAACCGGCCGGAGCGCGTCCTGCCGGCCGTCCGACGAGGGGGCCCGCCGCCGAACGGACTCACTTGAACCGGAACGTCTCCAGGTTCTTCGGCGCGAACGTCCGCATGTTGAACTCGTGGTAGAGTGCGCTGGAGAGGTCCTGCGCGGAGGATTCGTCGCCGTGGACGCAGAGCACCTTCTCCGGGCGCGGGTTCATGGTGCGGACGAAGTTCTCCAGCCCCTGCCGGTCGGCGTGGCCGGAGAAGCCGTCGACCGTCTCGACGTCGAGGTTCAGCGTGAGTGTGTTGCCGCGGCCGCTGGAACCACGCTCGTTCATCGGAATCTCGTCCCAGCCGTTCTGGATGCGCCGACCCAGCGTTCCCTGGGCCTGGTAACCGACGAACACCATGCGGTTGTTCTCGTCGCCGCCGAGGTGGCGGAGCCAGGACATGATGGGACCACCCGTGACCATCCCCGAGGTCGAGAGGACGATGCAGGGGCCGCCGTCGGCGACATCCATCCGCTCGTCCTCGCCGCCGTCGATGTGGTTGAACTCGTCGGCGAGGAACGGGTTCTCGTCCTCGTGGAAGATGCGGTCGCGCAGGTCGTCGCGGAGGTACTCGGGGTAGGTCGTGTGGATGGCTGTCGCCTCCCAGATCATCCCGTCGAGGTGGACGGGCATCTTCGGGATGTCGCCCTTGCGCATCGCCTCCTCGAGGACGAGCATGATCTCCTGCGAGCGACCGACCGCGAACGCCGGGATGAGGACCTTCCCGTCGCGCTCGTAGGTCTCGTTGATGACGCGCTTGAGGTTGCGCTCGGAGTCCTCCTGGTCTGTCTGGTAGTCGTTGCGGCCGCCGTACGTCGACTCCAGGACGAGCGTCTCGACGCGGGGGAACTCGTTGACGGCTCCGTTGAACAGTCGGGTATCCTCGTAGTGGATGTCACCGGAGAACGCGACGTTGTAGAGGCCGTCGCCGATGTGGAAGTGCGCGATGGAGGAGCCGAGGATGTGCCCGGCGTTGTGCAGCGTGAGCTTGATGTCCGGCGCGATGTCGGTCACGTCGCCGTACTCGATGTCGATGCAGTGCTTGATGGCCTCCCGGACCATCTCGGACTCGTAGGGCGGCGTCCGGCCCTCCTTCGCGGCGACATCGAGGTAGTCCAGCGTCAGGAGGCCCATCAGGTCGCGGGTGGGCTCCGTGCAGTAGATGGGGCCGTCGTAGCCGTACTTGAACAGCAGCGGGATGAGCGCGGAGTGGTCGAGGTGCGCGTGGGTCAGGACGACTGCGTCGAGGTTCTGTGCGCCGGCACCGAGCGCCTCGGGCACCTGGAGGTACGGTACCTCGTCCTCGGCGCCGGGCTTGTCGCCACAGTCGATGAGGATGCGTGTCTCCGCGGTCGAGAGGATGAACGCGGCCCGGCCGACCTCGCGGCAGCAGCCCAGCGTCGTGATGCGGACCCACTGCTCGTCGGCCATCTCCTCACGGTGGATCTGGCGACCCACCCGTTCGAGGATGTCACGGCGGTCGTCGCGTTCCTGCTTGAGGAAGTTCCGGACGTTGGAGACGGTGGAGGACTCGATGGGCGGCGTACGGACGACCTCGGGGGTCCAGCCGACCTCTTTCGTGATCTCGCGGAGCGTGGAACCGTGCCGGCCGATGACCATGCCGGGCTTCTCGGCCTCGATGACGACCTCGCCGGTATCGGCGTGGAAGTCGAGGTCGGTGACGCCGGCCTCCTCGGGGATGATTCCCGTGATGCGCTCGCGGGCATCGTCCGGGCGCGAGAGGCTGTCCGGGTCCGGCCGGACGGTGATACGCTTGCGGAGCTTCGAGGCGAGGCTCCGGACGAGGTCGCCGTTCTCCGCGAACTTCTTGGGGTCCTGCGTGTAGATGACCAGTTCCGGACCCTCGTACTTCACGTCGGAGATCGAGATATCGCTGGGGACCTCGTCCGTGATCGTTTCCTTCAGTTCGTCGAGTTGCCGCTCTACTGCGCTCATAGATACGAGAGCGGGCTCCGGCAACTGCCACCCGAAGCTCGGGACCGACCGTGTCGGTCGTCTCCGTGCAACGACGTGTGCGACGGGATAACTATCATACCCTTGACCGGTCCGGAGCGTATCCGGACGTCTGCGGGACGTGGTGCCGGAAAACCCGCGTGTACCTGCTCCTATCGCCGACTGTTATTAAAAGCCTTCGGGACGACCAGGGAGTATGCGCGTCACACCTGCTGTCGTGGCCGACGAGCACGAGTGGGTTCGCTCGCACGAGCCCGTGGTCGACCTCGTGAACCACGTCCGTGCCGACCTCGGCACGGCGTTCGACACGAGTGTGGACCCCATCACCACCGACCAGTACCGCGCGGAGGTGGACCACGTCTTCGCCGATGGTGACGTGGCCGTCAACGTCGCGGCGCTCGTGGGACTCCTGCGTGAGCTCGACGTGGAGGGCGACTACCCGGGCTTCGTCGTGGACGAGTACCTCGGTCGCGAGCTGGCAGCGACCATCGCCAGCACGAAGGGCCGCCCGTTCTCGATGCTCGCGGAGGCCACCTTCCACGTCGCGGACGTGGGAACCCACGGGGCGCCAGACGAGGTGGCCGGGGCAGACGACCTCGATGCAGCACTCGCGGCGGGCTTCCAGACCCGGCTCCCGGGCTGGGACTGGACCGAGGGTGAGAGCCCGTTCGCCGTCGAGCGAGACGGGGAGTGACCGCGGGGACCGGACCCGGAAAGCCTATGCGCGCCGTCCCCCGACCGCTCGGCCGTGCAGGTCTCCGTCGTCCTCTGTACGCACACGCTGGAGCGCTACGAGTACCTGACCGACGCCGCCGAGAGCGTCCTCACCGGGACGTACGACGACCTCGAACTCGTCTGTGTCAGTGACGGAAACGAGGCGGTGTACGAGCGGATGCAGGAGGACTACGGCGACCACCCCAAAGTCGTCACGACCTGCCTGGACGAGAACAGCGGCCTGCTCACCGCGCGGAACCACGGCGCCGAGGTGGCGTCGGGCGACATCGTGGCCTTCCTCGACGACGACGCCATCGCCTGCGAGGCGTGGCTGGAACTGCTCGTCGATGCGTACGAGGCACACGACGCCATCGCCGTCGGCGGCCGGATGACGCCGCGCTGGGAGGCCGGCGAGCCAGCCGTCCTTCCGGAGGAGTTCTACTGGCTGGTCGGTGTCACTCACCGCGGGTTCGGGCCGGATGGCGACCCCGGCGAGCCGGGGTGGGTCCGGAACACGATGGGTTCGAACATCTCCTTCCGGGCCGAGGTGTTCGCCGAACTCGGCGGCTTCGACGTCGATATCGGCGGGCGGAAGGGCGACAACCACCTCCAGGGCGGGGAGTCGGAGCTCTGTGCCCGGCTGCGCGCCGAGTACGACCAGCGCGTCTGGTACGTCCCGGAGGCGACCGTCGAACACCGCATCTTCGAGTATCGGACGGAACCCGACTGGCTCCTCGAACGGGCGTTCTGGCAGGGCTACTCGAAGCGCGGGATGGAGCGGTTCGTCCCCGAGTCGACGGGTGCGGAGGGGGAGTTCCTCGGCGACCTGCTGGGTTCGTTCGTACCGGACCGCCTCCGGGGGCTGGTGCTCCGCCCCTCGGCGGCCGCCGCGCTCCAGTTGCTGTTCCTGTTCGTCTTTACCGGAGCCGTCGGCGCCGGCTACGGCTACGGCATCGTGAAGTGGGGCTGAACGCGGCAGGCCGCGCTCGGCCCAATCGCTAAGCCTCGCCCGCCCGGAGCGTGTCCCATGTCGTTCGAGCTCACCGCCGAGCAACAGGCCATCTGGGAGGCCGTCCGTGACTTCGGCGAGTCCGAAATCCGGCCGATTGCGCACGAGTACAACGAGGAGCAACGCTACCCCGAACAGCTCCGCCAGCAGGCCGCCGACCTGGACCTCGTGGCCCCGCACATCCCCGAGGAGTACGGTGGCGCGGGGATGGACGGCGTCGCGACGGTCATCGTCACGGAGGAGCTGTGGCGCGCCGACCCCGGCGTCGGCGGCGCCATCGCCGCCGCGGACTTCGGGACGGGCATGATTCTGGAGTACGGCGACGAGTGGATGAAGGAAGAGGTCCTGCCGCGGGTCACGGGTGGCGAGACGCCCATCGCGACCTGCATCTCGGAACCGGCCCACGGCTCGAACGTCGCCGGGATGGAGACGCGCGCCCGGAAGGACACCGCCGAGCAAAGCTCGGCGAGCCCTGCGACGGCGTCGCAGGAGGGAGACGAGTACGTCATCGACGGCGAGAAGATGTGGATAACGAACGGCACCGTCGCGGACGTCTACATCGTGATGGCCAAGACCTCGCCGGAGGACGGACACGCGGGTATCACGGCCTTCCTCACCGAGGCCGACCGCGACGGTATCGAGGCCTCGCGCATCACCAACAAGCTGGGCATCCACGCCCAGGACACCGCCGAGGTCCGATTCGACGGGCTCCGAATCCCGGCCGATAACGTCGTCGGGGAGGTGGACCGGGGGTTCTACCAGCTCATGGAGTTCTTCGCGCCGGCCCGTGCGGACGTGGCCGGGCAAGCCACGGGCGTCGCGCAGGCGGCGCTGGATGCAGCCGTCGCCTACGCCCGCGAGCGCAAGCAGTTCGACCAGCCCATCGCGGAGTTCCAGGCCATCCGACACAAGCTCGCGGAGATGGCCACCGACATCGAGGCCGCCCGGTCGCTGGCCTATCGGGCGGGGTCGGCCATCGACAGCGGCGACACGGACGAGGCGACGCGGCTCGCGTCGATGGCGAAGCTGTTCGCCTCCGAACACGCCGTCGACGTGACCGACGAGGCCATCCAGGTCCACGGGGGCGCGGGCTACGTCGACGACCACCCCGTCGAGCGCTACTACCGCGACGCCCGCGTCACGAAGATATACGACGGCACCTCCGAGATACAGAAGAACATCATCTCGGAGCAATTGCTGTGACATACCACATATCCTCCATCTTAACCAGATAGTCCGGATTTCGGTGCCGAAGAAAGGTAAGTAAGCCAGTAATATCGCCGCCACCCACGTACATACGAGTCGGAATCACCGATGCGTTTAGGCGTGTCAACGAACAACATCCGCGTATGAGATTCGTCGTAGCCGTCGATGGAACGTCCGGGAGCGACCGTGTGCTGGAACACGCGGCGTCGCTGGCGGCGGCGGCGGCGGCCGACCTGGTGCTGGTCCACGCCGTCAACCCCTCGGTGTACGAGGTGATGGACGGCCCAATCCGGGACGGGAGCAACGCCGAGGAGCGGCTCCTGCTGGAGAGTACCGAGGACGCCGAGGAACGCGGCGAGCAGCTCCTGGAGCGGGCCGCCGAGCGGATGGAAGGGGTCGACACGGAGACGGAACTGCTCTACGGCTCTCCCGCGAGCGCCATCGCCGAGTACGCCGAGGAGATCGGCGCCGACGGGGTGTTCGTCGGCCATCGCGACCTCAGCGAGGAGCAAGAGCGGGTGCTCGGCAGCGTCGCGAAGCGGCTCGTCGACAACTCCCCGGCTCCCGTGACCGTCGTTCGCTGACCCCCGCCAGCGCGTCCGTCGCCCCCGAACGACCGCGACCGGTACCGCTTTGGTGCCGGCTCCGGGACGGTCCGGCGTGCCCGAGTCGGTTCCGGACGTCTGTGTGGTCACGCATCCGCTCGCCTCGGCGGGCGAGAACGCGACCCGTAGCCTGCTCGACATCCTGAGCGCCCTGACGACGGTGTCGCTCGTCACGGCCAACCTCCCGGCCGACTCCGAGATCTGGGACCGACACGAGGTGGTCGAACTGACCGAGCGGGGCGCCGGGGACTCGCTCCCGGTCGCTGCCGCCCGCTTCCTTCGCAACCAGCTCCGGATGTGCCGAGCGATAGCCCGGCGCGACGAGGAGGTGGTGCTGTTCTTCGGAGCGACGGCGTACCTCCTCCCGATACTGTTCGCCCGGCTCCGTGGGAAGACCGTCCTGCTCCAGCCCCGCGGGGACGTACCGCTGACGCTCCGACTGAACTGGGAGCAGCGGGTTCCCTCGCCGCTCGCGCGGCTGCTGGCCGGCTCGGTCCGAGCCCTGGAGCGCCTGGACTACGCCATCGCCGACGGCGCCGTCACGTACACCGCCTCGATGGCCGCGGAGCTGGGGCTCGACCCCGACTCGCCGCGCGTCTACCCGAACGGAGCGCGCTACATCCGTGTCGGCGAGTTCCAGCCGCAGACGCCGTTCCCGGAGCGCGAGCGGCGGGTCGGCTTCCTCGGCCGGCTCGACGAGGAGAAGGGCGTCCGGGAACTCGCACAGGTGGCGAAGCGACTGCCCGACGACGTGACGTTCTCGTTCATCGGTGACGGCCGGCTCTCCGGATGGCTGGAGACCGAACTCGCCGACGAGATTGCGGCCGGCCAGGTCGAGCTGCGCGGCTGGGTTGACCACGACGACGTGCCGGCGGAGCTGTCGCGGCTCCAGTTGCTCGTGATGCCCTCCCAGCCGACGGAGGGGCTCCCGACGACCATCCTGGAGGCGCTCGCCTGCGGGACGCCCGTCTACGCCACCCCCGTCTCCGGCGTGCCTGACGTGGTCCGCGCGGACGAGACGGGCTTCCTGATGGACTCGCGCGACCCCGACGACATCGCGGCCGGCATCGAGAGCGTCCTCGCACGCGAGGACCTGGCCGACGTATCCCTGCGTGGGCGCCAGCTCATCGAGACGGAGTTCAGCCTCGACGCAGCAGTCGAGCGGTATCGGGCCATCCTGACGGCAGCTATCGACGACTGAGGGCACGTCCTGACAGCCTACTCCGCAGCCGACCGGGCCAGGTTGCCGAACTTCTCGCGGACCCGTGGCGAGACGCCCAGCAGGCAGCCCACGTACACCAGAACACCGACGAATACCAGTCCAACCGTCGCGAACTGCGAGCCCGGAACGACACGACGAAGCAGTAGCACGGCCCCGGCCATCACGCCGCTCGCGACGACCTGGCGAGCGAACTCCCGGAACGGCAGGTCTGGGACCCCCATGACCGCGACGAGGCCCCAGTAGGAGAGGACGGCGGTCACGCCCGCGGAGACGAGCGTGGCCACCGCAGCGCCGAGCCAGCCGAACGCCCAGACCAGCGAGACATTCAGCACGAGGTTCAGCCCGACGAACGCGAGGTTGACTCGGAAGGCGATTTCGGGGCGGTCGACGGCGTTGACGGCATTGAGGAACTGCTCGCCGTACACCGCCAGCAGCCGTGCGACCACTAGCAGGGCCAGCACGCCGGCGCCTTGGGAGAACTCGCCGCCGTAGATTCGCAGCACCCGCTCCCCGAGGACGACAGCGCCGAACAGCCCCGGGACGAGGAACACACCCGCGAAGACCAGCCCCTCGTTGAGGTAGTGGTGGACGCGGTCGTAGCTCTCCTCGATTCCGTCGAGTTCGCTCATCTCCGGGAACAGCGTCGACTGCACCGAAACCGCCACCAGGGCGAACAGCGAGGCCAGGTTCCACGACACCTCGTACACCCCGACCAGCGTCGGCGAGACGAACGCTGCCAGGACGATGGTGTCCATCCAGCCGAAGGCGCGGGTCTTCAGCGTTCCCAGCCAGGCGTATCGGGCGTAGGAGACGAGGCTGCGGCCACGCTCGCGGCTCGGCCGTCCCAGAGCGGCCGCCGAGAGGAGCGCTCCCACGACGACCGCCAGCAACGTGGCGACGACGTGGCCGGCGACCAGCGCTGCGACCCCCAGCCCGGCGACGATGGCGCCGACGTGGATGCCCGAGCGGACGAGCCGCTCCAGCGCCTTGATGCCGCCCGAGAGCTCGACCCGCTTCTCTCCGTTGAGCACGGAGACGACGGTGACGAGGCCGACGTTGCTGACGACGAGCGCGGCGACCAGGCCGCCGACGGAGGCACCGACGTAATCGTCGACGAGCGGCCGTGCGAGCAACAGCGCGGCCAGCAACACCGCCGCGATGCCGGCGTTCAACAGCAGTGCTGTGGCGACGGCGCCCCGCGAGTCGCCGGGCTCGCTCAGCCGCTTGGTCAGCGCGTCGCCGATGGCCGTGCTGGGGATGTTGAGCCAGAACGTCAGCGCGACGGCGGTCGCGTAGACGCCGAGTACGTCGGCTCCGCCTAGCCGCGCGATGGCGAAGGTGGCGGCGAACCCGGAGACCGAGACAGCGACCTGCGAGAGGAAGTGGAGGAACGCGGTTCGACCCAGCCGCATCTCACTCCACGTATCCGAGGTCGGACAGTTGGCGGCGCATCGCGTCGTCGAACTCCGCGTCGCGGCCCTCGCCGACGGGCTTCCCTTCGGTGGCCAGCCACTCGTCGAGTCGCGCCTCCAGTTCGGCCGCGAGTTCCGGCTCGGACTCGCTCACGTCTGTCGTCTCGCCAGGAAGCGCCAGCAACTCCGTCCGGTCCTCGCTCCGTTGGTAGCGATGGGTCTCCGTACGCAGACCGGTCAGGAGTGACTCGTGGAACCGCGAGGTGTCGAAGGTGGCGTCGTGGTCGAGGTACAGGTCGAAGTTAGCCGGGCCGCGCTGGCTGATGGCGAATTCGCGACCCTCCTCACGGAGGTCGATCCCCTGGACCCTGTCGGTGTCGGCGCCAGCCGCTTCGAGGAGCGTCCGCATCAGGTCCGTGTGCTGGACGAGGTCGTCGTCCTCGACAGCGAGGTCGTCGAGACCCGAAGCGACCAGCGGAACGTTCACGAGTGCGTCGTCGACGACGAGATTGTGGGCCAGGAGGCCGCGGTCCCCGAGCATCTCCCCGTGGTCGGCGGTGACGACGAAGACGGTCTCCCGGTCAGTGTCCAGCCCGCGCACCCGGTCGTGGAGGCGGCCGACGCACTCGTCGGTGTACGCCACCTCCGCGTCGTACATCGCGAGCAGTGCCTCCCGTTCGCGGTCGGTCAACGGGTCACCGCTCGCCACGCGGGCGTGCATGTTCCGGTGGGCGTCCATCGCGATGTCGATGGCCTCCTCGGCCGTCGCGTCGATATCGGAGGTGTACCGGTCCTGCCAGGGGAGCGGTGGCACGAACGGTCGGTGCGGTTCGTTGTAGTGGAGGTAGTAGAAGAACGGCTCCTCGCCGGCGAGGTCGTCCAGCCACCGCTTCGCGATGTCGTTCATCAGGAACGGCGTGGCGTGCTTCGCCGTGTCCGTGGTGAGTCCCGCGGAGTGGCGACGGATGTTGAGGAGGTACTTCGCGAGGGTTCGTGGCCCCGCAGCGGAGAGCAGCGTCGAGGCGGCGATCCACTCGAACCGGTCGAACCCGCGGTCCATCCCGGTCGCACCGCTCAGGTGGCCGTTCCGGGACAGACAGGCGGTTCGGTAGCCGGCGTCGCTGAACCGTTCAGCGACTGTCGGCAGCTCCGGTGGGATGGTCTCCCCGTCGACGCCGACCGTGTTGTGCGATGGGTACGTTCCCGTGAGGATACTCGCGCTGGAGGGCAACGTCCAGATACCGGCGGCGATACAGGTCGAGAACGACCGCCCCGCCCCGGCCATGTGCTGGAGGCGCGGGGTCGTGTCCCGGTCGTGGCCACCCATCGTGGTCCGGTCCTGACGGACGCTATCGAGGGTGACCCAGACGACGTTCGGCCGGCTGTCCATAGCCGGCGTTGACTGCCGGGATTACCAAACCTTTCCATCTCCGCGGCCGGTCCCGTCAGAGTCTTGCCCGCACGCGCCGGACGGCGAGCCATGACGCTCGTCGTCCTCGGGCTGGACGCCCTCGACCCGGACCTCGTCGACCCCGACGAGCACCCGAACCTCGCGCTCGACGCCCGCCGCACAATCGACACAATCGACAGCGTCGCGGGCGAACCGAGCACGCACGAGCTGTGGCCCACCATCATCACGGGACTGCGCCCGTCGGAACACGGTCTCGAACTCGAGGACGGCGTGGCGTGGGGGAACCCGCTGCTGGAGTTCGGGAGCGACGTGGCCGACCGCGTTCTGCCCGACGGTCTCCAGAGCCGCATCGGCGCCTGGCTGCTCACGAACACCGGGACCGACGCCTTCCGGACGCCGGCGACATACTACGCCGAGAACGGTCTCTCGACGGTGTTCGACGGGCGTGACGCGCTCGCCATCGGCGTCCCCAACTACGTGACCGACCCGGACGCCGAGGACCGCGAGCACCAGCTCCGGCGCAACCTCGGCGACCTGTTCGAGCGCGACCCCGATGCCGTCGGCGGGCACGTCTCCTCGGCGCCTCGCGAGTTCTACGAACAGTGCCTCGAGATGCTGATGATACGCGTCGCTCGCACGCGGCGAGGGCTCCGCAGCGGGAACCACGAACTCGTGTTCGGCTACACTAGCGGGCTGGACCTCGTCGGGCACATCGCCTACGAGGAGCCGCGCCTGCAGGACCGCTCGTACGAGGAGGCCGACGCGTTCGTCGGCGAACTCCGTGCGGACCTCGGCGAGGACGACGAACTCCTGCTCGTCTCCGACCACGGCCTGCAGGACGGGGTCCACACCCACGAGGCGATGGTCGCCGGGACCAGCGAGCGGCTGGTCGCGGACATCGACTCCGTGACGGACGTGCGGGCGGCTATCGACACCGAACTGGACGCGCACGACCATACGCCCGCCGACCCGTGGGCCGGGTCGGAGGCGAGCGAGCGCAGCGAGCAGTCCGACGTGGTGAAAGAACAGTTGGAAGACCTCGGTTACATGTAGAGTTCGACTATATCTCCACAACTCGACCCGTTATCAGAATACCGTCTGCTCCCGTACGATAGCTACGCGTATCCGAGGTCCTCCAGCCGCTGCTGAACGTCGTCGTCGACGCTTTCGGTTTCAGTCGTGACACCCGCATCGGCGAGGCCGTCGAACGCGGCAGTCACACGTTCGACCCCCTCCTCGGCTATCGGATACGAGGTGATTGCATCGCGAACGACTGTCTCCACAGCCGAGGACCGCCAGGTCGCCCACTTGTGAACGGCCCCGTCATCACCGTCCTCGTAGAAGACCCGAGTCTCTGCCTCGTACGGGGAGAGGTCGTCACAGTAGTGCTCCGCGTTGCGGCGCATCCGTTCGTTCAGGCCCGACCCGGCAGCCAGCACGGGGCCGGTATCGTCGGCGAGCGGGTCGCCATCGGCGCCACGGAGCGTGGCCTCGACGAGGTCCGGGAACTGCGTGAGGCTGCAGACCGAATCGACGGTTCGACCTCCCTCTCGTCCCGGGTAGTGGACCACGAGCGGGACGTGGAGCAGCACCTCGTGGGCACCCCCGTTCCCGTGCCCGACCGCGCGGGCACCGGGGCGGAGCGTGCTCGGTTCACCGAACCCTTCACCGTGGTCGCCGGTGACGACGACGAGCGTATCCGAGAGGACCCCACGCGTCTCCAGCGTCCGCAACAGTTCCTCCAGCGCGTCGTCCAGCTGGCGGATACAACCATCGTAGAGCCCTTCGAGGGCCCTCCGTTGCCACCAGGGGCGCTGCCCGCCGTTGAACTCCCAGATGTAGCTGTCGATGTCACGCTGGAGCCCACGGAGCCGGTCGCCGCCCCACTGGTCGAACTCGGAGGCCGGCTCGTACGGATGGTGGGCGTCCATCAGGTTGAGACAGGCCGCCCAGCTGTCGTCCGTTCCCGCCTCCCAGTCGAGGAACGCCTCGACGAACCGGTGCCCCGAGGCGTCGGGCTGCACCGCGTCCGGGAGCAGTTCGGGCGCGTCCCGTTCCAGTTTCTCGTAGGCACCGTTGAGCAGGGACCGGACGGGGTACTCGGACGTGAGTGCCGCACGCACGTACCGGCCGAACTGACCGGGGCCGTGTTCGCGGACGAACTCCCGCGGGTCCATCGCCTCCGTGAACGGGAGGTCGACACGCCCAACGGCCGTATCGAAGGCCCGTTCCAGCCCGACCGGGACTGCCGTCAGGAACGGATTGGAGGAGAACACGCCCGTCTCGTAGCCGTGGTCGTCGGCCAGGTGCTCCCAGACCGTCTCTCCGGGCACGAGCTGGCGGTCCCGCGAATCGAGCCCGTGCTCCGGCGGGTGGAGTCCGGTGAACATGCTGACGTGGCTGGGGAGGCTCCAGGTAGAGGGCGCCCGGGCCTGCGTGTACGTGGTTGCCTCGTCGGCGAACGCCTCGAGGAACGGCGTCGTCTCGTTCGCGTGGCCGTGGAGGCTGGTATTGCGGGCCCGGACACTGTCGAGCACCACCAGCAGGACGTTCGGCTGCACAGCCGTACTCTACCCACGCGGCACATATGTCCTGCCATCCCTCCCGGACCGCGGACGACCGCCTGTCGTCGTCCGGAACCGGCTTGTAGCCGGGGGCTGTCCGGTCACGGCATGACGGACGTGGCGCTCGCGACGAAGGTGTTCTCGCGGGCGGACAAGCTGGATGCCCTCCTGAACTCCGCCGGCGCCGCCGGACTGGACGCGGTGTACGTCGCCGACGACGGCGAGCCGAGCGACCGCAAGGAGGAACTGTACGCCGCGGAGTACCCCTTCGACCTGACGGTGCTCGACCTGGAGTACGATGCCGGGCTGGGCCAGGGCCGGAACGCCATCGTCGAGGCCAGCGACGCCGAGTACCTCCTCGTGGTCGACAGCGACCACCGCGTCCCGGGGAACGTGGACACGCTGGTCGCCCAGGCCGAGGCCCGGCCGGACCTGGGCGGCATCAGCGGCCTCCTCTACGAGGACGGGAAGATACGGGGCACCTGCCACGACCTCCACGAGCGCGGGGACCTGCTGCTCCGGGACGTTCGCGAGGACAAGCCCGTCGAGATGGTGGCGGGGGCCCCGCTCGTCGAGTTCGACTTCCTCCCGAACGTCGTGCTCCTCCGGCGCGAGTGCCTCGAGGCGCAGGCCTGGGACGACGAGTACGTCATCGGGAAGGAGCACCTCGACTTCTACGTAGCCCACGCGAAGCGGACCGACTGGCGGTTCGCCGTCTCGCCGACCGTCCTGTTCGAGCACCGGCCCGGCGGTGACGAGGGATACGTCTCGAACCGCGAGAGCGCGGCGAAACTCGAACACAGCAAGGAGTACTTCCTCGAGAAGTGGGACTACCGCCAGGTCCTGCTCGGGCAGACCGACTGGACGGATGCGACGCGCCGGCAGGGCACGACCGACCACCTCGTCGAGTGGGGCATCAAGCGCGCGTTCCTCTCGCTTCCGCCCGCGGTGCAGGCGCCGCTCATGGACGCTCGCGACGCCGTGCGACGACGACGGAACCGGCCGCCGCTCTGAGGCGGCGCCCCGCCGTCTTCCACGCGTGTAACTCCATCCGATACATCACCGAGTGCCACGAAGGCCGTGTGTCCGCGGCGGGCGGTCGGCCCTCCGAGTGACCCGGGACCCCGTCGCGGACGAAGCTTCAAGTGACGGCTCCCCGACTCGGTGGGCATGACCTTCGACGCGGCACTGGACGGCACGCTGATGCTGTCGGACCACTCCAGTATCGACGAGGCCGTCGCGCAGGCGCAGCGATACGAGGACCACGGGTTCAGGCGCGTCTCGATGGGCGAGGTGACCGGGTGGAACATCGTGCCGGTGCTGACGGCCATCGCCCGTGAGACCGGTATCGGTATCTCGAACGACGTGTTCTCGCCGCCGTCTCGCTCGCCGGCGATGCTGGCACAGACCGCACTCACCCTCCACGAGGCCAGCGACGGCGACTACCGGATGGGCCTGGGGCCGTCCTCACCCGCACTGGTCGAGCGGTGGCACTCGGGGGAGTTCGAGCCGGCGCTCCGCCGCACACGGGAGACCATCGACATCGTCCGCGCGGTGTACGAGGGCGGGAAGGTGTCCTACGACGGCGATGTCTACGAGATGGGCGGGATGGGCTACGACCGCCAGGTCCCGGACGACCCGCCGGCCATCGACCTCGCGACGCTCGGGCCGAAGGCGGTGGAGATGACGGGCCGGTTCGCGGACGGCTGGGTCCCGCAACTGTTCACGGCCGACGGTCTCCGCGACCGTCTCGAGGACCTCGAGCGGGGGGCTGACCTCGGGGACCGCGACGCGGACGACGTGCGCGTCGCGCCGCTGGTGCGCACGTTCGCCCACGAGAACGGCGACCACGCGCGGTCGATGGCCCGGCAGATGGTGGCCTTCCTCATCGGCGCGTACGGGCCGTTCTACGGCAACTCCGTGGCCGAGCAGGGGTATCCCGACGCCGTCGAGGAGATACGTGCCGCCTGGGAGGAGAAGGACACGGCTGCGATGGCCGCCGCGCTCCCGGACGAGGCGCTCGAGGGACTCGCCGCCGCGGGGACGCCCGAGGAGGTCCGCGAGCACTACCGCGACCTCGCGAGCGTCGACGGCGTCGACGCCGTCCGTTGCGGGTTCGTCGCCGGGATGAGCCAGGACGACAAGGTGACGACGATGGCCGCGCTCTCCGAACTGTAACGCCCGACCGCCGGGGAGAATCCCGTCCCCGCAGCGGGGTCACTGTCAAACAATACCATTATCCCCCGGCCACCTGAACGTCGCATATGAGTCTCGAGAGGCCGGACCTCGAAGGCAGCACGGCATTCATCACCGGAACCACCCGCGGCATCGGCAAGTCCATCGCGCTGGACCTGGCCGAGCGTGGGTGCAACATCGTCTCGACCGGCAAGACCAGCGAGAACAACGACTACGGCGAGGACAAGGGTCTGGAGGGAACCATCGAGCAGACCGCCCGCGAGTGCGAGGAGAAGGGCGTCGAGGCCCACCCCATCGAACTGAACGTCCGCGACGAGGAGGTCGTCGAGGCTGCCGTCGAGGAGGCCGTCGACCACTTCGGCGAGGTCAACATCCTCATCAACAACGCGTCGGCCATCCAGCCCGCCAACGTCGAGGACCTGCCCGCCAACCGGTTCGACCTGCTGACCGACGTGAACGTCCGCGGGACGTACATCACCTCTCGGGCGTTCATCCCGCACCTCCGCGAGGCCGATGAGGACTCGTGGATCCTCACGAACGCGCCGCCCGTCCGCACCGACCGGAAGACCGGCGGCTCGGCCTACGCGTGGTCGAAGATGGGGATGAGCTTCATCACGCTCTCGCTGGCCGGCGAACTGGCCGGCGACGACATCGGCTGCAACTCCTTTTGGCCAGTCACGGCCATCGATACGCGCGCGACCCGGCACTTCGGCATGGGCACGGAGGACGACTGGCGGACCCCGCAGATCGTCTCGGACACCGTGCTCGGCATCCTGAACGAGGACCCCGCCGAGTTCACCGGGAACGCCGTCTACGACGAGGACTTCCTCGTCGAGAAGGGTATCACGGACCTCTCCGAGTACAACCTGACCGAGGGCGACCCACATCCGATGTCGGCCCAGATGGTCGACCCCGAGTACGAGCGCCCCGCCGAGCTGCAGTAACGTCGGACACGTCGAGGGCACGACCGCCTGAACGTCCCGACCACCACGGCAGCCGACGGCCGGTTTCAGCCGGCCCCTCGATTGTCGGTTACAGGAGTTCGTCGTCGAGCGCTTCGGCGGCATCCACCACCGCGCCCGTGACGAGCCGCGGCTCTCCGTCCGCCGTCTGTTCGGTGATACGCCCGATGTCCCGCACCCACATGTAGGACCCGTCGGCGCGTTCGATGCGGTACTCCACGTCGTACGTCTCGGCATCTCCGGAGTAGTGGTCGCGCATCGCAGTCATGGCACGCTCGTAATCGTCCGGATGGAGCAGGTCGGTGAAGTCCTCGTAGTGTTCGAATCGGTCGGGGTCGTAGCCCAGCATGTGCGCCTTCCGGTCGTCGAACACCACCTCGCCGCTCTGTGCGTTCAGCTCCCAGCAGGCGAGGTCGCCGCTGAACATCGCGGTCTCGAACTGATTCCGGAACCGTTCGAGTCGCTCGCGGTGCTCCCTGCGTTCGGTGACATCACGCGAGATGACCAGCGAGCAGCCGGTCTCCGGTTCCCACGGCGTCACGATGGAGCGGAACCAGACGGCCGAGTCGCGCTCGGTCTGGACCCGGTGCTCCACCTCGTGACTGGAACCCTCGGGAGACTGATAGACGCTGTCGAGGGTCTTCTCGATTGGGAACTCGTCCTCGAGATCGACGAACTCGTCGATGGACCGGCCGAGCGCCGCCTCGGGCGAGATTCCGAAGTACGTCTCGAAAGCCGGACTCACGTATCGGATCTCGTTAGCCTCGCCGAGTACCCAGACGAGGGCTCCAGTGGCCTCGAGCAGCTGCTCCGATATCTGCCGTTCGTCTATCTCCCCTCGCCCACTACCCGAGTCCGCCCCACTCTCTCCCGGAATCGCCATACAGCCGCGTGGGACGCTATCACATAGGCGGTGGAGGTGAAATCGAACTGTGAGCCGGGACCGAGAAACCCCACACAAGTTGCCGCAACCTGCGCCCGTACCTGGCGCCTGGCAGATGCCTGGAGAACCGAAACCGCGGACGCCCTTACTCCCCGTCGAACTCGGGGTCGCGCTTCTGTGCGAACGCCGTGATGCCCTCGAGATGGTCGTCGGTCTGCGCGCAGTCGGCCATCCCCTGTGTCTCGTGAGCCAGTTGCGTCGGCATGTCGTTGGCGTACGACTCGTCGAGCAGTCGCATCGTCCGGCCCAGCGCGACTGTCGGCCCTTCGGCGATGCGGGTGACGACCTCGTCGAGGCGATCGTCGAACTCGTCCTCGGGGACGGCCTCCGTGGCGAGTCCACGCTCGGCGGCGTCGGCCGCGCTGACCTGCTCGTTGAGCAGGACGAGCCGTTTCGCCTCGCGCCGGTTGACCGTGCGCGGGAGGTAGAAGGTGGAGCCACCGTCACCGGTCATCCCGATTCTGGGGTAGCCGTACTGGAAGTAGGCGTCCTCGGAGGCGATGGTGTAGTCGCCGGCGATGGCCAGCGAGAAGCCCGCGCCGACGGCGGGACCGTTGATACCCGTGACGACCGGCACCTCGGCCTGGTGGAGGTGGAGCATCGCGTCGTGGAGGACGGCCGCGCCCTTCCGGAAGCCGCGGGCGGGCGTCGCCGCATCGGCGCTCCCGAGGTCCAGCACGTCGCCGCCGGCGCAGAACACGCCGTCGGAGCCGGTCAGGACCAGACACCGTGGTCGGTCGTCCTCGAGCTGGACGAAGATGTCCGTCAGCTCGTCGATCATCGTCCGGTTCATCGCGTTCATCTTGCTCGTGCTGTCGATGACGACGTGCCGGACGCCGTCCTCGTCGGACACGCGGAAGTTCTCGAATTCGTCGCTCACGACCCGCTGGTCATCCCGAGGATACGTAGCCTTTCGGGGGTCGCCGTCGGCTACTCGCGGAGCCGGAGCGTCCGACTCGCGACCGCGTTGCAGGACGGGCAGGTCCGCTGGTAGCGAACCCGGCCGCCATCGGTTTCACAGCGCCACTCGGCCGCGTCGCTCCCGCACTCCGGACAGCGAGACTCGGTCTCGGTCAGCCGGTCGCGCAGCCGGTCGAGCGCCGTGATTCCGGTCGGGCCTTGCACTGCCATGGGTTGTCATACACAATCGACCGTGATAAATCGAACGGGCGCCCGTATCGACGGGTCGAACCACCGTCTCACAGCCCATATCGGGCGAGGAAGCCAGCCAGCAGCACCCCGACGCCGCCCACCTCCGCAACGACGAGCGCGACCATCGCCCCGGTCACGAGGCGCGGGTCGAGTTCACGCTCACCCAGCACGTGTGGCCGGGCGAACTGGTTGTCCGTATCCTGCAACACGCCGTGGACCACGTACGAGGCGACGGCACCGGCGAAGAACACCTGCGGGAGCGCGACGGCCGCGACGGTGACCGGTTCCGAGAACGGCGCGACGGTGGCGAGTTCGAACAGCACCAGCGCCGCGAACGAGTAGAGCAGCGACGCCCGGTGGGCGATGTCGACGTACGTGGGGGCGCTGGCCGCCCCGTCGGCCGTCGCACGGATGTGAGCGTACTTCCAGACTCCGGTCAGGAGCCCGACCAGCAGGAACGACCCGCTGCCGAACAGAGCGAGTTGTGCCGCGGCGCGCATACCCGACCGTGCGACGACCGCCGCCTCAACCTGCCGGTTCGTACGGCGTCCGTCAACTGCCCGCGCACCGGCTGGCAACCGAACCCGTTTTGTCCGCGCCCGGACCACGGACGGGTATGCCGTTCGTGACTCGGCTCACGCTCCAGTCCGGGGACCGCGAGACACTCGAGCGGGTCGTCACCGACATCAAGGAGCGGGCCGAGCGCAAGGGCGTCGAGCTCCGTGGGCCGAACCCGGAGCCGCAGCGGGACGTGACGGCGCCCCAGTACCGCCGGCTCGACCCCGATGGGGGACGGTTCGAGGGCTGGACCTACCCGGTCTACGTCCGCTCCATCGTCATCGTCGGCTACGACGACTTCGCACGGAACGTGGCCGGCGCCGACTACCCGTCGAGTATCCACATCGAGGCAGACATCGAACAGGTCAGCAATCCCGGCTGAGCCGCCGGGCAGAACCGGGCGACAGGTGCGCGAGTTCGTGACGCCGACAGCGCTCCCACAGCCCCGCGCTCGACGGTTCGCATCGATATCGCCGCCGGCTACCGCTCCGAGCGTTTAACCCCCCAGCCGACCAGCGGACGGGCATGAGCGAGAGTTCCACCGGTCCGGACGGCGACTCACCGGACCCCGGTCCCACGGCCCCCGACCACCTCGTCGCCCTGCGGCGCGACCTCCACCAGCACCCCGAGCCCGCGTGGCGGGAGTTCTACACGACCGCGCGCATCGTCGAGGAGCTCGAACGGATCGGCGTCGACGACCTCTATCTCGGCCCGGACGCCATCGACCCCGAATATCGGGTCCAGGTCCCCGAAGCCGCCGAACTCGCGGAGTGGCGCGAGCGGGCCCTGGACGCAGGTGCCGACCCCGACGTAGTCGAGCGCCTCGGGGAAGGTGTCACCGGCGCGGTCGCGGTCGTCCGACAGGGCGATCACGAGAACGGGCCCACCATCGCGCTCCGCGTCGATATCGACGCACTCCCGCGGGCGGAATCGACCGACGACGACCATCACCCGGCCCGCGAGGGGTTCCGCTCGGAGACGGGCGCGATGCACGCCTGCGGCCACGATGCACACGCCACGTTCGGCATCGGTGTCCTCGAACAGGTCAGGGAGAGCGACTTCGAGGGGACGCTGAAGCTCCTCTTCCAGCCTGCAGAGGAGGTCATCGGCGGCGGGAAGCCGCTGGCGCACTCGGGCCACCTCGACGACGTGGACGATCTGCTCGCGGTCCACGTCGGACTCGACCACCCAACCGGCGAGGTGGTCGCGGGCATCGACGGGTTCCTCGCGGTCACACAGCTCCGGGCCGAGTTCACGGGGGACCCCGGCCACGCCGGCGCGCACCCCGAGGAGGGCCGCAACGCCGTGCAGGCGATGGCGACGGCGGTCCAGAACCTGTACGCCATCCCGCGACACAGTGACGGCGCGACCCGTATCAACGCGGGCCAGGTGGGCGGTGGGTCGGCCTCGAACATCATCGCCGAATCGGCGCACATCCAGGGCGAGGTTCGGGGCGAGACGACCGCCCTGCGGGACTACATGCTCGACCGAGCAGAGCGCGTCATCGAATCCGCGGCGACGATGCACGCCTGCGAGATGGCCATCGAGAACGTGGGCGAAGCGCCGTCGGCGACGAGCGACGAAGCGCTCGTCTCGCTGGTACAGGACGTGGCAGGCGAGGTCGCCGGCGTCGACTCTGTCGTCCACCGCGACGACCTCGGCGGGAGCGAGGACGCGACCGAACTGATGCGGCACGTGCAGGAGCGCGGCGGACGGGCCGCGTACGTCTGTGTCGGCACCGATCACCCCGGCGGGCACCACACGTCGACGTTCGACGTGGACGAGCGCTCGCTCCCCATCGGTATCGACCTGCTGACCGAGTCGGTGCTCCGGGTCGCCCGCGAGCGGCCGCCGGTGACGAACTAGCCTCGGGCGATTCCATCCTGCCCGGACTCGCCCGTGTGGCCCATGCCGTTTTGTGTCGCCCCCCGGAACCAACCGCCATGACGATGGCCGACGCCGAGCAGCTCGCCAGGTTCTGTCTGGAGCAACTCGGCGACGAGGTTCGCGCGGTCGGACTGGTCACCGACGGCGCCGTCGAACCGACCTACATGCGCGACGACCTGCAGCGCCGCTACACGGAGAGCGAGCTGGACGGGCTGGAGGACGCGGCAACGGAGACCGCCGGGGCACTCCACGGCCTCAACACCTACCACACCTCCCTGGGGCAGTCCCACGCCGGCCTGTTCGCCTTCGAGGATGCGTTCATGCTCCTGATTCCCTGCGGTGGCGGGGAGGAGGCCGCCTACGTCTCGCTGGAGCGCTCGGTGAGCGAGGACCTGTCCGCCTTCATCAAGCGGTGCAACGACGAACTGTTCTCCTGACGGGTCCGGGCGTCAGTCGGCCGCCGCGTCCGGTTCGTTCTCCAGTGCCACCAGCTCCTCCACGTCCGGGACCTCGGCGTCCTGCTGGGTGATAATCTCGATACGACGGGTGAGCTTGTCCCGGGAGTAGGAGATCATCGCGCCGGGGTCCGACATGACGGAGTAGTCGTTGTTGTTCTTCGCGACGTGTACCATCAGGCCCTGCAGGGTATCACGGACGACCTGCGGGTCGACGATGCCGTCCTGGACGAGGGTGCGGAGCTTGCGGACGCCCCAGCCGACGTGACGGCCCTCGTCGCTCCGGATGTAGCCGACGCCCTCCAGCACGCCGGGGAGGTGTGGCATCTCGCGGTCGGTGATATCGCTGTCCTGTTCACCGTAGATCTCCTGGAAGGAGTAGTAGCCCGTCTGGGCCATCACGCTCTCGACCACGATGTGGTAGTGGGCGATGGCTCGCGCCATCTGCTCGGGGGAGTCGTTTTCGAGCAGTTCGGCCATGTTGCGCTCGGTCTCGTCGAAGATGTGGGTGTAGGAATCGTTGAAGAACCGGGCACCGGTCGGTGGCGTCACCTCGAATCCCAGCTTTTCCGCCGCCGGGTTCACGACGTTCCGCCAGTAGCGGTCGAAGAAGGCGGTGTGTTTGGCCTCCTCGTAGATCTGGCTGGACAGGAACATCTGGTCGTTGATGTCCTCGAGGACGATACTCATCGGCGCGAGGTCCTCGGTCACGGCCTCCTCGCCGGCGCCGAACTGCGCAAGCAGCTGCCGGAACTCGTCGAACTCGGCCTCGCTGGGTTCGTCGGCTACCAGCCGCTCGAGGTCCGTCTCCAGCTTCTCGTCCGGGATATCCTCGTACGGGTCCCAGTGGTTGTAGACGGCGTGCCGGAAGTAGCCGCCCGCGAACGAGTCCGGGTCCAGCCGCATATCTCGCGTGTCGTCGGCGTACCGTGACATGACACCACGACACACGACCAGAGGAACTATGTAGATACCCCGCCGCGAGCGAGGCCCGTTTATTACTGGCTCTCTCAAGTGTAGTGGCGAACAGGCGGCACCGCTCCTGCGCGCCGGACCGTGGTGCCGCGCTGGCGGAACCGACCAGCAAGTGGCGTGCTGGCTGGTCGGGTCGGCGGTCCGGCGGTGGCTCGTCAGGTCACGCGGGGCGTTGGTCGCGGGTTCGTACTTGAATCTACGTGCTGAGGACACAAGACACCGATTAACGATATTTCTGATTATGATTCAGATTTCGAACTGAAAACATACGACAACCATAAAATGGACAGAATAGCTAGGAATCCGTCGGTTGCATCCGCGAGCGGTTCACCGCTGGCGACCGGAGGGAGCCAGCGGCTTTTTCCGAACGTTTTTTGCGCAAGTGGTTCGCGAAGAGCGCCGTCCCGAAGGCCGGCGCACGAGCGAACCCGCAGCGGAAAAGCTCTTTTAGAAGCCCTTGCCCTGAAGTTCGCGGGCGATGATGTTCTTCTGTATCTCGGTGGTGCCCTCGTAGATCTGGGTAATCTTGGCGTCGCGGTAGAAGCGCTCGACGTCGAAGTCGTTGACGTAGCCGGAGCCGCCGTGGATCTGCACGGCCTCGTTCGCGACATCGACGGCGACACGGCTCGCGTACTCTTTCGCCATCGACGCGAGCTTCGTGACGGGCTCGTCGGAGTTCTCGACGGACCAGGCGGACTTGTAGGTCAGCTGGCGGGCGGCCTCGAGCTTCGTGTGCATGTCAGCGAGTTTGTGCTGGATGGCCTGGAACTCGCCGATGGGCTGGCCGAACTGCTCGCGCTGCTGGCTGTACTCGAGCGCGCGCTCGCAGGCACCCTTCGCGATACCGACACCCTGCGCGGCGACGCCGGTTCGGGTGGCGTCGAAGAACTGCATCTGCTGCAGGAAGCCCATTCCCTCGGTCCCGATGAGGTTCTCCTCGGGGACGCGGACGTCGTCGAAGATGAGCTCCGCCGTGTCGCTCGCGCGGATGCCCATCTTACCCGTGATCTTGTCAGCCTCGAAGCCGTCACGGTCGCTCTCGACGACGATCTGGCTGAAGCCGTTGTAGCGGCCCTCGGCGTCCGGGTCCGTCTTGCACAGCACCGTGAAGAAGTCGCCGACGGTGCCGTTCGTGATCCACATCTTGTTACCGTTGATGACGTACTCGTCGCCGTCCTTCTCCGCGCGCGTGGAGATGGAGGAGACGTCGGAGCCGGTGTCCGGCTCGGAGATAGCCGCGCCCGAGATGGCGTCACCGGAAACGATGTCGGGGAGGAAGCGCTCCTTCTGGTCCTCGGTCCCGAACTCGATGATGTTCTCGGTCCCGAACGAGCAGGCCATGATGGAGAGGCCGATGCCCGGGTCCGCCGCGAACAGTTCCTCGCCGACGAGGATGTTGTCGATGGGGTCGTAGCCCGCGCCACCGTAGTCCATCGGGATGGACATCCCGATGAGGCCCATCTCGGCGGCCTGGTCCACGATGTCGTGTGGGAACTTCTCTTCGACGTCGTACTCGACGGCGTTGGGCCGAATCTCGTTGTCGGCGAACCGCTTGACCTCCTTCTGGAGTTGCTCCTGCTCGTCTGTCAGACCGAAGTCCATAGACACGGTGCAGGGGTACATGGTTGTAAACCCTTCGAGTGCGGTTGACACGCAAGCGGGCTCACGGGGCCGTAGCGGTGCGTCAACGGCGCAGATAGGGTAACCCCACCCTCACACTGGCGGGTGGGGTCGTGGCCCATCGAAAAGGAACGTTGAAACCTGCGCCGTGGGACCACACACCTGTTATGGAGTTCGACGACATCGAGACCATCGCGGTACTCGGCGCCGGGAGCATGGGTCACGGAATCGCGGAGGTGGCCGCGCTCGCGGGATACGACGTGAACCTGCGGGACATCAAGGAGGAGTTCGTCCAGAACGGCTACGAGCAGATCGAGTGGTCGCTCGAGAAGCTGGCCGAGAAGGACCAGATCTCCGAGGACGAGGCCAACAGCGCCATGGACCGCGTCGAGCCGTACGTCGACGTCGAGGCGGCCGTCGGCGAGGCCGACTTCGTCATCGAGGCGGTCCCGGAGAAGATGGAGATCAAGAAGGACGTCTACAGCGACGTCGAGGAGCACCTCCCCGAGGAGGCCATCATCGCGACCAACACCTCCTCGCTCTCCATCACGAACCTGGCCGAGGAGACCGAGCGTCCCGAGCAGTTCTGCGGGATGCACTTCTTCAACCCGCCGGTACGCATGCAGCTGGTCGAGGTCATCTCCGGCGCGGAGACGGCCGACGAGACCCTCGACGCGACCGAGGAACTCGCCGAGGCGTTCGGCAAGACCCCCGTGCGCGTCCGCAAGGACTCGCCCGGCTTCATCGTGAACCGCATCCTCGTCCCGCTGATGAACGAGGCCTGCTGGATGGTCTCCGAGGACGAGGCGACCATCGAGGAGATCGACTCCACCACGAAGTTCGACGTCGGCCTCCCGATGGGCGCGTTCGAGCTGGGTGACCAGGTCGGCAACGACGTCACCTACCACGTCCTCGAGTACATGCACGACGTGCTCGGTGACGCCTACCAGCCCGCGCCGTTCCTCGAGGAGACCGTCGAAGCCGAGAACTACGGCAAGAAGTCCGGCAAGGGCTTCTACGACTACGAGGACGGCGAGGGCGTCGACGTCCCCGTCGACGCTGGTAACGAGGAGATCGAGCACCGCCTGCTCGCCGTGATGGCCAACGAGGTCGGCAACCTCGTCGGACAGGACGTCTCGAACCCGCGAGACATCGACCAGGCCGTCATGCTGGGCGCTGGCTACCCCGAGGGCCCTGCGAAGATGGCCGACGAGGCCGGGCTGGAGACGCTCGTCGAGCATCTCGACGAGAAGTACGAGGAATCCGAGCACCCCCGCTACGAGGTCAGCGATGGGCTCCGCGAGGCCGCCAAGGCCGGCGGCTTCCACGACGCCGACGACGAGGAGGACCTCGAGGAGTTCGAGACCATCGAGCTGGAGTACCCCGGCGACATGGTCGGGCACATCAAGCTGTCCCGCGAGGCCCGCATGAACACGGTCAACCCGCAGATGCTGGAGGACCTCTCCGACGCCGTCGACCTCCTCGAGGACGACGACGAGGTGCGCGCCATCCTCATCACGGGCAAGGGGCGCGCGTTCTCCGCTGGTGCCGACGTCACGGGCATGGCCTCCAACGCCGACCCCATCTCCGCCATCGGGCTCTCGCAGAAGGGCCAGTCCACGTTCGGCAAGCTCGAGGAGTGCTCGATGCCGGTCGTCGCCGGCATCGACGGGTTCGCCCTCGGCGGCGGCTTCGAGATGGCGATGTGTGCCGACATCCGCGTCGCCTCCGAGCGCTCCGAGCTGGGCACGCCCGAGCACAACCTCGGTCTGCTGCCGGGCTGGGGCGGCACCCAGCGCCTGGTCGACATCGTCGGCCTCGGCCGCGCGAAGGAGATCGTCTTCACCGCCGAGCGGTTCGACGCCGAGACGATGTACGACTACGGCTACGTCAACGAGGTCGTCGACAACGAGGAGTTCGAACAGAAGGCCCACGAGTGGGCCGCGGACCTCGCCGGCGGGCCGCCGATCGCCCAGCAGCTCACGAAGCGTGCGATGCTGAAGGGTCTCCACGACCGCGAGGCCGGACTGGAGCTGGAGAGCCAGGCGTTCGGCCACCTCATCAACACGGACGACCTCATGACGGGCATCACCGCCTTCATGGGTGACGAGGAGCCCGAGTTCGAGGGCAAGTAGAGCGCCGACAGCGGACAATCCTGCGTTTCACTTTCACTGCGGCGGGCCCGTGCTTTTTCCATAGACTCCGGACTTGGGGCTATGGCCAAGCGGTCTCACGACCTCGACTGGCTCCGGGAGAAGTACCACGGGGAAGGCATGACCCAGGCCGAAATCGCCGAGGAGTGTGACGTGACCCCCTCGGCAGTCCGGAAGTGGATGAAACGGAACGGAGTCGAGACACGAGACCTGAAGGGCGAGAATCATCCACTTCACGGAGAGGAACGGGACGAATCGGTGAAGGAATCGATCTCCGAAACGCTGCATGACCGCGAGTATCCCGACGAGTGGCGCGAACGTCTCGTAGAGGCGAAGCAGGGCCAGACGATTCCAGCGGAGGTTCGTGAGCGTATCTCCGACTCGCTGAGTGGTTTCACCAGACCAAGAGAGACACGACGGAAGATGAGTGAGTCGAGCAGGGGTGAGAACAATTCGCAGTGGCAAGGCGGGCACGACGACAACTACGGTCCTGGCTGGTATATGGCCAGACAGCGAGTGAAACAGCGAGACGGAGTGTGCCAGAACTGTGGTACTGATGGCAGCGAAGACAGGTTGGAGGTCCATCACATCGTCCCGTTGAGATTGTTCGACCAGTCCGAAGAGGCCGAAAAACGGGACGCGCACGACCTCTCGAACCTGGTCCTCCTCTGCAGACCGTGCCACATGGAGGCCGAACACGGTGACCTCGAATTCGAGTCAGGAATCCACCCACCCGACGGTGTCGGGCAGTCGTGAACCGACGCGATTTTATTACCGGGGGGTGTACCTCGGGGTACGCTCGCTTGGTGTAGCCCGGCCAATCATATTGGCCTTTCGAGAAAATTTGGCGTGTTCGATATCAAACGGCGCGATAACTCGCCAAGTTTTCGAAGAAAGCCGATGACAGGGGTTCAAATCCCCTAGCGAGCATCCCAACTTCCCTACGCTACTCTTCGATCGACAGGTCCTGCCGTCGGATGTAGGTCCGCTCCTCGGTGTCGAACACGGCTGCCTCGGGTACGTCGCCCGAGTCCGCCAGGTCGCGAAGTTTCGAGCTGTCGATGCCTAGCACCGTCTCGCGGTCGACCCCTGCCTCGTCGAGCGCCCCGAAGACCGTCTCGTCGTCCTTCGGCGAGCGGCGGGTCGACCGTGTCCGCCTGATGGTCGCGTACCGCCCGGTGTACTCTTCGTCGGCCGCGACCCGGGTCTCCAGCACCTCGCCGACCTCCTTGCGCCGGTCGTCGAGCAGGCTCTTGACCTGCGAGAGCAGCCCGTAGAGGTCCGTCAGCGTCTCGGTGTCGGCATCGGCGAGCGATGCCTCGTCGTACTCCAGCAGGTCCAGTAGCGGCGCCATCTCCGCCTCTGGCGTGACGACATCCGGGCCGGGCGTCGTGTCGTCGCGGTTGGAAGTCCCGGCGGCTGACCCGGAATCGTCGTCTGTCGGGGCCGCGTCGACCTTGGCACGACCCCCCTTGGCCCCGTCAGGCCTGAGTTCGATCACCTCCCGCTGGGCCTCGTCGGCGGAACGGACCGTCAGGAGCGCGGCGGTGGGGCGGTCGCCGGGGTCGTCGGCCACCTCCGGGTTGGTCGTGCCGGGATAGGAGACGTGGTAGCCGTGCTCGTCGGCGACCCACTCGCGGGGGTCGTCGCTGCCACCGGCGAGGACCCCGTTCAGGTACACGGCACTGTGGTCGGTCAGCTCGAACGGCTGCAGGTCGACGGCGTACGGGTTCAGCGGCGGCGTCAACTCCCGGTGGAGGCAGAGGAGGTTGTGGGTCCGGAGGTCCTCGTCGACCAGGCTGGCGAGGGCCTCCTCCAAGTCGGGACCACGGTCGATACCGTACAGTGCGACGGTGTTCTCGACGTACGTCGGCGTCGCGCCGAGGCGCTCGACGGGCGCACGCTCGGCGAGCATCGCGAGGGAGTCACGCGCCCCGGCGGCCTCCCGGGGGCCGGCGACGACGTAGCAGGGGATGCCGGCTCCGGAGAGCGGTTCGAGCGCAGATGCGACGGTCTCGATATCACCCCCGTCGGGCGTCGGACGGCGGAGCAGGTTCCCCGTGTGGACGACCGCGTCGGCTTCTCGGGCCAGCGCCGCTTCGACCGCCCGGCGGAGCCCCTCGACGGCGGGGGTGTCGGCGGCGACCAGCGAATCGCTCACGTGCAGGATGCGGACCGTCATGGGGAGCCGTCAGTCGGTTCCCGATAAAAAGCCTCGCGTGGGGGCCGAGATGTCCGGGTGGCCAGTGTCGGTAACCCCCGCCCGACAGCCGAGTCAGGTCGGCCCTCGTCAGCTCTCCTCCTCGAGGACGACCGTGATGGTCTCGTCCTGAGCGACGCTGTACGGGATACCCTCGGCGTCCACGGCGTACGTCAGCCCGACGGTGACCGTCTGCTGGTCGGGCGTATCGCCGTCGGACCGGTCCCGGCCGAACCGGGATTGGGAGACAGCCAGGCTTGCGACGGCGAAGCTACCGTTGGGTGCCTCGCGGACATCGAGGGTCTGGATGTCCGCCGTCGAGCGACCGGCACCGATGCCCGCACCGGACCGCAGCGAGCCGGTATCGAGCGCATCGGTCAGTTCGAGATCCAGCCTGAGCGCTGGCTGTCCTCGTCGTTCCGCATCGATTCGGATGGCACGCAGGCCGGCGTCCGTGCCGGCGAGCGTCAGGTCCGTCGTGGCCGTGCCGTTCTGCGGGACGTTCAGTGTCCGGTTCACGGGCGTCAGCGAGACGTTTCGCTCTTCCGTCACGACGACGAGCGTGGCCGTGGCCGGTTCGGTGGCGTCGGCGGTCCGGTTGCCGGTGAGCGTCACCTCGTAGAGTCCGGCCGGGAGCGCACCGGCATCGAGCGTGAGGTTCCGGTCATCACGGAGCTCGACCGTGCCGTACGCACGGTCGCCGACGGTGAAGACGCGGTCATCGTCGACCCGCTCGTCGGCGCCGGGGGCGAGCGCGTCCGCAAGGGTCGCCTGCCCGACACTGGAGCCGTTCATCCGGGTGAGTCCGACGCGGGCGGTCATGTTGGCCGGGTCCGACTCCACGCGAGCGTGCAGGAGCCGGTCGCCGGCGAACGTCTCGAGAACCGACCGCCGGGGCTGGATACGCCAGATGTCCTGCTCCGCGAGCGTGAACGCAGCCGCCCCGGGGTCCTCGACGAGTTCGTAGCGCCCGTCGTCGATACGGTACCAGAAGCTGCCGGGCGCCCGGAACGCGTACTTACCGCTGCGGAGCGTTGCGGTCTCGAACGCCGGGACGCCCTCGGTCGTGGGTCCGACCCGGCGGACGAGACGGGGCTGGTCGAACTCCGTGTACTCGCCCGGGAGCTGATACAGCCCGTACGTGCGGTTCGCGTCTCCGGGGAGCCGGAGGTTCTCGCCCCGGTAGAACGTCCGGTTCGACGTGACCGTGTCGTGAACCGGCCAGTCGGGGGCGGCCGGGCGCGGCAGGTCGACGGTCCGCGCGATACCGGTTGCGGTTCGGTTCTCGCGGTCCAGCGCGAAGCCGTAGAGGTCGACGCTCCCGTCGCCGGTCGGAACCGGACTCGTGAGTCCGCGCTTCGCGGCGACGGCGCCGGTGGCCACCTCACCCTCCGCGGTGACGTGTGTCAGGACCGTCGAGTGCGCGCCGGTTTCGGTGTCGCGCGTCGAGAGCAGCAGGATGCCACGGTCCGTCGCGACCGCGGTTCTGGGGTACTCCCGGTCGGTCGTCCCGTAGGTGCGGCTCCAGCGGACCGTTCCGTCGGCGTCCAGCCGCGCCACCCACGGGTCACTCCCGCTGAATCCACGGACCTCCGCGCTTCCGGCGACGAGCAGGTCACCGTCATCGGCCGGCGTGGCACCAACGATTCGCCGGTCGCCGGTCGCGAAGGTCTCGTTGCGGACGATATCGCCGTCACCGTCGAGTCGGAGGTACCAGCCACGTCGGAACTCCCGCTGCCCGACAACGACCAGTCCGCTGTCGTCCGTCTCGGCCAGCGCACGCGGGACGCCGCCACGATACGTCCGGTCGCCGAGGGGCGTTCCGTCCCGTGCGAACCGGGTCACCCGGGTCGCAGGGGGCTCCGAGTCGACGGTTCGGGCGAGCACCACGCCGTCGTCGGTCGCCAGCAGCACCGGGCCTCGTAGGGCGTTCGTGGCGTTGCCGAGCGAACGCTGCCAGGCCAGGTCTCCATCCGCGGTGATGCGGCGCAGGCGGAGCGTCGGTGGTGTCTCGTCCGAGGCCGGACCGGGGCGGCCGCTCACTTCGAGCAGGAAGGCGCCGGGCGAGTCACCGCTGACGACGGCTGTCACACGGCGGGATTCGTTGGGGCTTCCGAACGAACGGGTCCACCGGACCGTCCCGTTCGGGGCGACCCGGGTGACCGTCGAGTTCGTCTCGCGGAGACCGATGGCTCCGACCAGATACCGGCCGCCATCGGTCGCCGGAGCAGCATCGATGATACCGCCGACGCCGGGGACCGTACGGGTGTCGTTCGCTGCGCCCCCGGCATCCCCAGCGGCACCGCTCCCGCCGGCGCCACTCTCGACGCCACCGGAGGCACTGCCACTGGCACCACCAGAGGCGCTACCGTTCCCAGCGCCGTCCGACCGGGTGCCACCCGCGCCATCACCGCTATCCGGAGGGACCGCCGCCACCGCGGCGACGGGACTCGTGACGAGCAGTACAGCCACGACTACTGCGGGGACCAACCGCCTGAGCATACAAGGAGATTCTGCCGGGCCGTCCGGTATCAGCCTTCCGGTCTCGCGAAACGGAGTCCGTGCGAGCGAGGCTCCGACGGGAAAGTTTGACATACGTTGCCAACATACACGCCGTCATGTCGAAATCCGACCCCGTGACGCCCATCGAGCACCGAGCGGCCGTCTTCATCGAACAGACGGGGGGGTACGTGGATATCGAGCAGGAGTTCGGCGACCACACGAAGTACACGCCCGAGGAGGCACGGGAGATCGCCGAGGAGATCCTCACGGCGGCCGAGGCGGCCGAGGCGGACGGCAGCGTGCGCGTCGACGACCCCTGAGACCGACCACCTGTACGACTCCTACCGAGGATTCGAAATGTACGACGGCCGCATCGGTTCAGAAATTATTGTACGTCTGTTCTCTTCCGACTATCCTGGATAACTTTGAAGAGATATCGGGTCGAGGGAGGATGTATGTCGAAGTCCCGGTCCGTGACCTCGCTCGAGCACCGCGCCCCGATATACATCGACCCACGAGGAGGGTACGTGGACATCACCCAGCCCCGAGGAGACCGGACGAAGTACACGCCGGCGGAAGCTCGGAGGCTCGCAGCCGAGATTCTGGCGGCAGCCGATGAGGTGGAGGCAGACCAGGCGCTCGAGCGGTAGCGACACGGCCGGGAGCAATCAGGGGCGAACTGAGAGTTTTTCCGCTCGTGCCGCGTACGTCGCCACATGAAGATCCGCGGGCAGCGCGAGTGCAAGGACTGTGGCACGCGGTGGGCCTACTACGAGACCGGGAGCGTCGAATGTCCCTCCTGTGGGAGCCTGCGGTCGGTCGGTGTCGAGGACGACCGGACCCTCCACACGGCGACCCCGCGGTCGCTGGACCTCACGCCGGCCCGTGACGAACTGGAGGAGGGGACCCCCCTCAGACAGGTCGCCGAGAGCGCCGCGGACATCGCCCGCGAGTTCACTCGGGGCTATGGCTTCATCGACGCGGGTGCGTTGCAGCCGCTGTCGGACCGTTATCTCGCGGCGATGGAGCTCCGTCACGTCGGAAGCGAACTCTCGCGCCATCGCGCCGTCGACGAACCCGAGGAGTACTACCTCCTCTCGCTGTTGCAGGGCGACGTGTCCGAACGACCCGGGCCGGATGCGGTGCCCGACTCCTTGCGGGCGGCTCGTGGTCTCGCGTACGCCACCGCTATCGAGGCCTACCGCGCCGACCTTCGACAGTACCTCGAGGAGCATCCCGACCCGAACGTGACCGACGTACTCGGGCCGCTGGACACCCACATCAAGCGGGTGCAGGCGCTCGACGGCGCCGTTCCACCGGAGGACGCGGAGGTACTCGTGGTGGTGGCACGGGAACTGTGGCGGTATCTCACGGAGGACGACGAGGCCGCCCTCGTGAACGCCCAGGACCGGCTCCGCCGACTGTCCGAGTGAGCGCCAATCGGGCGACTCACAGCTCCCCCTCCGATGCCAAGTCGCGGACCTCGGCGGCGCGCTCGCGGATGGCCGCGCGTTCGTCGTCGTCCTTGTCGTCCCAGTGGGAGTAGACCAGCCCCATCCGGTGGTTCGAACGCAGGCGGTCCTCGTTGCGCCCCAGGAAGTCCCAGTAGAGCGCGTTGAACGGGCAGGCGTTCTCGCCGGTGGTCTTCGTCTTCGCGTACCGGCAGTCGCCGCAGTAGTCGCTCATCCGGTCGACGTAGTTCGCCGAGGACGCGTACGGTTTGGTGGCGAAGACGCCGTGGCCGAACGACCCCATCTCCACGACGTTCGGCGTCGTCACCCAGTGGTAGGCGTCGACGTACGCGGCGTGGAACCACTCGTTGAGTTGCTGTGGCTCGACCCCGTAGATGAGCGCGAAGTTGGCGAGGACCATCAGCCGCTCGATGTGGTGGCTGTATCCCCGTTCGCGGACCCCATCGACCACATCGGCGAGGCAGGCCATCTCCGTCTCGCCGGTCCAGTACGCGTCCGGCAGGTCCTCGGTCGCCTGGAGCTGGTTGGCGCTCGCCAGTTCGGGCATCGCCTCGCGGTAGGTGTGGCGCATGAACTCCCGCCAGCCGGCGACCTGGCGGACGAACCCCTCCAGCGAGTTCAGCGGCACCTCGGGCGCGTCGTCGTGACGGTACGTCTCGATGGCACGCTCGACGACCTCCGCGGGGTGGAGCAGCCCGAGGTTCATCGCGGCCGACAGCAGGGCGTGGTTCATCGCCCACTCGTCGTCGAGCATCGCGTCCTGATAGGGGCCGAACTCCGGGAGCCGGTCGGTGCAGAACCGCTCCAGCGCGTCCAGCGCCTGGGCCCTGGTGACCGGCCAGCCGAACGAGCCCGGGTCGGCCCACGCCCCACCCCGTGGCTCCGTGTCGTAGGAACCGTCGAACTCGTCCATGACCCAGTCGAGCACCTCCCGCGTCGTCTCGTCCGGTTCGTAGCGGGGTGGGTCCGGCGGTTCGTAACCACTCCCCGGGAAATCGCGGTTCTCGTCGTCGTAGTTCCACTCGCCGCCGAGCGGTTCGTCGCCGTCCTGCGACCCCGTCGCAGGGCTCGCCGAGCGCTGCTCGGCAGTGTCCATCAGGTAGCCCGTCTCGCGGCGGACCTGTCGATAGAACGTCTCATGTCGGTACGGTGGGTCGTCCATCCACTCGTCCCACTGCGCGGGAGTGGTAAGGAACAGATCGTTCCCGACCACGTCCAGCGTGCCACCGCGCGCGGCGACCAGCGAACGGAGTCGGTCGGCGGTGCCGTACGAGGGGGCGTCCATCACCACGAGGTCGTCATCCGGGTACTCGTCGAAGTGGGCATCGAGCGCTCCGCCGAACGTTTCGGCCTGCCGGTAGTCGACCGTGTAGCCGGCTGCCCGGAGTTGGTCCCGGAACTGCCGCATCGCCGAGAACACGAGCGCTAGCTTGTGCGGATGGTAGGCGTGCCGACGGGCGAACCCGTGTGCCTCGACCATGAGCACGCGCGCCTCGTCGGGGTCGGCACGCGCGAGCGGCCCGTGTTGGCGGGTCAACTGGTCGCCGAGGACCCAGACCGTCATGGGAAGGTGTAGGGACACGACGGGTATGAAGGTCAGCGCTGGCGGTCGGTTTGCCGGGAGTCGCCGGTCGGACGATGGCGCACCTGGCGATGACCCGGTACCGCAGAACGCCCGTTCAGGGACTGAGATGGTCGTTTGGACGGGTCTGTCAGAACCCCTTTTGACGTATCGAGGGGAGTATCGGGCAAGCCATGCCAGGGAAGGACGATTCGGAGCTGTCGGACGCAACGCGGCGTGCCGTGCTGAAAGGGACCGCCGGCGCGCTCGGCGTGGGTGCGATGGGGACCGCGAGCGCCCACGACTGGGGAAGCACGAGTACGACCCAGTCGGGAGACTCCAACCGGAACCCGTCGACCGTCGGCGAACACGAGCGGGCCAGCTACGTCGGCTACCACAGCCTCGGCGGGAAGGGTCCCTCGTCGGGACCGGGGGGGCAGCCGGGGAACTCGCACGAGGGTGGCGTGACGGAGATCCGCTCGCACGGAGACTTCGCGTACGTCGGGCTGTTCTCCTCGCGTGGCTCCAGCGGCGGTCGTGGGATGGCCGTCGTCGACATCTCGGCGTACAACAACGCGGAGAGCCGCGAGGACCTCGAGACGGCGGAGATGAGCGTCGTCTCGTTCCTCAGGAACAACAACACCGCGACGGCGTTCATGGACCTGAAGCTCTCCGACGACGGGAACTACGTCTTCGTCGGGACCCAGCCCATCACGGCGCTGTTCAGCGAGGCGACCAAGAGCCCGAAGGTGAACCTCGCGGACAGCAGCACGTCTGGCCCCAACACCGGGGGTGTGCTCGCTGTCGACGTCTCGGACCCGTACAGCCCGACACTGGTGGACGCCGAGGAGACGTTCTCGACCGGCATCCACAACCTGTTCCACCACCGCATCGACGGCCAGGACTACGTCTTCGCCTGCAAGGACATCGAGTCGGACAACACGGCCGGGGTCTACGTCTTCCGGTTCGACCGGTCGCTCGGCCAGCTCACGCTGGTCAACCGATGGACGGCGACCGGTGGGAACAACGCGGCCGGGGAGTTCACCCCGACCGGCGGGATGGACTTCTACTGCCACGACGTCGAGGTGCAGGACGACCCCGTCACGGGCCGGCCGACGGTGTACGTCGCCTACTGGAACGCCGGGGTGCGGGTGCTGGACGCCACGGACCCGACGGCGATGGAGGAGATCGGCCACTTCCCGATGCGGCAGGGCCACTTCACCACGCCCGCGCCCGACCTGGTCGACGGGAAGCGTGTACTCATCGCCAGCCACGAGGAGCCGTCGAGCGATACGGACGGCTCCACCAGCGGGGAGGCCGTCGACGGGAAGACGAACCCGAACAGCACCGGGACGGTCTTCCTCGTCGACGCGGACGGCATCTACGACCACGCCAACGAGGACGGCCCCGACGACCCCGCGGAGGTGACGACCCTGTCGGAACTCGACAACTGGACCTGGCAGAACGCCGCGAACGTCCCCGGGAAAGACGACATCGAGTTCGCCAACTTCGAGCTGTCGCCGCACAACTCCGACGTCGGGAAGCACCCGCGCGTCGACGGGAACGGTGACGTCGTCACGGACAGCAGGGGGAACGTCCAGTACGACTTCTGGGTCCACCAGGCGCACTACCACGGCGGCATCCGCTACCTGAAGCTGAAGCCGGAGAAGGGGTACGCTCTCGAGGAGGAGGGGTTCTCCCGACCGCAGCAGGAGGGGGTCCCCGACAGTTCGAAGATGCAGGGACTCAGCGGTGTCACCCCCAACATCTGGGGCTGCGTCGAGTCCAACGGGGTCACCTTCGCGGCCGACATCAACCAGGGCGTCCACGCGGTTATCCACGATGACATCCCCCTCGCCGGGGCCGACCCCATCGTCGGAACGAGCCGCGAGATGGACGGTTCCGCCTTCCGTATCGGTGACACCAACCAGGTGGACCTCTCGCTCGCGTTCGCGGACGACAACGTGCTGGTCCGTGACCGACTCCCCGATGGCTGGTCGCTGGAGGGCGGCGACGGTACCGAGGTTCGGGTCGGCGAGGACACCTTCGTGGAGTTCGGCTCCGGGAGCGCGGATGACTCGTTCAGCGAGGGCGACTCGTTCCGGTACTTCGCGGCGGCTGGCGGGTCCGGGCCGGGGAGCTTCGGCCCGGTGCACGTGAGCGCCGACGGCGGTGAGAGCTGGACCACGGTCGAGGACAGCACCGCATCGGTGTACACGGTCGGTGCGGGCGGTCTGACTCTCGGTGCCGCGGCCGGGGCCGCCGGCGCCCTCGCCCACCAGCGCGACCGACTCGGCGACCGCGTTCGGGACCTGCTCGGCGACGACTGAGGCGGCCATCGAAGCGGCAAACCCGGCCCCCTGACGCCCCCTTTTCAGCGCTCGTCTCCTACAGATAGTCATGGAACGTACCACCAGACGGCGTGTACTCGCGACCACTGGCTCGGCGCTCGCGGTCGGGCTCGCCGGCTGTACCGGAGACGGCGGAGATGGCGGTAGCGACGGCGGAGATGGCGGTAGCGACGGCGGAGATGGCGGTAGCGACGGCGGAGATGGCGGTAGCGACGGCGGAGATGGCGGCAGTGGAACATCGCTCGATGTCTCCAGCGAGGCACAGACCCGTGTCGACGACTTCCTCACCGCCGACCCCTCGGCCAGCAACTACGACGGCACCATCGCGGCGGCCGGTGACGGAACCGTGATGGTCGGCGCGGAGGGGAACCAGGGCAACTACGCGTTCGCCCCCGCCGCCATCGCCGTGGAGACGGGAACGACCGTGAACTGGGAGTGGACCGGGAAGGGGAACCAGCACAACGTCGTGGCGACCGGTGATTCGGACTTCGCGCTCGACAGTGGCAGCGCGAAGATGGACGACAGCTACGAGTTCACCTTCGAGGAGGCTGGAGTCGCGCTCTACGAGTGCGTCCCGCACAAGTCGCTCGGCATGAAGGGCGCCGTCGTCGTGGTCGCCTCCGGCGGCTGACTGGAGCGTATCCATCTGACAGCGAAGATTTTCCACAAATATACCTATTTCGCCCCTAACCCGTATTTCTTCAGGATAATGGCTTCTGTTCCCCCACAAACAGGCCGATCACGCCGCTCGAGAAGAGGCAATCCACGGCCCTCGGCTGTGGTTTTATCCCCGGAGGCCGAGTCGTGGGTGGTACACGATGGACGGGAGCGACGGCGCGAGCGTCGACGGTGAGGACGAGGGCAGCGGGCAGGTGAGTCCGGACGCCGGAGCGGTGGAGCCGGTCACCAGTCCGCTCGCCGGCCTGTTCGCCCCC